>CANJNG010000146.1 GCA_947475205.1 Bacteroidota bacterium
ATCATTTCACCCCTTCGGGGTTAAGGATTAGATTTGTTGTGTCGTTTTTATAATCATTTCACCCCTTTGGGGTTAAGGATTAGATTTGTAGTGTCGTTTTATAATCATGTCACCCCTTCGGGGTTTTAGATTAGGCTTGTTGTGTTGTTTTATAATCATTGCACCCATTCTGGGTTGTTGATTGAATTTGTTGGGTCATTTTTTTATTCAAAAACAATTTTAGGATTGTGTTTTAAACCCCGAAGGGGTGTTATGATTGTAGCACAAAATTAACATAGAACATTCCAAACCCAGAAGGGGTGACATAGCTTTTATTCATTCTATCCAATCAAATATATATTTTTCACTGTGTTCAATCTCATATTTCTTCAAAAAATCAATGTATTCCTCTCGGAAGGTTTTAACCCTATGATGCTCCTCTTGATTTAAAATGTAATTATACACTTTTTCAATATGGGAGTGAGAGTATGAAAATGCACCAAAACCTTCCTGCCATTGGAATTTCCCTTTTACAAATTTATTTTCGTTAATAAAATTTGAAGAGTTATTTTTCAAATCTCTTACTAAATCAGAAATAGCAATTGATGGCTTAAGTCCGATGAATGCATGAATGTGATCAGGCATTCCATTAATGATAATTGACTTTTGTTCCTTTCCTTTTATTATGCCAGCCATATACTTGTGTAATTCATTTTTCCAATGATTTTCAATAAGGTTTTCTCTGCCTTTAACAGCAAAGATTACCTGAATGTATAATTGGGAAAATGTACCCGGCATTGGTTGGGTGTTTGTTGGAGTTATAATCATGTAACCCCGAAGGGGTTACATGATTTTGTGTGACCTTGGTTCTTTCTATAATCGTATCAGCCATTTGAGGTTTTGGATTTGAGTTGACTTAGGTTAGCCATTCCATCTACAATGCCTCCTGATAAATCTTTCTAAAATCGTCTCTCGACACCGGTTTCGGATTACTTGGGTGGCAGAAGTCGGCAAAAGCTAAATCGGCCAAGGTGTCAAGGTGTTCTTGCTTCACGCCAATATCGCTTAGTTTGTGAGGGATATTTACTTTGGTGTTGAGGTCGAAAAGGGCTTGAACCACTGCTTCACCGGTGTGTTCTTTCAGTTCCATAGCAATGGCTATTCGGCGGAAACGGTCTTCGAATCCCGCAATATTGAATTTCATTCCATAAGGAATATTCACGGCATTGGCCAATCCGTGGTGGGTATCGAGCAATGAACTTAAAGGATGGGCAAGGGAATGAACCACGCCTAAGCCTTTTTGGAAAGCAACGGCCCCCATTAGCGAGGCAATCATCATTTTGCTACGGCTTTCGAGGTCGGGTTTATTGGTAGCTTTTTCGAGTGAGTTTACTATTAGGTTTATTCCTTCCAAAGCTATTCCGTCGGCCATGGGGTGAAATCCTTTGGCAACAAATGCTTCCATGTTGTGAGTAAGTGCGTCCATTCCGGTGGCAGCAGTGATGAAGCCCGGTAGTTCCATAGTAAGCAAAGGGTCGGCAAAAACTACTTTGGCTAAAAGTTTTGGCGAGAAAAGTATGCGTTTGCGTTTTGTGTCGTCTTCACTGATGATAGCACTGCGACCTACTTCGCTACCAGTTCCGGCTGTGGTGGGAATGGTGATGAAATAGGGCACATCTTCGGTAACGTATTGGTCGCCACCAATCAAATCATCGTAATCAAATAAATCGCGGCGGTGATTGATGCGTAAAACAATGGCACGGGCAACATCGAGGCCTGCTCCGCCACCAATTCCTATAATACAATCACAACTTTCGGCGGCATATACATCGCCCCCTTTAAGTACATCGCTTTTTACGGGATTTTTATGAATATCGGAAAATGCGGTTGGTTTTAAGCCTTTGCTTTCGAGGGATTGTAAAAGCTTTTTGAAAAAGGGAAGGTCGCGAACGGTGGGGTCGGTAACAACAAGTGGTCTTTTGAAGCCTTCGGCCGCTAGGTGCGGAGCTACTTCGTCCATTGCACCGGCTCCGAAACGGATGCGGGTTGGGAAATTGTATTGGTAGATTGACATATGAGTTTAAAGTTGCAAGTTCAAAGTTTAAAGTTAGCGTTGTTGAATAGTATAGAATATGAAGTTTTAATGAAAATCTATTTTACTAAAGCCATATCGTGGATGCCGTCATAGATGGGTTGGATAACCCAATCGCCTTGTTTGTTTATCATTCCCCATTTTTCGCCTTTTTTAGCGGCAGCAAATCCATTTTTAAAATCTCTTACTCCGTCAAATTGGGGTTCTATTTCCCAAACGCATTTGGCATTGTAAAATCCGATTTTACCATTCTTTTTGCCTTCGGCCAATCCATCGGAGAAATCGCTGATTACTTCCGAATCGCTCATGGTGCTTATTTCTCCGGCTTTGTTTGTGTAAGCCCATTTTTCGCCTGTTTTAACTCTAGCTAATCCGGTTGATTTGTCAAATTCTTTAGCAACATCGAAGCCGGGTTTTATTACCCAATTACCATCTGTATCGATATAGCCAATTTTATTGTCAGAAGTTTTAGCCCAGGCTAATCCGTTTGAGAAATAGCCAACGGAAAGAAATTTGGCCTGAATAACAATTTTACCGCTTGTGTTTACAAAACCCCATTGTTTGTCGGCAGCTCTGTAGGGGGCAAACCCTTCCGAAAATTTATTTACATCCAATAAGCCGGGGATTTCAACCGGAGTTTCATTCCCTTTCTTATCAATAATTATGCGTTTGGCCTCGCTGTTTGCTACGGCATATCCGCCATCAAATTCGGTGGCATCGTTAAATTTAGGCTGCACCACCACTTTTCCCTCCGTATTCATATAGCCAAATTTTTTGTTTTGCATAATGGCTGTCATTCCTTCGGTGAAACCTCTAAGTCCAAAGCCAAATAGGAAACCTTCCCTTAGTTTAAAATCGGTTATTTGGGTGGCTAATCGTTTGCCTTTTACATCAATAAAATGATGGGCTTTTTCCGAAGGTTCATATATAGGAGCATAGCCTTCTTCTGAAAATTCATAGCACTTTTCGAAAGTGGCGGGTATCACTATTTCTCCTTTTTCGTTTGCATAGCCCCAGGTTTTGCTGCCTGCCGGTTTTACCTGCACCAAATAGGTTTGCGAAATGGAGCTGTAAGCCAATGCAACCAAGCCCAAAACGGGGAGAACAATATTTAATTTCATTGTGCTTTTAAGGATTTCAAAATTTCGGCAAATGTAGTTTTTTTCAAAGTGGTGCTAAGGGGATTTTGCGGCAAAGAGAATGATGAAATTATTAGCGAAACGGCCAATTCCTAAATTTCCTTAAACAACTGAAAGCCTCATACCTTGGTATCTACTTTTATGCCCTAATATTTGTTAATGCCACGGTTCGTTCTTCTTCTATCGTTTCTCCTTATTTCCTTAACCGATTATGCCCAACTGCCCAACGAAGAACGACTTACGGCGGGGCCAATGCAGGGACACACAACCGCCACCACTACTAGTTTATGGATAATGGTTGCAAATACCGACTCGGTGAGGGTTACCTTGAAAGATACTATTTCGGGGGCGATTTTTTCAATGACCCAAAGCACACAGAATATTATTGGCTATAAAAAGGACATTCCCATTACCTTTAATTTCACAGGTTTAAAGCCCAATACGTCCTATATTGTATATTTTAAAATCGACGATAAGGAACTTCGCAGAAAGCATTATATCCGCACCCTGCTCGATGGCAAAAACAATGACTTTTCCTTTATGATTGGCTCGTGTGCTCTATGGATATCGCGAGGGCTGCGATGGTTGCATCCCGGAATTGAGGAATGGATTTACCCGCAAATGGTGAAGGAAGAAGGAGCTTTTATGCTGTGGTTGGGCGACTATTTATATAATTTCCCGAAAGATTACAAATCGCCGGAAGGCATGTATCGCCGATATGCCTACACGCGTAAGTATCACAAGCTACACATGGATTTTGTTACAAGCCGTCCGCAATATTCCATTTGGGACGACCACGAGTTTGGCTGGAACAACAGCGATAAAGATTTTCCATTCAAAAAGCAATCCTTGGATTTGCACAAGAAGTTTTGGGCAAATCCGGGGTATGGCGAACCCGATAACCCCGGCTGCTATTTTAATTTCAGCTATCAGGATGCTGGGTTTTTTATGACCGATTGCCGCTATTACCGCACTGTTCCAAATATTAAGGGAGGAGAAATGCTGGGAAAAAAGCAAATGCAATGGCTAAAAGCCAAACTCAAAGAATCGAAAGCCACGTTTAAGTTTATAGGGGTGGGTTCGCAGGTGCTTAATGAGTATTGCACCGATGAGTCTTGGAAGATTTTTCCGGAAGAACGCACAGAGCTGCTCGATTTTATTGAAAAGGAAAAAATTACAGGTGTTATATTCCTTTCGGGCGACCGCCACCACGGCGAATTAATAAAGAAAGTACGCGAAAATGCGTATCCGCTCTACGATTTCACCAGCTCGGCCATTACCAGTTTCAGGCATAAAGTAAAACGTACCCCCGAAGAAAATAACCCCGACCGGGTGCCTAACACCTTAATCGAACATCAAAATTATGGCCGTATTGGTTTGTCGGGTCCCGAAGGAAAGCGGGATTGCACATTCTATAGCTACAACTGCTGGGGCAAACTGGTGTGGGAAGTAAAGATAAGCGAAAACGATTTGAAGTTTTTTGAGAAGTAGTTTGAGCGTTGGTGTGAGAGCGGGGACGAGATTCCTCACTCCGTTCGGAAAGACAATCGTAGTATGTTTCAGAGAGGAGGAACGGGGAAAGAGAGTGGGCGGCTCTGCCGCCCACTCTCTTTCCCCGTTCCTCCTTATACACGCCCCAAATGCTGTCACCCCGAACGGAGTGAGGGGACTCAATATAAAGAAGTAAAGAAAACCGCCCTTCCGAATGATTGAGGAACCTCGCCTCTTGGATACAAATAACTTACAAACACTTTTCCAAAATCTCTCGTAGGATTTAACGTCATTACATATTGTTTTCCCTGAAAGGGATAATAACTCATATCGGCATTCAAGGCAAAAAAGCAATGAAGATGTTCAGTGTGGCCATTTAATCTATCAAGGCATATATTCTTTTTTTTGGCATTTTCCCTACCATGTTCCATTAATGTTGCCCGAATCTCTTTTTACAGAAATGGGTATCTATTTTTGGTTCCCAAAGCAGCATGTATCCTTATTTTTACCTAAGGCATCTGAGTATATTGTGGGGCTAAAGCCCTAAATCTGTGGCTGCTCTTTTCTACGCCGCATTCCAAAAAACAAAAAAGACCGGAAACCAATTTCTCCGGCCTTTTCTTAAATCGGTAATCTCCTCTAAGGCAATATCAACCCGGTGGCCAAATTCGATTTTGGTCCTCGTTGGTTTTTGCTGGTTAGCCAATAGCAATATCCGCCTATCACTTTCCCCACATCGGGTATTTCGAATTGCAAAATGCCGGGATTGCGGCTAAAGAGGAAAACTTCGTTGCATTGCGATTCTGTTGGGTTTTCATTACCCACAGCAAACCGAAACACCACGTTTGTTACCCCTTTGGGTTTGCCGCGTTTGGTGGAATTCATTTGGCGGGCAACGATTTTAATGCGGGCTCCGGTGAGGCTTTGCAATTCAATTACCGGTGTTGTGTTCGGAGGCGGAATCGGCGACCGTTGCGTACCCGGAACCGGAATACCAAACTCCACCCGCTGCTCGTTGGTGATGTTGGCATTGTTTTTCAACTGCTGCTGCACCAGTTTGCGAAGTTGGGGCACATAAGCATTGTAAGCATCGTCCTTTAGCTGGGTGATGGCTTTGCTGCGGGTGCCGGGCGGTTTGGCCTGCAGCCAAGCACTTTCCCAGTTGGTACGCAGCGGGCCAATAATAGAGAGGAGCCCCGAGTCGATGTTCCAAGCCAATGCATTTGCGGTAACCTCATCCATGAGGATGCCTTGCCAATCGTCAAATAATTCGTTTGTTTGTGGAATGTAGTCCATTTTTTTTAAATTTTTAAATTGTTAATAATTAATTTTTAGCCTTTTACACTTCGTTTCAAAAACCTTACACCCCCCATTATCGATTGATTTAAGCCCCGTATCTACCTTCCGATTAACGATAATTAGTCACTGAAAAACGTCTTCTAGCTTCTAACAAACGTTTTCCGGCCTTTGAAAAACGTTTTCTAGCTACTGAAAAACATTTTCTAGGCTTTGAAAAACGTTTTCTAGCTTCTGAAAAACGTTTTGTAGCCTTTGCAAATTGTTTTGTAGCCCTTGCAAAACGTTTTGTAGCTTCCGAAAATTGCTAATCTGATTTAGATTGGGGTAAATTTTATCGAAACAGGATTTGTTGAG
This sequence comes from Bacteroidota bacterium, assembly GCA_947475205.1. GTDB lineage: Bacteria > Bacteroidota > Bacteroidia > JAIBAJ01 > JAIBAJ01 > JAIBAJ01. The sequence continues at coordinate 6,355 of CANJNG010000146.1, forward strand.
CTTCTGCACCGATGTGTAAAAGAACTAGGCAAATGTTCCAAAAAAGAAATTTAAGGAAATGAGCCATGTGGCTCACCAAGTTTCAAAATTTCGTGTATAAAGCAGCCGCTACACAGTATTTTGCTTTGGCACATAGCTATGATTTTGTCCGCCGTCAGAAAATAGTCCTCTTCATCGGCAGCAGCCACTGCTTCTTTCATATTTGTGGTACCGAAAACTTCGATAATGATGGTAATTTGCCGTTTTATAAAACTTAAATTTTTTTTAAGAACTACACAAAGTTCTTTCCGGCTAAGACCCTTTTTGGAATAAAGCAAAATGTCATATTGCATTTGATCCAATTTAATGTTGGAGTTTAAAGGCATGAGCATTAAAATTTTAACAAGTAAAATAAAAGCTCCCCCCTCCATCATCGAGTACCTCTCTGTAATAGATACCCGAATTGCTAACCTACAAAGCAGAAACCAAATATGTCCTTGTTAGTTTATGAGGATTTTTATCGTAATAGCATTGGGTTTTGTTTCATTTTTTAATAATTTGCAATAAGAATTACCACATCACCTCCAAGGGCTGCGATCAAATAGTGAATCCTTTGGACTAGTTGGACATTTAGAAAAATAATATTGAACAAATAAGTTATAGTGTAGATTTGCCTTCAATTAGTACCAATAACACTTAAAACCACAGTATGTGAAAAATCGGTTAGCGAAACTGCCAGAAATTAACCACATTTCTACAAACCCTTATTTAACAGAGGTTTTGAATGAAATATGGGGTATAGGCAAGGCAGATATTAACGAAACTGGTTTCGCTAACCGGAATGTTATCGGATATTTTGAGAACGCTCCGAACGAACATACGTAGCACGACACGCCTCGCAATAAATGGTGTGAAGTTCGGAATAAATAATTTGGAATGTCGGGGCATATAATTAGAAAATAGTTGTTACGCAACAGTAGAAAACAGAAATACTTTGAAGAAACTTTTGACAATATTACTTTTACTGACCTACTGTATTTCTAGTGGTCAGAACTTTGTAAATAATCCAAGTTTTGAAGACACAGTTCATTGCCCAGAGTTGCAAAATGAAATTAACTTCGCAACAGGTTGGGAAAACTTCGGTGGTTCTCCTGACTATTTTAATTCCTGCTCTCCGAATTGGACACAGTTTACTGTTCCAAACAACTGGGGAGGTTATCAGGTTCCTGCAACAGGTAATGCCTATTGTGCAATTGGAACATATGCACCAGGTTTTCCCGTTCCCGACATAAGAGAATTTATCGGAACTCAATTAATATCTCCGTTAACAGTTGGAACAAAATACTATGTTTCATTTAAAATTTGTTTAAGTATCGCACCAGCAATTGTTGCTTATATAGCAACAAATAAAATGGGAGCAAAATTTTCAATGTCAAGTTATACATTTTCTGCACCTCCATTAACTGACAACTTTGCTCACGTTTACTCTAATTTGATAGTTACCGATACTGCAAATTGGACATCAATTAGTGGTTCTTTTATTGCAGACTCCGCATATCAATATTTAATGTTAGGAAACTTTTTTGATGATATTAATACCGACACTATTGTTTTTAAAGACACTACATTTAATTTCGCATATTACTACATTGATGACATTTGTGTTTCAACCGATTCATTGACTTGTTATACTCCAGTAGGAATTCAAGAACCAAAACAAAACAATGATATAAGTTTATTTCCAAATCCATTTACGAATCAACTTACATTCCAACTTTCAAGTAAAGAACTGAATGAAATTATTCTTTACGACCTTTCATCACGAAAACTATTACAACAAACATTTACAAACACAACAACCATAAACACAGAACAATTTGCAAAAGGAATGTATCTTTACACAGTGCGAAACAGAAAAGGAATTATTAAGAACGGAAAAGTAATTAAAGAATGAAACGAAACACGCGACACGAAAGAAAAACATCCGATAACATAAGATTTATGAAATAAAAAAAAGGGGTGCGACCTGCCAGTATGAAGTTTCAAGCATTTAATTACGTTTTTCGCGGGGCGAAAGAGACGAGCTTTTAATCCCCCCTTTTTTTTACTTCATAAATCCTTCAAACGTTAGCGTTCATTGTTAAAAAACACAACAGAAACAAAAAAACAATAAATTTGCAGGCGAAACCCGAAAAGCCTTTTAAACAGAGTAGGAAAAATAAAAACAATAACAATATGACAAAAAACAAATCAAAACCCATTGCACTGCTCGGAGCGGCTATGCTTATGGGAACAATGAGCTACGCTCAGAGTATCGCTCCACAATCAGTCAATAGTAGTGGCACCAAAATGAGCCAAGCCAATGGTTCTCTAAGTTTCACGGTAGGTGAATTAGTGGTGCAATCACAAACTGATAGCCAAGGAAATACTCTTGGTGGTGGATTTTCTGCGGGTGCTACTTTGACAACTGTGAGCATTCAAGAAACCGATGCTGCTGTGTTGGATGTTAAGGTGTATCCTAACCCAACCACGGAGTTAGTAAACATTCAAATCAATCATTCCACTATTGACCAAGTTGTGGTAACGATTACCGATTTGCAAGGTAAAGAGGTTTACAGTGGAAAATACGCAGGAATCTCCAACGTAATTGGAATTAACACCGCTTCGTATACAACAGGAACTTACGTCCTGTCTTTAAAAAATCTAAATAACCAAGTGCTTGGCACTTACAAAATCATTAAACACTAACTAAAATTAAACAATATGAAATACAACGTATTCACGAATTCAAAAATAAATTTAAACCTAATGAGTAAAAAGCTAACATTACTTTCAACTTTATGCTTTCTACTTTTCACTGTAGTAGTAAACGCACAAATACCGCCTGCGGCATTTAATTACAGTGCCGTAGCCCGAAATGCCCAAAACAACCCTATTGCCAACACCACCATTGGTATTCAGATAACGCTTTTAAAAACCTCAGCATTGGGCACTGCTGTATA
>CANJNG010000147.1 GCA_947475205.1 Bacteroidota bacterium
AACATAAAAACATAACTACACTATTTTATATTAATATTGTAATAGTTAATTACTATATTAATACAAGTATTTATGGCATATTTTTATTTAATTATATATTCATATAAATTTATGGATTCTAAGTGTTTGGATTGCTCTCCAAAGCTTGTAGGCATCAGTATTAATCATTAAAAATTGAATTTAACCTTATGCACATTATGGCAAATCGGATAAATGCAGTTTGTTTATAACATCAAGCACCTCTATAACTATTCCACAATAGTTTGCATTAGAAAATGAGAAAAACCCCACCCCAATTCTTCATTTAGTAAAAGCCGTTTTTCGCACCCGTTTAAAATTATCTTTGCCACCTTATTATTATGCACAAAAAACTGCTCTTTCTGCTTGTTACAAGCCTTTTCATCAGCCTCCAAATAATTGCCCAAACCACAGGAACATCCTCAATCAGAGGTTTTGTATATGACAAAGTAAGCGGCGAACCCTCCATAGGCGTTCCCGTTTTGATTAAGGGAACAAACATTAGTTCCATCACCGACATTAACGGTTATTTCACGATTAACCGCCTTGCCGCCGGAAATTATGTTGTGATTGTGAAAGCTTTAGGGTACGAAGATTTAGAGCAGGAACAAGTGCTGAAAGCCGGTGAACTGGGTACTTTGAAATTAAATTTATCCAAAAAATCGAAAGAACTGCAAGGCATTGAAGTGAGTGCTGCCAAAGAAGACCAAAAAACACAAACTCAGGTTTCGGTGCAACGCATCACCTTGAAAGACATCAAAAAAGTGCCAGCTGTGGGTGGCGACCCTGATATTGCCCAGTATCTGCAAGTGCTACCGGGTGTAGTATTTACGGGTGACCAAGGCGGACAATTGTATATCCGAGGCGGAAGTCCGGTGCAGAACAAGGTGTTGCTCGATGGTATGATTATCTACAATCCCTTCCACAGTATTGGGCTTTTTTCGGTGTTCGATGCCGATATTATCCGTAATGCCGATGTTTACACCGGAGGCTTTTCGGCTAACTACGGTGGACGTATATCCAGCATAATGGATATTACTTCCAGAAATGGAAACAACAAACGGGTAAGTGGAAAGATATCTGTCAACACTTTCGGCTCCAAACTTTTGTTTGAAGCCCCCCTAAAACGCCAAAAAGACGGTAGCGGTTTTGCTTCCATTTTAGTGTCGGCCAAAACTTCCTATCTGGACCAATCTTCCAAATTTCTTTACACCTATAACTTCGACGACACAAAGGCTAAACCCTTCAATCTCGGCCCCGACACTACCAAACGCGGTATTCCTTATAGCTTCACAGACTTATATGCTAAGTTTTCGACCCAAAGCGGCAATGGTTCTAAATTCAATTTATTTGGGTTTAGTTTCAACGACAAGGTAAACTACAGTGCTGTTACCAATTTCAACTGGAAATCTTACGGTGCCGGAACCGATTTCTTAGTAATCCCCGGCGGATCATCGGTGCTGATTGGCGGTAATGTTTCGTTTTCTGATTACCGCATAAACCTAACCGAATCGAACCTACAAAACCGCAGCAGCCGAATCAGTGGTTTTAATATGGCTTTGAATTTTACCCAAATCAAACGAAAAAGCGAGTTGAAATATGGCTTGGAAGTGCTTGGCTTCGGCACCGACTTTAACTATTACAACTCAATCAACCGTCTTATTCAACAAAAAGAAAACACCACCGAAATTGCCGCTTATTTAAAATACCGCATAAATATTGGCCGCTTAGTGCTCGACCCCAGTTTCCGATTCCACTATTATGCTTCGCTCGGAAATGCTTCGCCCGAACCCCGCCTAAGTGCAAAGTACAACATTACCGACTGGCTTAGGGTGAAATATGCAGGTGGACTTTACTCTCAAAACCTCATTAGTGCCAACAGCGACCGTGATGTAGTGAATTTATTTTACGGATTTTTAAGCGGTAGCGACAACCTTCCATCCACTTTCCGTGGGGCCGAAGTGAAAGGAAAACTGCAAAAGGCCATCCACAATATTTTTGGATTTGAAGTAGATTTGGGCAAACGCTTATCCTTAAATATCGAAGGCTATTTAAAGAACTTCACCCAGCTTTCGAACCTCAACAGGGATAAACTTTACGACGACACCGACCCCGCATTTGAAGATAAACCCGATTATCAAAAGAAAGACTTTATTATCGAAACCGGAAAGGCTTACGGGGTAGATGTGTTGCTGAAATATGATTACAAACGTCTCTACGTTTGGGTGGCCTACAGCCTTAGCCGTGTTACCCGTAGCGACGAAGTACGCACTAATTACAGCCCCTTCTTCGATCGCCGCCACAACATTAATGTCGTTACTTCATACACCTTCGGCAAAACCCTAGACTGGGAAGTAGATTTCCGTTGGAACCTGGGCTCCGGATTCCCAACCACACCAACCCAAGGCTATTTTGAAAACCTAAATCTTTCCAATGGAATCAACAGCAACTACACCACGTCAAACGGAGCAGTTGGAATCATTTATGGCGATTTAAATACAAAGCGTTTACCTTGGTATCACCGTTTGGATGTATCCATTAAACGTAAATTTGAATTCAACAATAACGTGAATATGGCTATCACCATTGGCTGCACAAACGTGTATAACCGTGAAAATATTTTCTATTTCGACCGGGTTCGTTATCGTCGGGTTAACCAGTTGCCGATTCTGCCTACTTTGGGTATCACGTTTGGGTTTTAAATATAGCGGTAAGATTGGAGCTCAAATATAGAAGTTAGTTAGATGCCCTGTCGACTTTGCTAGGCTTTTAAGGAATAGATAGCCGTAGCTCTCCCCCTTTTAAAGGGGGAGTTGGAGGGGGTTTTAAAAGCAAATCGAATTTAGAATATGCAAAACAAAAAGAAAATCCTTCGTATTGCAAATCGCTTCAATATCGGAGGGCCTACCTTTAATGTAGCATACCTTACCCGTTACCTCGACAATTACGAAACCTTACTCGTTGGTGGTGCATTAGATGATGGCGAGGATAGTTCGAACTACATCCTCGAAGACTTAGGTATCACACCACGCATAATTCCTGAAATGAAGCGGGAAATAAACCCACGGGAAGACTACGAAGCTTACCTAAAACTTCGGGAAATTATCCGAGAGTTTAAACCCGACATAGTGCATACCCATGCCAGCAAACCGGGAGCTATTGGTAGGTTGGCCGCCATACACGAAAATGTTCCGGTGATAGTTCACACCTTCCATGGCCATGTGTTTCATTCCTATTTCGGCAAACTAAAAACCACATTTTATAAAGTTATCGAACGCTATTTAGCAGCCCGCAGCAGTCGCATAATTGCCATCAGCGATGGACAGGCCCATGAACTTAGTAAGATTCACACTATATGCAAACCCGAGAAAATTCAAGTGGTTCGTTTAGGATTTGATTTAGGAAAGTTCAATACCGATAAAGAAGCAAAACGTTTGGCTTTCCGCACCGAATGGCAATTAGCTGAAGAAACGGTGGCTATAGTTATTGTGGGAAGATTAGTTCCCGTTAAGAACCACAACTTCCTTATTCAGGCCATCCGAAAACTAAAAGAGCTTTCATCGGCTAAATTCCAACTCTTTATTGTGGGTGATGGTGAGGAACGAACCAACATTGAAAACTTCTGCACAGAAGCCCAATTAAGATTTTCAGCTACCCCAAACCCAGAAAGTGATGTAGTGTTTACTTCTTGGATAAAAGATGTGGACAGGGTTTATGCCGGGGGCGATGTAGTGGTACTTACCTCGCTAAACGAAGGCACACCCGTTAGCCTCATCGAAGCTCAGGCCGCAGGAAAACCCATTGTTAGCACCAATGTGGGTGGCATTAAAAATATTGTTCTTGAGAATAAAACAGCTCTCCTTACCTCAACCACCGATATTGATTTATTTGCTAAGCATCTTAAAACATTAGTTGAAGATAAAACCTTATGCCAAACTATGTCGGAATCAGGCTGGGAACACGTTAAAGAAAACTATCATTACACACGCTTAGTTAAAGATATGGATAATTTGTATCAGAAGCTACTGAGCGAAGCGGAAAATTCATAGCACACAACTGCGAAGCTTTCCATGCTTCTTTAAATTAGTCAAATCTATGAACTAACTAACCATAAAGTACAGTTTCAGTAATCCCCGCACTTTTCAAATTCTCAAAAGCAACATCGTAGCCTAAAATCATTTCGGATGGATGATGACAATCGGAATTTACGATTACAGGAATCTTTAGCGAAGCCATTTCTTTCACCACCCAATTGGACGGATAGGTGTCGTGGGTTTTCTTTTTATAAATCCCGCGGGTGTTTAACTCAATGATTATCCCGGTTTTGGATGCCACTTCGAGAGTTTCCATCATCGCATCCTTATACCATTTTTCATCTTCTTTGAAATACTCCAACGTGGTGTTATGCATTTTTATTTTATCGAGATGTCCCAGTATGGTTGGTTTATCCTCTACCAACATTTGTCGGGTAAGTTGAAAGTACCGAATTACAGCTGCTTGAATATCATTGTCGAAAACGGTTTTTAGACCGCGTTTGAAAACTTCGTGCGGACCATCTATCTCCCAAGGTGTCTCAGCATTTTCGAAACCCACTAAATGAACAGAACCAACAGAATAATCCAAACCTAGCTCTTTAATCCAAGGTGCTTGGGTACCGGCTTCGTTTGGAATAAAGTCCACTTCCATTCCGCAATAAATATCGATTTGTGCGGCATATTTCTCTTTCAATGCCCGAATTTCATTCACATATTCAAAGCGACGACTCATGGGCATACACCATTTTATGTCATAATTAAGTGGTGCGTGGCTCGAAAACCCATACTGCTTCAAGCCTAATTCAATGGCCTTTTGCACATAAACTTCGGGGGGATGGGTGCCGTCGCAGTAATGGGTGTGGCTATGAAAGGTGGTCATGATAAAAGACTATATTTTGGTGAATTTCCGGGTAACCAGTTTGCCTTTTGAATCGCTTAAGCGAATGAAATAGCTTCCGGTTTGAAGTTCAGAAACATCAATGGGTTCATTATTCAATTTACCACGAACTATGCGTTGCCCAAATAAAGTCAGGATTTCAAACGATACTATCTGATTTGCAGTACTAGTAATTAATAACTTTTCTGTGCAGGGGTTTGGGTATATAGTGATGCTTTCTGTTTTCGTATCCTTAACCGAAACTAAGGTATCCGAATAACATTCGGGAGCAACAAGATGTTGGGCATTTATCAGATTTGGAACTTTATTACCTGCAAACCCAACGGAATTGGTATGGTCGTAAAGGGTTGCATCTAAAGTAGGCGTTCCCACCCCAAACCAATCTTGCAAAATAGTTCCAAAAACGCTTCGGAAATCATGCTGAACAGTTTCTACTTGATAGTTATTGCTCGATGTGGCTTCACTTAAATTTATATTCGTACCCGAAACTCCGGGGCTAACTGAATTGCCAAAAACAAACATGGGGGCAATCTGGCCGTGGTCTGTACCAAGATTGCCGTTTTCTCCGGCTTTTCTTCCAAACTCTGAAAAAGTAATGGCCAACACATCGTCCCCAATAGTTTGATTATTGAGATCAGTAATAAAATTATTCACTGCCTCAGACACCTGAATTAGCAAATCGGCATGTTGTCCTATATGTGACGTAGTGGAGGATTCCACCTGAACATTATGGGTATCAAATCCTCCCAACTTCACCAAATAAACTTTGGTTTCTAGTCCACCCGAAATGAACCTTGCCACTGATTTTAACTGGCTGGCAAGTGGAGTGTCGGGATAAGTGATCGAATTGGTTCCGGCATTAAATGCCGCAGATATGGCTTGTGAATAGTTATAGGTAGAGGAATCGTTGTTTAATATAAACTGAATTAAATCGCCATATTCCGAATTAGGAATATTGGTTGGGGCAACACCACCAAGGCCATTCACTACTGAATAAAAGCCCGATGGGTCTTGGCCGTTGATGTTTACCGACATTCCGTGTTCCACTGCCCCGTGAAAACCTAAAGAGTTTTCGCTGCTTCCTAATTGTATGCCTAAAGGGAAATTTGCAGATAAATAGTTAGCGTAATAGTTTTCTAAAAATCGGCCTACCCACCCGCTTTGCAAATTGTTGTTTGCCGTTGTGCCATCGCCCGCTGTAAACCATAAATCGGTGGATTTGAAATGCGATTTATCCTGGGCCGGATAGCCAACGCCTTGGATAATCCGCATCAGGCCACTATCATATAGGCTTTTAAAGCCTGTTAAAACCGGATGCAGCCCCACCTGATTGGCAAGGGGCAAGGTGGTGTCTAAGTTTATTATTCCATTGGCTCCACTATTGCTCAGCCTAATGTTTGGCCTCAAGTTGGCGTAAACATCGTATTGATTTATGGGAACAATGGTATTGATACCGTCATTTGCTCCCGATAGCTGAATAAGTACCAGTTTCTTTCCATTCAAATTGGGGCATGATGTTACTCCCATTGAATTAAACAAAGCAAACACTTCGGAGGGTAGCAAAGAAATTGCCCCTGCTGCCGAACCTATTTTTATGAAGTTTCTTCTTTTCATGGCTATAAAATTAAATTGGAACGCAAATGACACAAATTAAGCGAATTGTCTCAAATTGGTTAACTATGCAAAAGTTTAATTGTATTCAAATATTTGTGATTATTTGTTCCATTAGCGTCATTAGCGTTCCCATATTCCCTTAAAATAGTTGCGATTCGGGTGCACTTAATATTTTGGTGAGTAAAAGCCTAAGCCTGGGTTCTACCACCGAACTATCGTTCGAGTTAACATATGTATTCCAGGCATCAGTCCAATAACCGGGAACGAACCCTGCCAATAAAAAGGAATTCATAAAATAATTTATCCTGTCGGAATCGGGGTTTTGCGGGAAAAAGTAATTGCAGATATCGGCGGTTAGCACATAAGCATCTGAAGCATCGGATACTATTCCGCCATTACGAATGGTGTTCACTATATCAATATTGACCCCAATATTTCCGGTAGAGGCAATTCTATCCACACCATCTAAAAGGGATTCGCCAAGTCTATATCGAGCTATGAGCGTGGATGACGATATCCAGGTTTTATCGAAATCGGGAGCTTGGTAATAGGCCGAATGACCGGCAACGTTCTCGGGTTGAAAAATCAACATATTGGCTCCTCCAAAAAAGGTATCGTGAAGAAACCGCCTGTAAAAATTGACATAGAAAGTAGCTGGATCAATAGTTGGGTCGGGTATCGTAGCTTGAAAAAAGGTGCAGATTTCAGAAGCTTCCTGTAAGGGCGATTTAATAATGCCCCCGATTGTTTCATCGCTGGCATCGGCATCATCTAAATCATAAAAATGTTGACTCTCTAGCAAAGTTCTAATAACAGGAGCAATTTCATAACCAGTATTGTAAAACTGCTGAGCTAAGGGGGTGATTATATCGGTTTCTACTTCGGCGGTGATGGTACTTTTTACAAAATAGCCATACAGTTTTCGGCAAACATGCTGTGCAGTAGCCATTTTATTAAAAACCATATCAATAAATGCGTCCAATTCGGCATCCATCGAAACATCATCGGTGGCTGAATTAATGGTAGTATTATTAAAGTCGCTACTGAAAACCTTAGGACTTGTGTGATGGCGGATAAACAGATTTACACCTTTCGGAATCCCGGTTTCAGCATCGATAACCGACCGGTCGGCCTGCCTTCTAAAGCCTGTAAGCACCCGTGCTGCTTGCACAATATCGGTTTCGGTATAGTTGGTATAGTCGCCCTGAGTTATTTCTATTCCCTTTCCAATGGTAAAGAGTTCTAAAAATTCGCGTGCATAGTTTTCGTTGGGCGAATTTTTATCGTTGGTGGTATTGTCCAGATACACTAGCATCAAATTGTCCACCGTTATTTTATGGGCCAGAGTTTTGTAATTGCCGTAAGCCGAAAATAGCAGCAAACGAACATGGTCGTAAAACTCGGTAGCGGTCGCAGTTTGTTTGCTTGCTGTGAAACGAGTGGAAAGAAAATGACTGAGTTTATATTTCAGCGTTGGACTGTTTATGGCATTATACCACCACCAAGCGGACACGAAAGTGGCCTTTTTATCCTGACCATTAAAGCTGTTGGGCAAAGCCGTTGATTCTGTCCAAAAGCCATCACCGCCGGGGTCGAAGGGTAAAGCAAGTGTAAGGGGATTGTCGGCCAGTAAAGCATCCAACGCCTGCTGCGGAGTGAGTGCAGCAAATTGGTCAATAAGCGTTTTTGTATAAGCAAAGGATGCTCGTCTAAGCAAATGCTTGGCATGAGTTTGTCCGAGAACAGCCGTGTTTTGATTTAAGGAGGCCATATTTTTATTTAATTGTTTGACTATAGAATCAGCACCCCATCTGAATTCAGCAATGGAATATGAATGAAGTTCTCGGGGCATATGGTTTCGGGCAGGAATATGTATTTCTTGTCATACATCTGTTTATCGAACACAAAACTCACCCAAAACTGATTGGTTACCCCAAATAAATTCTCCATAATGGGTTCTATTTTCAAGGCACTATGGGGCGGAACGGTATCTAAGAAGTGCCGCAAAACTGAGGTCTTTACTTCTTCGCCTTTTAGGGTTCCATAGCCGTTTGAGGTTACCAACACGGCGGTTATTTCACTGTCTTTGAGGTTTAGCAAGTATGCATTCCAAATTTCTTCGCCCTCTTTGTTTTTCTCTTTCACTATGGCCACAGCCACATCTTCCACTATTAATTGAGGAATATCTTTAAGCATAGCTTACAATTTGTTGTTGGAGTGCGAAGCTACAAACTCAATAATAAGTGGAGCGTAAATTTTATTAGTGAAGCGGGGTTATTCAACTATATTTCAAGTCTAAACATAAAAAAACCCCAATCGCAAAGCGAAAGGGGTTTAGTAAAAGGTGGCGACGACATACTCTCCCGGGTAAAAACCAAGTACCATCTGCGATGACGAGCTTAACTTCTCTGTTCGGAATGGGAAGAGGTGGGCCTCGTCTCTATAGTCACCTAAAATCATAAATAATGATTGACATAAAGTTTGAAAACACTTATATATAGGTACAAGCACATAATAAGAAAGCGAACGGGCAATTAGTACTACTCGACTTTGACATTACTGCCTTTACATCTGTAGCCTATCAACGTGGTAGTCTTCCACGACCCTTAAAAGAAATCTTATCTTGAGATGAGTTTCACGCTTAGATGCTTTCAGCGTTTATCTCAACCACACATAGCTACCCTGCGGTGCTCCTGGCGGAACAACAGGTACACTAGCGGTTTGTCCGACTCGGTCCTCTCGTACTAGAGTCAGGGCCC
>CANJNG010000148.1 GCA_947475205.1 Bacteroidota bacterium
GTTACGTTTAAGTTCCCATAGGCACAAATAAACTAACGACCTATACCATTCGCAAATCCGACGGTAGTGTGGTTTGGTCAAAAACCAAAGTACCAGCCTTTACAGGTATATTTTCGTATGACCGCTTTGATTTAAGCGGCTTGTCCGATGGTATGTATCTCTACGAAGTAAAGAATGAAAAGAATTTCTGGAACGGGAAATTGGAGATTTTGAAGTAGAACACCTTTAAACATATTGAAAATGAAAACGGCGAGGCTTATGCTTCGCAGTTTTTTTTATGCCCCACCCTAAGCATCCCCCCGGCCTCTACTTCCTCCGTACCATCTCCCTCTCCCTTGAGAGAGGGAGATGGGGTGAGGCGATAAAACTCATTTACGATTTTGGATAACTAATTTTGACTGTATGACCTATATTTAGGATGTGTGGCCTGAATTCTTCTTCCCCCCAAAACATTTTTCTTTCCCCAAAAACATTTTTCATTTTCCCGAAAAATAGTTTCGTTTTCGAGGAAAATAGTTTCTTTTTCGTGGAAAAGAGTTTAGTTTTCACGAAAAAGAGTTTCGTTTTCGAGGAAAAGAGTTTCGTTTCCCCTAGAAAAATATTCGTTTTTCGCACTATTTAGCATGGGAGTATAAAATTAAATAAATAGATGCTAAACTTTTGCTTATTGATTTCCAGAACATTAAATATATTATTGAGAATTATTTTCAATTTCACACAATAATTATTGAGTTGAAACGTATCTGTCTATATAAAAACGCAAACTATGGTCAAACCTTACTTACCCTCAAACTGAGGCGAATCGTCCGGAGAGATTTCCGGTTACCTTAAAAAAAACATCATTATGAAAAAGGTATTGTTAGATTTCAAATTATTCACCGTGTCGAAAAAGATTGCCTTTGGCGGTGGAGTTATTACAGGCTTAACAGGCAATGCAAACGTTCCTACACCGGATCCACCTATTATAGACCTTGGTGCTGCAAATAGCTTGCTAAAAGGTAAGTATGAGCTGGCTCTGTCGAAAAGCAGTGTGGCTATCACGGAGCGAAACGATGCAGAAAAGGAGTGGATTAAGATTTTTGAACTGTCGGCCATAAACATTACAAGCGAATGCAAGGGCGACAAGGCAAAAATCGAAAGCACAAATTTTCATTGCTCGAAAGACAGAGGCAGTTCGCCCACCGAGATTGAAGCTCCGGTTTACACTACATCGAATGTAAATATTCAGGAAGCATTGAAAGGGAAAGTAAACCGTCCTGTGGGAGCTAAGTTTTTTGAGGTGGAATGCTGGCCTACGGAAAGTCATGCCACTGAGGCCGTGGAACATACTGATAAAACTGTAGTGAGCTCTGCCACTCAAAATTTCATTATCCCAAATTTGAAATCGATGTTGAAATATTCTTCGAGAGCAAGGGCGGTGGGAGCAAATGGAGTAAAGAGTCCTTGGAGCAGTATATCGGTGTGTATTTGTAATTAAGTCGTTTGTTGCTTGGGTAAAAGAGCCGAATCTGAAAGGGTTTGGCTCTTTTATGTACTAAGGCAAAAGCGGTAAATTCTTTGTAAGCGTTGGAGTAGGGGAGTGGAAGGGAACGGGGAAAGTGGTGGTGGAATAGAGTTATAAGTGATGAGTTATTAGTTTAAAGTTTAAAGTCCCATCCAGCGGTAGCTAACTTTGAACTTTAAATTTGCAACTTTAAACTTTAGCTTTCCGTCCGGCAGCAGATAAAATCGTAATTTGTCATTCTAAGTGTTAAACCTCTAACTCACTCAGCATAAGCCACCGTTCCGATTTAGCATTTAGCTCTTCGCTTAGCTTTCCTATTTTGGTACTTAGCTCATTGATGCGTTCGTAATCGGTTAAGCCGGAATTGAGTTCGGTTTCGAGCGTAAAAATGCGGCTTTCCAGCATAGGAATTTCTTTTTCCAAGGTATCAAATTCGTGCTTCTCCTTAAAACTGATTTTCTTTTTGGTGGGAGCAGTAATAGTGGTTTGAATCGCCACAGCCTTTGCCGATTGCGATTGTTGGCGGTTGGCTTTTTCGGCATCTTCGAGCATCAAGCGGTAGTCGGTGTAGTTACCGTTAAAGTCGGTTATTTCTCCCGTTCCATCAAAAACGAAGAGGTGATCTACCAGTTTATCCATAAAATAACGGTCGTGGCTCACCATTAGCACCACGCCCTGGAAATTCTCCAAAAACTCTTCTAAAATATTCAGCGTTAGAATATCCAAGTCGTTGGTAGGCTCATCCAGAATCAAGAAATTGGGATTCTTTATAAGCACGGTTAGTAGATACAGTCTTCGTTTTTCGCCTCCGCTCAGTTTAGAAACAAACGTGTAGTGCGTTTCGGGTTTAAACCCAAAGTGCTTCAAGAAGGCTGTAGGGTTTAGTTTAGTGCCGTCGGCCAATTCAAGCACATCGGCCACATCTTTCACCACCTCAATCATCCGCTTGTCTTCCTTCATCACCATTCCAGACTGGGAGTAATAGCCCAGCACCATTGTTTCGCCCAAGTGCACCTTGCCCGAATCTTGCTCTTCTAATCCGGCAATAATGTTCAGGAAAGTGGTTTTACCTGTTCCGTTTTTGCCCACAATTCCAATTCTATCGCCTCGTTTAAAGGTGTAGGAAAAGCCTTTACTGATATGTAAATCACCAAAACTCTTGTATAACTTCTTTATTTCCAGAATGCTGCCCCCCATTCGATTCATCTTTACATTCAACTGGAAACTTTGCTCGCTGCGGCGAACGGTGGCTTTTTCTTTCACCACATCAAAGGCATCAACCCTCGATTTGGCCTTAGTTCCACGGGCTCGGGGCTGTTTCCGCATCCATTCCAGCTCGCGGGTGTAGAGGTTTTTGGCTTTTTCTAATTCGCTGGAATTAGCCGTTTCGCGTTCCTGCTTTTTCTGTAAGAAATAAGCATAATTTCCCTTGTGGCGATAAAGCGTTTGGTCTTCCAACTCAATAATTTCGGTGCAAACAGCATCTAAGAAATACCTGTCGTGGGAAACAACAAGCAGCGTAAGATTCCGCCCTTTTACATAACCTTCCAACCATTCAATCATCAAAATATCGAGGTGGTTGGTAGGCTCATCTAAAATCAAAAAGTCGGGCTGGTCAATAAGCACCTGAGCCAAGGCCAAACGTTTCCGCTGTCCGCCGCTCAGGGTTTCCACCTTTTGGTCGAGGCGGCTAATGCCTAATTGCGACAGAATTTGCTTTACCGTATATTCAATTTCCCAAGCTCCAAGTCTATCCACTTCGGCCATTGCTTCATCTAAACCTTCGTTGGTTAGCATGGCGTGTTCATATTTCCGAACCGCTTGAATAATAGCCGCATCGGAATGAAAAACGGCTTCTTCCACAGTTTTTCCGGCGGGGAATTGTGGGTCTTGGTCTAAGTATCCCACCGTTAATTCGTTTCTAAATACCACCCGGCCTTCATCAGGAACATCTTTTCCAGCCAAAATATTCAGCAGCGATGTTTTCCCCGAGCCGTTGCGGGCTATCAAGGCCACTTTCTGGCCTTCGTTTACGCCGAAGCTGAGTTTGGAAAATAGATTTTTTTCTCCAAACGATTTGGAGATGAGTTCAACGGAAAGGAGATTCATAAGGGGTAGAGCGTAGTCAGTAAAAAGTAGAAGGTAGTTTCAGCGAGCAGAATTACGACCTTTGCAAAGGTATATGGAATTTTTAACTCCTTAACTATTTAAGGAGTTTGAATTGATGTTTTCGCCGGATTGAAAAGAAGATGCCGTTGAACCTGCCGAAATGACGTGGATTTAATAATATTGACTAAGTTTATAAAACTAAAGAGGCTTTGGGGATAGTGCAGATGCCATTTGGCCCGCTTTGCCTCGGTCTGTATCTAATTTTATTGATGCTATTATAGATAAGGCTATTAACAGTTGGTATTTAATGAAATTGAGTTTTGTTTTGAAACCCCCTCCAACTCCCCCTTTAAAAGAGGGAGAGCTTCGGCTATCCCTTTCTTGAAAGTTTAAGCAAAGACCAACATTTTGTCGCTGCCTCTAAAAATGCAGTTTGCACATAATGGAAACATATTGAATTGTAAGCAAAAAATATAATTTTGGCCTAAAATTACTATAGGTGAATTTATATATTCCATACAGCGGCACCGAAGATTTGAAAATTAATTCTATAGCTGCACTTTCTAAACTCGCTTATTTGATTTCTGACAACATTGTAATTGACTGCAATTTCAATGATATAGTGGCCTGGGAGCAAACTTTCTCAAAATTAACGCTAGAGGAGCAAGTGAATGTTATGCTGAATGATGAGATATACAAAGAGGAAACAACCGGAGGACATAGCGAAGATTTTGATGAGGTTATGGCGAAATCAATGGCTATGCTCAAGAAATTACAGAAAATAAGAAAACCACAGGGTTACGATAATATCTTTATGAGTCAGATAAAGCAAATACTCATTAAAACCGCTAAGGAATACACAGTGCATATTTTGAAAAGACTTAAAGAATATGAAGTAGACTCACTGCTAGAACTGATGGATGATGAACGGTGGCAAATTCTTAATTATGATACTGATACGCCGGAGCAGCCCAACCACGAGCTGGATGAGAAACTAAGTACGATATTAGCCCTAGACTCCGAATTAGTACAAAACGAAAAACCTTTAGTGCTTCTTATCGACAATGATTTTCCGGAGTTTGCTGTCGATAAACTTCCATATAAGCATAAAATGCTCGATTTTTTTAATGTAAATTTTCTTTTAGCGGATGAATTAAACACCTTTGGCGTAACCCTAGACCAGGTTAATGCTCCATTGCGGACCAAGCTTAGCCAATGGAGCAAACAAACCCGGCATAACCCAGCCAAGGAAAATAGCCGATTGCTGCAAGAAGAAATTATTCCATTATTCAAGCCCATGCAGGATATTTTGCTTAATAGCCCAATTATTAATCCTTTACTTGCTTATTTGACCCAAAACACCGGAGTGTTATCGGTATATGCCACCGAGTTAAGCTACGAACAGTTATGGGAACATTGCAAAGCAACGAGCTATTTGCCCGATGAAACTTGGGAGGCATTGCATAAGGCTCCTTATCAAAACCTGGCCGAACAAAGAATAGCTGTGCTACTGCTGCATAGCACCAAAGCCATTGACCCCATAACGCAAGAATTACCCCGAGCTACTAAAAAATCTATTGATATCGGTTAAGTGGAGGGGTTTTAAGGGAACGGGGTTTTGGTAGGTTGCTACCGATAGGGCATACTTAAGGGGGGTTTAACGTTTTGGGGGTTTGCGAGGGCCGCCTCCTTTGCTCGTGGTAGTGTGCCGCTACGTCGTGTATATAAGGCCTCAGGCCTGCATTTCGATAAGCCATTGGCAATGGTTTGAATGCCAAAAATATGCATTTATTTGTTTTGTTGCTTTAGGGCTGCATTGCCGAGTAAGACAAGCATAGCGGGACTCTATGCTTAACGCCTATAAGCTAAGAACGGGGCTAAACTTTTGCCAGCGGGCTGATTGATTGAAACACCTGTTGCTAAAATTCCCCTTTATACTCCCTTTCTTCACCACAAAGTGGTAAAGGGCTGAATTTTTTTAACGGTTCAAAGATATGCGAGGGCCGCCTCCCACCGAACTTCCAACGAAGCACCGAACTTCCAAATTAAGCACCAACCTATCGGACGAAGCACGGGCGGCTCTTGCATATTTTTTGTTCTCGGATGCCTTTCTGTCGGGTCGTAGCACTGTCGGGTCGGGTTAAGCACTGCAATGGCAAAACGGGCATATCTGTCAGGCTTTTTGGTTTGTGCGATGGAATGCTAAAAGCCTAAGTGATATGCCCGTGTGCGGCTTGGGGTTAATTCAATACGGTCATTATTTTTTTATCACATTAAACGTTTTTTGGGTATGTCCGCCAACCTTGAAAGCATAAAGTCCTGCGGCCAATTCGCTAACGTCAACGGAGGTAGTAACAGCAGATAGTTTACCTTCTAAGACAAATTTACCAAATTGGTCAATAACTGAATAATCAGAACCCAACAAATTAGTATTTGTAGCTATTGTAATAACTGTGCTTGCAGGGTTTGGGTACACTTCAAATCCTTTCTCGATTACTGAACCTGAAACAACGGTTATCATCACCAGTCTGCAATTACTTGTATCAGTGCAGCCGTTGGCGGTAACGATTACGGAATATGTGCCACCTAAACCTAAAACTGTATAGCTTTGATTGGTTTCGTTAGCAATAGGGAGATTGGCGTTATTGCAATCTAACCATTGATAAGAAGCACCAACCTCATTGGCTGTGATGATTGGCTCCACTACCGTTACCGATGTATCCACTGTATTAATAGTAAGATTCAGCGTTAAGGTACTATCGCAACCTACAGAGTTGGTCAGGGTTTGGGTGTATGTATTGCTTGCGGTGTAGGTTTGGCCGTTGAGGGTGTAGGTACCGCAAGCCAATTGGGTAAGGCTACTGGTGCTGGAATTGCGAATATCTAAAACCAAAGTAATTATACTATCGCAGCCTGTGGTGTTGGGAACATTGATGGGATATGTGCCGCTTGTGGTAAAGGTTTGGCTTTGGAAAGTGTAGGTGTCGCATTGGCTTTCGGATTGGGTGCGGGAGGGGGAGCCCGCTGATAGCACAGCATATAGTTCGCCAAGAATAGGTGATGCACTTAGGCTGGTAATTTCAGCATAGCGACCATTTGCATAACTAGCCCAAACAGGAGTTCTCAAAGTAAAGCCGCTATTGGGACCAGTATTATTTAAAGGGTCATTGTCGATTGATGGTTGATTGTATTGGAGGATTTTGATACTATCCACAGTTTTGTTGGAGTTGTATTGGGCATTGAAGTCCTGAACAAAGTTTTGCAGTTCAGTGGTTGTATAGTATAACCGAAGTTTACCATTGTTGGGTAAACCACCATTGTTAAATAGAATGCTCTTGTTCAGAAAAAGACCATTTTCATTAAAGCCATGACCAAAGTTGCCGCAATGTTCCCGATAGGGTTGGTTGGTAGGCAGTGAGTTTACTTCATGACAGCCGCTGCTATTTACTAAGTTTCCGGTATAATATACTGTTGAGAACAAATTACCCAAGGTGTCATACACGGAATGCGATGCTGTGTTAGCCAAAGCTCCTGAACCGCATAAATAGTCATTTTGCGAAGCAATAAGTGAACTAAAAACACCAGAATTGTCCGATACCTCTGCATTGAATCTTAACTTACGAAATTCATTAGAGTGTTTATTGGGGTTATTTTCTCCAAAACCAAAATAGACACCAGATGGAGTTGGAACAATTAACTGGCTTTCTGTAGAAAAAGGAAGGTTCAGAATTTGATTCCACAATCCTGTTGCCGGATTATACTCGGCTAATTTGTCGCCGGAGCCTGATTCAGCATAAACCAAATAACCTTTACCGTTAAATACAAAGGCTTGGTTCGTGTAATATAATGCATAAATATTATTAATTGGAGTTAGAAGGATTGATGTCCAACTATTATTCAAAAATGAATACTTGTGAACGTAGGAAGTGGTGATTACATAGGCAGTATCACCTAATACAAAATAGCTATGATTCGGACCCTCGGCGGTGGTTATTGGAGAATTGGCTAAAGCAGTCCAAGAGTTTGAATTTGGATTGTATGAATAGAAGTCGTTTTTGTAATGACCAAATTGATTTGAGCCCATTCCTGCATACAATTGGTTATTATATGATAATGCAACCGCGGCTTGCCGTCCGCCTCCCGGTATTGCAGCTTTTGTTGTCCATTGATTTGTAACGGGGTTATACTCGACCAAAGAATCTGAACGCAGGGATTGAGGATCACCAATTTTATATCCTCCAAGAAAATAACCTTTCCCGTTTACTTCTGCACAAGCCCTCATAAAATAATTAGAATAAAAAGGAGCTTTTTCTGTCCATTGATCATTAGCAATATCATATTCCCAAAAATCTTTTAAAGGTTCCCAATCATGCCCCCCTCCTACATATATTTTTCCATTAAGATAAAACCCGGCAGCTTGTGTTCTGTTTTGCCCAATTTCAGCATTTGCTAATGACCATGCATTGGTGCCGGGGTTATACTTAAGTAAATCATCAAATTGCAAATAAGCTCCCCCAAAATCACTAAGGCCACCTAATAGGAATATTTCATTTCCAATGCAAACAGGGGAAGCACTCCGAACTTTTGCTAATCCATTTTGTTTTTGTGTCCAGGTATTTGCAATGGGGTCAAACTCGTACCATGAAAAGGTCTCCAATCCACTTTGCAAATTACCTAAACCAGCGTATCCCTTTCCATTCAATCCAATTCCACTACCAGACCGAAAACCCACCGGTAGGCTTGCCTTTGCAGTCCAGGTATTTAGTGCAGGGTCATACTCATAAAAATCGTTGTACCATGTTGGTGACCAATACCCGGTTCCCCAATACCCCTTTCCATTAATATCAAAGGCTATTGTTCCCCACCGAGCATTTCCTGGCAAATTGGCTTTTTGGGTATAGGTATTTGTAACCACGTTGTAAGAATAGAACAGGTTTCCACTACCCGCAACCAAATATATTGTATCATTCAAAACAAAGCCTGCATCGGGCATTCCCATTCCTGTAGGGGAAGCAGGAAGTGCAGTCCAAGAGTTAGCTAAGGTGTCGTAAACGTAATTGAGGTTTCCAAACGAATATATTTTACCGTTTACTTCAAATAAGTTTTTCTTAGTTGGGCTTAAGAAACGTGCTAAGTTTTTTGTAACCCCGGTTGTTAAATTATACTCTACAAAATCATTTGGGCTGGTAGGACAATATCCCCCTTGAATATAGAGCTTATTATTCAAGTAAACCACTCCGGCATCTTCGCGAGACACCAAATCATTTCCCAAGGATTTCTTGGTTGCAAAAGAGCCCACTTGGGCATAAAGGTTAATACTTAGGATGAGGGCTAAGAGGGTGGTGAGTGTTTGTTTCATATTCATTTGTTTGTTTGGGTATGTGTTTTTCTGAGGGTAAAATTGTTTACTCAGAGTTTTCAAAGATATACAGTTTTGGTTTTGTACTAGTGTTTGTTCAAAGTGCATGGGTTGGCGGAGCGGCTGTTTTAGCTTTTAGGGTTTGTGCGGTTGATATGTGCGAAAAAGCTAAAAGTGCCGCTGGGCGTTGGCCCCATAGCCGTCAGGCTAAGGGTAAGAATTTATTGTTATAAACGGGATAGCGTTACTAAGTTTCAGAAAAAGGAGCAGTGCTAAAGCGGGTTTCAAGTAGAATTGAGTTGCGAAACAAAAACTCATGAAACCAACA
>CANJNG010000149.1 GCA_947475205.1 Bacteroidota bacterium
GTAACGACGTTTTTCGTCCGTTCTTGCAAACGAATCTGACACTAATATAGTGTGTCTTTCTTCTTGTTTCTCTTTCTCCATTTTGAGTTTTTTGTTTTCAAAATGTGTCAAGTTTTTTTAGGAGATGACAGGTCAAGGTTGAATCATTCAAGGTCGAGGGTGAATTATTCAAGGTCGAGGGTGAATCATTCAAGGTCGAGGTTGAAACATTCAAGGTCGAGGTTGAATGATTCAAGGTCATGATCTGTTTTAAGCACTCATACTATGAGATTTACTGCACACAGGATGGGATTGACCTCGCCCCTACTCTAGGTATACAGCACCTATGCCAAGTATTTAGAGATAGTAATTTACATTTTATTTGAATCTAAGCACTCCCCTTGGTCGGGTTTAGCATCAAGGACTTCTCGATACTAACCAAAGATTTTATCCCCTCCCCATTTTATTTTCCTCCTATGTTTGCAATCCCTTCCCGGGCTTGACAAATTTCCATTAATTCCATACCTTAATTAAATGCTTCGCTGGCTATTCAAAGAACTTCCCGATACCGAAAGCGTGCAAAGGCTTCAGCAAGCATTAAAGGTGGATGAAATTGTAGCTACTCTTTTGCTGCAGCGTGGAATTACTGCCTACGACCAAGCCAAAACCTTTTTTCGTCCGGCAACAGAGCAATTGCTCGATCCCTATTTGATGAAAGGAATGACCGAAGCCGTGCCGCGTATTCTTTCGGCTATCGAAAACGGCCAACGCATAATGGTTTATGGCGATTATGATGTAGATGGTACCACCTCCGTTGCCTTGGTATTTCAGTTTCTGAAAAAACTAACCGACAATATTGAATACTATATCCCCGACCGCTATAGCGAAGGCTACGGAATTTCCTTTGCCGGAATAGACACGGCTCATGATAATGGCGTTTCGCTGATTATTGCTCTCGATTGCGGCATCCGTTCGGTGGACAAGGTGGCGTATGCTACCCAAAAAGGCATAGACTTCATTATTTGCGACCACCATCTTCCGGCAGATGAAATTCCGGCAGCAGTGGCGGTTCTGGATCCTAAACAAGCCGATTGCCCTTATCCTTTCAAAGAACTTTCGGGCTGTGGCATCGGGTTTAAACTGTGTCAGGCTCTTTGCATTGCCAAAGAGTTACCCATCGCTGAAGCTTTGCAGTATGCCGATTTGGTGGCTACCAGCATCGGTGCCGACATTGTTCCCATCACAGGCGAAAACCGGGTCTTGGCTTTTCTGGGCTTGGAACTAATCAATTCCAACCCGGGAGTGGGCATCAAAACCATTCTGCAATTCAATAATATTAAGAAAAAGCTGAGCATTTCGGATGTGGTGTTCATCATTGCCCCCCGCATTAATGCCGCCGGACGCATTGCCCATGGAAGCAACGCCGTAAAACTGCTCATCTCGCCCGACCAACTCTCGGCCGATGAGTTCAACCAAATTATTCATTTCAACAACATCGAACGCAAAAACCTCGATACCAATATTACGCAGGAAGCCTTGGAAATGATGGCCACCGATGACACTTTCCTGAATAAAAAAAGCACGGTTTTGTATTCGCCCACCTGGCATAAAGGGGTGGTGGGCATTGTGGCTTCGCGGGTAATTGAAAAGTATTATCGCCCCACTATTGTGCTCACCGAATCTAATGGTAAAGCCACCGGGTCGGCACGCAGTGTGAGAGATTTCGATGTGCATCAGGCCATAACGGCCTGCAGCGATTTGCTCGAACAATTCGGCGGACATAAATACGCTGCCGGATTAACTATGAAATTAGAAAATGTGGAGGCTTTCCGAACCAAGTTTGAAGAAGTGGTGAGCAGTTCTATTTTGGATGAAATGCTTATCCCTTCTCAGGAAATAGATGTAGAAATTTCACTGGAACAGATTACCCCAAAATTAATGCGGATTCTGAAACAAATAGGTCCTTATGGTCCCGGAAATATGCAACCGGTCTTCCTTACCCGAAATCTTTTAAATAAAGGCGAAGCAAGAATTGTAGGACAAAATCATCTCAAACTCGAAGTGTATTCCGAAACTCAAAAGGACTTTACTTTTCCGGCCATATTCTTCAAAGCCTTAGACTATCTACCCATTGTTCAATCTGGAAACCCTTTCGATATGATTTACACCATTGAGGAAAATGAATTTAACGGTCAGATTACTTTGCAATTGGTGGTGAAGGGACTTAGGCAAGTAATTTAGCCGATTAAAATATTCGCTTCCCTTATGCCGCAGATGCTCCAACTTTATCTCCCACTTTTTCTGGCTTCCGACGAACCTGCTTTAACGCAGCACATAATCGACAAAAGCAATTTGGGGGCTTCGTTTGGTTCATATCGTATCCGTAAACGCTCTATAGATGCCCGCAAACGCCAGATTCACATTAACCTAACGGTAGATGTTTATCAGGTAGGTGAAGCCATAACCGACATTGCTTTAGAAAATAGTTTTGTTTGCCAAAATGTGAGCAACAAGCCCGAAGTGGCCATTATTGGTGCTGGACCGGCGGGTTTGTTTGCCGCTTTGCGATTAATAGAATTGGGCTTAAAGCCTGTCGTATTTGAGCGAGGGAAAGATGTGAGAAGCCGCCGCCGCGATTTGGCCATGCTTAATCGGGAACATATCGTAAACCCCGAAAGCAACTACTGTTTTGGTGAAGGTGGTGCGGGGACTTATAGCGATGGTAAACTCTACACCCGTTCAGGCAAGCGGGGAAGCATTCGCCGGATATTGGAACGTTTTTATTTGAACGGTGCAGATGAGAACATTTTGGTGGAAGCCCATCCCCATATTGGAACCAACAAACTTCCGCAGATAATCACCACCATCCGCGAAAAGATTATTGAATGTGGAGGCGAGGTTCGGTTTGAAAGTAAACTCACCCATATCACTCATCAGCAATCAGGAATTAAAACCATTGAAATCAACGGTACAGAAACGCTAAGCTTCAAAGCAGTGATTTTAGCTACCGGGCATTCGGCTCGCGATATTTTCCATTTGTTGGATAAGGTTGGCATAGCCATTGAATTCAAGCCCTTTGCTTTGGGGGTAAGAATTGAACATCCGCAGGAAATCATTGATAGCATTCAATATCACACTGCCCAGCGTGGCGACTATCTTCCTCCTGCATCCTATAGTTTGGTGGAGCAAATAAAAGGTCGAGGAGTTTATTCCTTTTGTATGTGTCCGGGTGGGATAATTGCCCCTTGTGCCACTGCTCCCGGCGAAGTAGTTACCAACGGATGGTCGCCCAGCAAACGAAATAATCCGTATGCAAATTCGGGAATAGTGGTGCCGGTGGAAATGACCGATATCTCCTATTTAGGCAATTCGGGCCCCTTGGCAGGCTTAGCATTTCAGTCTTTCATTGAACAAAAGGCATGTGAAATGGCCGGAGGCAAGCAAACCGCTCCCGCACAACGTATGACCGATTTTGTAAACGGAAGGTTTTCGCAATCGCTTCCCGATTGTTCTTACCAACCCGGAATTAAAAGCACCAATCTTTCGGAGGTGTTGCCACCATTTATTCATAGCCGATTAAAGGAGGCTTTTAAAGTTTTCGGAAAAACAATGAATGGGTACCTGCACCCAGAAGCCGTTTTGGTTGCTCCCGAAAGCCGCACTTCATCCCCTGTTCGAATTCCCAGAAACCCTGAAACGCTAATGCATGAGGGTTGCAATGGTTTATTCCCCTGTGCAGAAGGTGCCGGATACGCCGGAGGAATTGTGTCGGCAGCTATAGATGGAGAACGGGTTGCAGAAGCTATTGCGGCCTATTTGAAGAAATAAATGCTTCTTCAAAATCCCCCGCAGTCTTAGCCGTAAAGCCATCTTCCATACCGGAATATTGGTCATTAAACACGGCTTGTTCAGGCAGAAAGTATAAGGTTTTGCCCTCTTTTTTCAAGTCAAGAATATTTCTTTTGGGAAGATAGAACCCAAAGTTTTTCTCCAACTTGAGCTTTCTCACTTTGCTTTCCGTCATCAGTTCATTATACCACCACCCACAAATAAGCACTTGCTTTTCAAGACTGTCCTTGGGTTGCGAAAGCATCGAATTTATTACCTCTTCGCAAAACTTTTCCTTATTTACGCGTTTGGTGTAATCGGCATACATCGGGCCGGTAATTGGGTCTAAGAAAATGGTTTGCCCGGCAGAACTAAAGGTGGTGGCATGTCTTGAATACTCCGAACCACGGTAGGAATCAGTAAGTCCCAAACTAAAGAAAAACGATGAGGCTATGATGCAAATGCACGTAAAGGTGTAAAGCATTTGATTTAGCCACACCCTGAGAAACAAAATAGCAAACGGAATTACGGTTATCCAGTATCCCGATTTTTGAGGAAGGCGGATATAGGAGCTTAGGAAGAGAAAGAAAACAATTGCAAACAAAGCAATTAAAGGCTTTTTGTAGATCGTTGGATTCTCGATAGTCCTATTCCGAAAGAAGATTAATTGGCTAATGGAAGCCGAAATTATTCCCAGTAAACCCAGAACACCCCAAACTCCAAAGCTTGCTTTGTAAATAATTTTCTCAATGGGGGGGTAAGGGAAAAGGTCGTAATAATGGAAAAACCGATAACCAAAGTTATAGATGAGCGGCCAATACGCCAGACAGCCAAGGATTGTCATGGTGCCGAAAATCTGCAAGGATGACTTTATGAATTTATCTCTTGGCGAAAAGGTATAGAGCCATAAACAAAAGGGCAAAATCATAATACCGGTCGTTATTCGGCAGCCAACAGCCAAAGCAAGGAAAATTCCGGTGAGTAAGGGTTTTTCATCCAAAAGGAAATAAAAAGCCCAAAGTAAAAAGCAAAGAGTAAGGCAATAATCAATCGTATAAGTGCTGCTTATATAGATAACAGGCGTAAACCCTAAAGCCAAAGCCGAAATAAAGCCGTTTTGAAAGTTTAGCTTTTTGAAAATATAGAAAAAGGCCAAACATGCACCCACACAAGCCAGTGCAGAGAAGATATTAAAAGCAAAGGGTCCCGAATAGGCTACCAATAAATAAAATGCTTCCTGCACAGGATGGCCGGGCAAACGGGACGGTTCGTAGGTATCCGTTTCTATGGTATTCCAAATAGCTAAAGGTGTTCCCCAGCTATCTTCTTCAGCACCATAACCCAAACCCAGAAATGGTAACCGGGAAAGGAGAATAATTGCCGCTAAAAGAATAGGCTGAAAAAGAGAATTTGATTTTTTGAGAATGGAAAACACAGTAGCGTTAGAAGCAGCAAAGGTAAAGAGAGCTTATGACTTGGCTTAGAAACTTACATCAATCGTATAGGTTCCTTTCACCATCGCCCATGCTATATATCCGCCATCCACTTCTTTAACGCTGCTTGCCGTAATATTAGTTCCGGTGATTTTTGGTTTCCCAAAATAGTTGGGAATCCATAATTCGGTTATGCCATCAGTTGAAGTGTTTGCTTCTAAATGCATTTGACCATTATCGGAATTGGAAGTAAGTGCGGTAGGCGTTCCCTTAATTGCCAAAGGGTGTGCACGGCCTAAAACTTTTAAGTAATAGGTATTTGTATTTCCGGTGAAATTGCCGCTTTGATCAAGTTCAATTAAATGAAGCGAAGTAGGGCTATACGATGTTCCATCCCAACTAATACCATGTGGATCGCCGGGAGCTTGACACCATTGCCACCAAGTAGATGAACCAAAATTGGCGTCTTCTATTACTCCAAAGCGTTTTACTTTTTCCACATCACTAGCCGGATCGCCAAAATAACCCCACTCTCCGATTAACATTGCTGCTTGAAATTTTTCCGAACTTGCATTTTTTAGAATGTTATATCCCATTTCGATAGTAAACCCTACGTTGGTTATTGATTCAAAATAATGATGGGGTGATGCAATCAAATTGCTATCGTTAGTAAATCCAATATCGGGGATTCCCAAATAGCCATTTCCTTGCCATTCAATGGCGTTTTCCACAAAAATGATATGCTGGTTTGAGCCGCCTCCTTCTGTACTTCGAATAGCTTGAATTAATTTGACATAGTAATTGCCCAATTTTGTTATTTCAGCCGATACTGGTGATTTATATCCCAGGCTAGGTTCGTTTAAGAGGTCGTAGCCCAATAGGTTTTGATTGCTGCAAGTCGCACTAACCAAATGTTGCCAAGAGGCAATGCAAGCATCTTGAATACCATTGGTATTGTCCCAGAAATTCTGAAAGGCATGATACACAGCAGGGGCATTTTCTCTAGCACCTGTTCCTGAACATGTGCTTGCACCGTCGGTAATAGTTGCCCACTCGGGTGCACCATCCCAACCCTTATTCGGAAAGGTACAGGGCGAATCAGCAGGAGTAGCAATATATTTACCCCAAGCATCTTGGTGCATATCAAGCATCACATACATACCATATTTGGCGGCTTCAACAATTACGGCATTTAGGGATTGAATATAGGCTTCGTCATAAACGCCCTTCTGTGGTTCTAATTTGCTCCAACTAAACAACAATCGGATGCAGTTGAAACCATGAGAAGCCATCATTTTTATATCCTCCGGAGAATAGGTTTTGGTGGTGGCAACGGCCGGATTTCCTTGCCAATAATCGCCCAAGACATTATAGTTTACCCCCCTTAAAATCATGAAACGGCCTTGGTGGTCGTATATTCCGGCTGATGTTCCTCGTTTGGCATACAATGGACCGGTTTCTGTTTTTGTAGGCTCATCCTTTTTGCAAGCGGTAACACTGAAAAGGAATAGTGAAATGATGGTAACACTTCTGAAATAAGTCATTGGGGATTTAAATTGTATGGAGAAAATTAACAAACGGTAGTTTTATACAGGGACAAATGTATGGCTTAGTTCTTTTATGCTTTTCAAGATTCTTAAATTATAAAGATTGATGTTTTGGTTCAAATCACAATCCCCATTAACCCATGCTTACTTCTAAATACCCACTACCTTTGCCCTATGAGTAAAAAAGTAGCTTTAGTGATTTTAGATGGATGGGGAAAGGGCGACAAATCAGAAGGAGATGCCACTTTTAAGGCCAATGTGCCGTTTGTGAATAGCCTTTATAACACCTACCCAAATGCATTGCTTAAAGCATCGGGCGAAGACGTTGGTCTTCCCGATGGGCAAATGGGCAACTCGGAAGTGGGGCATTTGAATATTGGGGCAGGACGAGTGGTTTATCAGGATTTGGTTAAGATTAACTTAGCCTGCCGAAGCGGAGAATTGGCTGAAAACCCCGAACTGAAGGCTGCAATGGACTTCGCATTGAAGAATCATGTTTCGGTTCATTTTATGGGTTTGGTGTCTGAAGGCGGAGTTCACTCTTCTTTAAATCACCTTAAAACCCTTTGCACCATTGCTGAAACGTCGGGTTTGGAAAAGTATTTTGTTCATGCTTTTACCGATGGCCGCGACACCGACCCCAAAAGCGGTTTGGGCTATATGGAAGACCTTCAAAATCATTTAAACAAAACTCACGGAAAAATTGCTTCCCTTATTGGCCGCTACTATGCCATGGACCGCGACAACCGTTGGGAACGGGTTAAATTAGCTTATGACATGTTGGTGAAAGGTAAAGGCCTCCCTGTTAGCAATATTGCAGATGGAATACGGAAGTCATACGAAGATAATATCACTGATGAGTTTATTAAGCCAATGGTTGTAGTGAATGATGAATTTGATGCCATTGGTTTGTTTATGCCGGGCGATGTGGTGATATGTTTTAATTTCAGAACCGACCGTTGCCGCGAAATAACGCAAGTGCTTACCCAGGAAGATAACGAGGAATTTAAGATGGAAACCGTGCCGCTCTATTATGTTACGATGACCAATTACGATAAATCGTTTAAGGGTATAAAGGTGCTATTTGATAAAGACAATCTGCACCAAACCCTTGGCGAGGTGCTGGCCGAAAACGGGAAAACTCAACTTAGGATAGCCGAAACCGAAAAGTATCCACACGTTACTTTTTTCTTTTCGGGCGGACAAGAAACTACCTTTAAAGGGGAGAAACGTATTATGATTCCTTCGCC
Organism: Bacteroidota bacterium; assembly: GCA_947475205.1. GTDB lineage: Bacteria > Bacteroidota > Bacteroidia > JAIBAJ01 > JAIBAJ01 > JAIBAJ01. The sequence goes on from CANJNG010000149.1 coordinate 8,038, forward strand.
CAAGGTGGCCACCTACGATTTGCAACCCGAAATGAGTGCGGCAGAGGTGAAGGATGCCGCCATTAATGACATCCAAGAAAATAAGCCCGATTTTATTTGCCTAAACTTTGCCAACCCCGATATGGTGGGGCATACAGGCGATTTCCAAGCAGAGATTAAAGCCCTGGAAACAGTGGATAAATGCTTGAAGGAATTGGTAGCAGTTGGGCTGGAAAACGATTATTCCTTCATAATTATTGCCGACCACGGCAATGCAGAATATATGGTCAATGCAGACGGCAGCCCAAACACGGCACACACCACTAATCCTGTTCCGATTTTCTTGATTGATAAAGATTTTAAAACCGTGGCCAATGGCAAGTTGGCCGATATTGCTCCTACTGTTTTAAAGCTTTTAGGCTTAAATAAGCCCGAAGAAATGAGCGGTGTGGCTTTGGTGTAAACCATTCAGAAAATGGTTTAATTTCACTAAAGCTATTCATACTTCTTTTTAAAGGTTTAAATTCCTTTATCAATGCATAGGATAGGAAACGAATGCATTAAACTAAGCTATCCTGATTATACTGCCTTGCTTCCCATCTTGATAATCGTATCTTTGTGCAACTATTTTGCTTAATGCGGTTTCTTCTTTTTATAATTCTTCTCTTTACCCTATTCGCATCCTGCAAGAAAGACAAGTTCACCACTAATGGGGCATTAGCCTTTAGCAACGATACCGTTATTTTTGATACTGTTTTTACCCAAGTGGGGTCCTCTACCAAAGCATTTAAAATTTACAATACCCACAATGAGAATATCCGTATCAGTAAAATATACATCGCCGGAGGTGAAGCAAGCAAGTATAGGATAAACATCAACGGTTTTTCGGGACGAGTTTTTAGCGATATTGAAATTGCTCCAAATGACAGTTTGTGGGGTTTTGCAGAAGTAACTCTCGACCCCAATAATGTGAACACCCCGGTGATAGTTACCGATAGCATTATTTTTGAAACAAACGGGATAAAGCAGGATGTGGATTTGGTGGCCTTTGGGCAGGATGCTAATTTTCTGTATCCCGAACCTGTCATCTCCTAAAAAAACTTGACACATTTTGAAAACAAAAAACTCAAAATGGAGAAAGAGAAACAAGAAGAAAGACACACTATATTAGTGTCAGATTCGTTTGCAAGAACGGACGAAAAACGTCGTTACGAGATACCCTTTCGA
>CANJNG010000150.1 GCA_947475205.1 Bacteroidota bacterium
CGGAGAGGGTTGGGAGCTTAGGAAATGCTCTCAGGCATTTGCCGGAGAGGGTTGGGAACTTAGGGAATGCTCTCAGGCATTTGCCGGAGAGGGTTGGGAGCTTAGGGAATGCTCTCAGGCATTTGCCGGAGAGGGTTGGGAGCTTAGGGAATGCTCTCAAGCATTTGCCGGAGATGGTTCGGAGCTTATGGAATGCTCTCTGGCATTTATCGGAGAGGGTTCAGTGAGTAGGAATGCAATCAATTAATAATTTAGTTAGCATGCGGAAGTGAAGAGATAGAGCGGGTGTCTTAACCCATCTCAGCTCTTCCCCATACACCCAAGGGCAACTTCAGTCCTGATTTGGCGGGGAGATACAATTCGCCAATTTGCTTTTTGCTTTTTGGCGAGAGATGCTGATTAAATAAATTCTCGACAATGAGGCTCGAAAAGCCTAAGGAATAGGTATTCAGAATCAGAAAATGTTTTTGTGGATGGAGGAGTTTGGCCACATCGGCCACCATTTCGTTAATGTCGTCTTCCAGTTTCCAGCTTTCGCCATTAGGGCCATGACCATAAGCCGGAGGGTCAAGAATAATTCCATGATAAGTATTGCCTCGGCGAATTTCACGCTTCACAAATTTCTGAGCATCTTCTATCATCCACCGAATATCTGAAAGGTTGCTCAATAGCATATTTTCATTTGCCCAAGTAACTACCTGCTTAATGCTGTCGCAGTGCGTAACTGTTGCACCGGCTGCCGCAGCGGCCAATGATGCCGCCCCTGTGTATGCAAACAGATTTAAGAAGCGTGGTTTTTCGGCTTTTAGTTTCGTCAGCGAATCATAAATATGCGTCCAATTGCAGGCTTGTTCGGGAAAAACGCCAAGGTGTTTGAAGCTCGTGAGTGCTAACCGAAGTTTTATGCTTGTTCCGTTTTCAAACTTGTAAGCAATATGCCATCGGTCGGGCATTTCTTTCAATCGTTTCCAACTACCCGCTGAACTCGATTTGGCTGTAAACTCAACATGAGCCAAGCGTTCCCACTCCTTTCTGTCCCACACTGCTTCCCACACTGCTTGAGGCTCTGGACGAATGGTGATATGTTTTCCAAAACGTTCTAATTTCAGGTGTCCGCCAACGTCCAATAATTCGTAATCGGTAAAGTTTTGAGGCGAAAGAAGATTGATTGACACAGGCTAATTTAGATGGGCTACAAAGATGAAAAGATTTTTGAGTGAAAAGCGATACTTTTGTCCCAATGACTAAACTAAGCGTAAACATCAACAAAATAGCCACTTTGCGAAATGCCCGTGGCGGAAATGTACCCGATGTAATTGCAGTTGCACTCGACATTGAACGCTTTGGTGCCGATGGTATTACAGTGCATCCCCGCCCCGACGAAAGGCATATTCGGTTTGATGATGTTCGCCAGTTGAAAAAAGTAATAAGTACAGAACTCAATGTAGAAGGCTATCCTTCCGAAGATTTTATGGCCTTGGTGATGGAAGCTCGGCCTGCCCAGGTAACCTTAGTTCCCGACCCGCCCGGAGTTTTAACCTCCAATGCCGGATGGGATACATTTAAACATTTTGCTTTTCTACGGGAGATTATCGCAATGCTTAAAAAAGCCGGAATGCGTACTTCCATCTTTATTGACCCGGTAACCGAACTTATTGAGCGGGCTTCCGATACAGGTACCGATAGGGTGGAATTATACACCGAGGCCTTTGCGTCTCAATTTACCAGCACTAAACTAAAAGCCATTTTGCCCTATGCTAATGCTGCTCAAGTGGCCAATCGTTTGAATCTTGGCATCAATGCAGGCCACGATTTGAACTTGCAAAACCTTCATTTTTTCAAACAAAATATTCCTAACCTATTGGAAGTTTCCATTGGGCATGCACTAATTTCCGATGCACTTTACTTTGGGTTGGAAAACACAGTGCAGCTCTATAAAAGAGAATTGCTTTAAGTGGGGTTTTATATATACTTATTGAAGCACAATTTGCTTGGTCTCAATGGAAGCTCCCAACGAGTTGATGATTTGTAAATGATAAATCCCCACACCTGTCCAAGTGCTGAGATTAATTGTAAATTGCTGTTGATTAATAGCACTTGTAAATACTGTTTGACCAAGTGTATTGATAATTTTAACGCTATAGCCGCTTAGGTTGGCAAAGTTTCCGTTATCAATAACTAAACTAGTATTTGCAGGGTTAGGATACACCTTGAAGGTATTCGTATTGTTAGGAGGATTTACTCCCGTTAGCAATGCATTGATGATAAGTGTATCGAAAGTAGAGCAGCCAACGCCACCACCAATGGTATCATACACAATGGTGCTTTGGGTGCTGGTTCCAATGCATCCTAGCGTTGTAACGGAATAGCTTACCGAAGTGGTACCTAGACCTGCCACCGATGCTGTAAAGGTATTTCCCGAAACACCTACGCCGGAGAATGTCCCACCTGAAGGACTACCAACCAAATTTCTAACAGCATTTACGTTTGTAAAGTTTTGAAGGTTAGTTATGCTAACCGTAGGGTTATTGTTTACTGTTACCGTAATAGCGTTAGAAGTAGCCGAACAGCCATTTCCATCAACCACAGTTACAGAATAGCTTCCGGGTTGAGAAACAGTAATACTTTGTACAATAGCTCCATTGCTCCAACTATAGCTTGACCCTGCCGATGCCGTTAGGACTACACTTCCGCCTTGGCAAAATGTAGTAGGACCGTTAGGTGAAATAGAAGCCGTACAGCTTGTCCCTCCCTGAATTACTAGTGTATAGCCGTTTATAGGGTTTGGAACTGTGGTAAAACCAACATTTGCAATTCCGTTTATAGTAAGGTCATAACTTCCAACAGGCGATGTAACATTATTGGAATAGATATAAATACAGGCAGCACTACCTCCGGGAATTATTCCTGATGAAGGGTTTACTGTATATGAAAAATCGGAAGGCAAGCCTGCAATACCGGTGATGGTGTAGTCAACCAAACTAGTTCCCGAAACTATTGCAGGCATGTAAACCTGAATAACTGTAGCATAAGCTGTTCCCGATGTTGCAAAAGGCAAATCAGTAACCGTATCGGGTTGAAATTCCATATTCGGGCCGGTAAGGGTCGGGGTACATGAGCCACCACCACCGCCACCAGTGATATTAATTGAAAAGCCATTAAAAGCTGCCGTCTGTGGGCCAAATTGAGTGTTTGCTGTAATGTTAATCGAAATAGGGTAGTTTCCAACAGCCGAGGTAACATTACTGGCATCAAAAACAATGCAGCCTGCACTTCCACCAGGTATTACACCATCTAAAGGATTTGTGGCATAAGTGAATTCAGAAGGCAAACCCGAAATGCCGGTAATGGTATAGTCAGTAATTGGTACATTTCCGATTCCATTAACAAATACCGAAGCTGCTAAATACATTTGAAGAACAGTAGAGTATGCCGATCCTTGGGGAGCATTGGGTAAATCTGTAAGTGTGTCAGGAACGAACTGTTCATTAGGCCCAGTAAGATTAGCTGTGCACGGCCCGGGAGGTGGCACTTGTGCAAATAATCCTGTTGCAAAACAGAACAACATAAAGAGAGTAGATAGTTTTTTCATTGTTAGATTTTTGAGTTAATTGAGTGCAAATTAAATGATTTCATGTATTCTAATTACAATTTTAAATATAAGGTTTCTAATAGCTATATCACAAATTTCTGGTTATCATTCATGAATCCAATTATGAATTATTAATTGTATAACACAGCAATATTGCCAAACCTTAGATACTTTTGGCCTCCTAAAATTAGATAATATTGAACGCATCACACGCCAAGCCGATATTTAAGGGCTTGTTGCTACTTTTCCTACTTCCTTTTCGCAGTATAGCACAACCTGTAAACGACTTGGTGGCCGATAAAATTGTAGCTGTTGTGGGCAGTCATATAATTTTATTGAGTGAGGTCGAAAGCCAGTATCAGCAACTGATTCAGCAAAAAAATGCAACAACTGAAACTACTCGTTGCGAGTTATTGGAAGACCAACTTTTTCAACGACTGTTGCTTAATCAGGCCGAACACGACAGTTTAAATGTTAGCGATGAACAAATTGATGGCGAAATGAACCGGCGGGTTCGGTTTTTTATTCAGCAAATTGGTTCGCAGGAAAAGCTGGAAGCTTTTTACGGTAAATCGTTGGTAGAGATTAAAGCCGATTTCCAAAGTTTAATAAAAGATCAGTTGCTTGCCCAGCAAATGCAGCAAAAGATTACTGGCGACGTGAAAGTTTCCCCCAACGAGGTTCGCAATTATTTCAATGAAATACCTGCCGATAGTGTTCCGTATATCAATTCCGAGTTGGAAGTGGCACACATTGTGGCTCGTCCGAAATATAATGCCGAAGAGAAGAAAGTAGCCCGTGATAGAGCCGAGGAATTACGGCAACGTGTTTTGGCTGGCGATAACTTTGGTTCCTTAGCTGTGCTGTATTCCGAAGATCCAGGAACTGCTGCCAACAGTGGCGAACTGGGTTTCTTTGAACGTGGGCAAATGGTTCCTGAGTTTGATAGCTGGGCCTTTCGGTTGAAAGGAAGTGGCATTTCAGAAGTGTTTGAAACCGATTTTGGATTTCATTTTATGCAGATGATTGAACGCCGTGGCGATATGGTAAACGTTCGACACATTCTTATTACCTGTAAAATGTCGCAGGAAAGTATGGAAAAAGCCCATCTGAAATTGGACAGTATCTACAACGATTTAGAGACAAAGAAGATTACATTTGAAAAAGCTGCTGAGAAATATTCCGACGATGAGGAAACAAAGAATAACGGAGGGATAATGCAAAATCCGGCCGCAGGAAACTCTAAGTTTGAAGATGACCAACTTAATGCAATTGACCCTATGCTGTTTGCAGCTATCAATGAGCTAAAGCCCGGTGAGTTTACAAAGCCTGTTGCCTCTAAGGACGAACGCGGACGCAGTTCATTCAAAATCTATATGCTTAAAAGTCGTACTGCTCCGCATAAAGCTAATATGAAGGACGATTATCAACGCTTGCAGGAAGCGGCAATTGCTACGAAAAAACAAAAAATGATGGGCGATTGGGTTAAGAAGCACCTCACCGATATTTATGTGAAGATTGATGCCGATTACAAAAACTGTCCATACAAGTACGCTTGGATAAAAAAAGAAAATTAGACTATGAGCAATTTTAAGAATGATGCAGAGGCTATTGATGCCTTGGTGGTAAAATACAAAGAACTTAGAACTGAAATTTCTAAGGTAATAGTTGGGCAGGACAAAGTGGTGGAAATGGTGCTTATAAGTATGTTCAGCAACGGACACTGCCTTTTGGTGGGTGTACCCGGGCTTGCCAAAACATTGTTGATTAACACCATTGCAAACTCTTTGGGGCTATCCTACAACCGGATCCAGTTCACTCCAGACTTAATGCCCAGCGACATCACAGGAACTGAAATATTGGACGAATCCCGTCATTTCAAATTCATAAAAGGCCCTCTATTCTCCAATGTTATATTGGCCGATGAAATTAACCGTACTCCGCCCAAAACACAAAGTGCTTTGCTTGAAGCTATGCAAGAGAGAGCAGTTACAGTTTCAGGAAAACGATACACTTTAGAAAGCCCGTTTTTTGTATTAGCTACCCAAAACCCTATTGAGCAGGAAGGAACTTACCCGCTTCCCGAAGCCCAGCTAGATAGGTTTATGTTCAATATATGGTTAGATTATCCATCCTTTGCCGAAGAAATAGACATCGTAAAGCAAACCACCACGGCAAGAATAGTTGAACAAAAGGAAGTGCTGAACAACGAAGAGATTATCTATTTTCAATCTTTAATTCGTCGCATACCTGTTGCAGACAATGTGGTGGAGTATGCAGTTAAATTAACTGCTAAAACACGTCCCAATACTCCCGCTGCCACCGAAATGGTGAATAAATACATCAGTTGGGGAGCCGGGCCGCGTGCATCACAGTTTTTGGTGGTGGGGGCAAAATGCAACGCTGCTATAAAAGGCAAATATTCTCCCGATATTGAAGATGTGAAGGCTGTAGCTGCAGCTATTCTTCGCCACCGTATTGTGCGTAACTACCGTGCCGAAGCCGATGGCGTGAGTTTGGAAACACTTATCGAGGGTTTGTTGTAGGTTAATGTCTCTGAAAGGGCATTATATACTAACAAAGGGTGAAATTCCCCATCACACACCCTTTTCCCGTTCTATCTCCGACCGGAATACCAATTTATTATCGAACATGTCCAGCATAATCTTTTGGTCTTTTGTTACCTTTCCTGATAGCAGATATTTAGACAATTCGTTCAACACCTGTTTCTGAATTACTCGTTTCACGGGGCGTGCTCCAAACTGCGGATCGTAGCCCAATTGCGAAATCCATTCTATGGCTTCGGGAGTCCAGGAAAGTTGTACTTCGGCAGTTTTGAGGCGTTCTTGCAACATATCCATTTGCAGTAGCACAATCTTTTCCACATCCTCACGGGTAAGCGGCAAGAACATAATTATATCGTCTATCCGATTCAGAAACTCGGGACGGATGGTCTTTTTCAGAAGCTCGAATATTTCCTTTCGGGTGCGGGCTATGGTTTCATCGTAGTTGTTCTTCTCTAAATTTTCAAAGTTTTCCTGAATCAGATGTGATCCCAAATTGCTTGTCATTACTATGATGGTATTCTTAAAATTCACCACCCGCCCTTTGTTGTCGGTGAGGCGACCATCATCCAATACTTGCAGTAGGATGTTGAACACATCCGGGTGAGCCTTCTCTATTTCATCAAGCAAAATCAATGAGTATGGACGTCGACGAACGGCTTCGGTGAGTTGTCCGCCTTCATCATATCCCACATATCCGGGAGGAGCACCCACCAAACGGCTTACACTGTGGCGTTCCTGATACTCACTCATGTCTATTCGGGTCATGGAGTTTTCGTTATTGAAGAGATAATCGGCTAGTGCTTTTGCTACTTCGGTTTTCCCTACGCCTGTTGTTCCTAAGAAAATAAATGAACCAATGGGGCGTTTGGTGTCTTGCAATCCGGCACGGCTGCGGCGAACCGCATCAGCAATGGCTTCGATGGCTTCATCTTGACCAACAACTCGTTTATGCAATTCTTCCTCGATGTGTAAGAGCTTCTCATTTTCGCTTTGTAGCATTTTACCAACAGGAATTCCAGTCCAGCGGCTTACCACTCCGGCAATATCTTCTGCACCCACTTCCTCTTTAATCATTGGATTTTCGCCTTGGGTTTCGATGAGAGTTTGCATCAGCGAATCCACTTTAGCCTCATATTCTTTTATCTTACCGTAACGAATCTCGGCCACCTTACCGTAATCACCTTGGCGTTCGGCTTGGTCGGCTTCAAACTTAAGGTTATCAATGTCAGTTTTGGCTTTCTGAATCTGCTCCACAATATCTTTCTCGCCTTGCCATTTCGCCTTCATTTTATTACGGTCTTCGCTAAGGTTAGCTATTTCTTCATTCAAAGAAGATAGTTTACGTTCATCGTTTTCCCGCTTGATGGCTTCCCGCTCGATTTCGAGTTGGCGAATACGGCGTTCCAATTCATCCAATGCTTCGGGAGCAGAATTAATCTCCATCCTAAGCTTAGCCGCAGATTCATCAATAAGGTCGATGGCTTTGTCGGGCAAAAAACGGTCGTTTATATAGCGTTGCGAAAGTTCAACAGCCGCAATAATGGCTTCGTCTTTAATCCTAACCTTGTGGTGAACTTCATACTTTTCTTTCAAGCCACGAAGAATGGAAATGGCATCCTGGGTATTAGGTTCGTCCACCAACACCTTTTGGAAACGACGTTCCAGAGCTTTATCCTTCTCAAAATATTTCTGATACTCGTTTAATGTAGTAGCTCCAATGGCTCTTAATTCACCTCTAGCCAAAGCAGGTTTCAGAATGTTTGCGGCATCCATTGCTCCTTCGCCTCCGCCTCCTGCACCCACCAGTGTATGAATTTCATCAATGAAAAGCACAATCTCGCCATTGCTGCCAATCACTTCCTTTATTACCGACTTCAAGCGTTCTTCAAACTCACCTTTATATTTAGCTCCGGCAATCAAAGCTCCCATATCTAAGGAATATATCTGCTTTGATTTTAGGTTTTCGGGCACATCACCATTAATTATCCGGTGAGCCAATCCTTCAGCAATGGCGGTTTTACCCACACCGGGTTCGCCAATTAAAATCGGATTATTTTTGGTGCGGCGGGTAAGGATTTGGAGCACCCTACGGATTTCTTCATCTCGGCCTATCACCGGGTCAAGCTTTCCTGCTTGGGCTAATTTGTTGAGGTTTTGGGCATATTTGCTCAATGAGTTGTAGGAATCTTCGGCACTTTGCGAAGTAACCTTTGAACCTTTGTGCAGTTCGGCAATGGCAGCTTTTAAGGCTTTTTCATTTACGCCGCTATCTTTCAATATTTGCGAAATGGGGTCTTTTACACTCAGTAATCCTAGTAGCAAATGTTCGATGCTCACAAACTCATCGCCCGATTCGGCAATAGATTGTTGAGCTTTGGTCAGAGCTTGATTGGCCGAAGTGGACAAATAGCTACTTCCGCCCGACACCTTGGGATAGGCTTCCACCACTCTATCCAATACCTGTTCAAGAGTTTGGATATTAACGTTTAGTTTTTTGAGAAGATAAGGAACCACATCTTCATCCACTTCAAATATCCCTTTCAGAATATGGCCGGTTTCGATGCTTTGGTTGCTTTTGCTAAGAGCCAACTGCTGAGCAGCACTAATGGCCTCCTGCGATTTGATGGTAAATTTATTGAGATTCATTTTTTGATTAGATTTAGAAGTCAGATATTAGATTATAGATATTAGATGGTCGAAACCTCTAATACATTAAATCTTGAGTGACTCCCTCAAACTCCAATCCAGACCTAAATACCTGATAAAGTGTCGGTTTAGAAAGCAGTAATCGGCCAATAAGTCGGGTTTAATTGGAATTGAAGGACAATATTTCAGAAGAACTTAACGGTTTTAATAAAAATACTGCTCTGTGTATAGAAATATTTGGGTTCGTACAACAAACTGTGTCAAAACAAAAAAAGCATATAAATTTGACACAATATGGAACAAGAAGACAACTTTGATTACAAATCATTTGAGAAAGCCGCGATTCGTGGACTATTCTCTGGGCA
>CANJNG010000151.1 GCA_947475205.1 Bacteroidota bacterium
CAGCAGAGCCTGCTTCCGTTTTGCTTGATGATGTAAAGATGAGATAGTTGTTTTCAATCAAATTGAAATGTGCTAAAATAAACACCTCCACTTTTGTCCACTTGAACGAAATTACCCAAAATGACCTCCACTTTTGTCCATTACGCCTGCTTTTTCAATTTCTTTCTTTGGAGTCTTTTGGTCTTTCTTCTGAAAGCCATTAAGCAACACCACTAATTGTCCTTCGTGAAAAAAGCAAAAAATGCGAAAGATGCCGCTGCCTTGTTGCACCCTAATTTCATAAAGACCATCAGTGTTTTCAAGATGTTTGAGATAAGTTTCTGAAATTCTGGGCAATTCTTCAATCAAATTAAAGGTCCAGATAATTTTCTCCTTCACCTTGTTACGCTGTTTTACGAAGAACTCATTGAAGTAGTCCTTGTAAAAGATTATGGTTCGTAGCTTTTGCTTTTTCTCCACGAGCAAAGTTACAACAAGTTGCCCGTAAGTGAAACATTGGGTTGCAAATAATTTCTATCAGCTAAAAAAATCTTGGCAGGAAACAGCTCGTTTAATGTCTAAATGGTTTTAGGCAGCACTATTCACGAGAATTAAGCAATATTTGAAAGCGGTGCTGGTCAAGAACTTCTATCCGGACGATGAAGGTTCAGGTTAATCACCAACCTGTCGGTCGAGCTACGGGTGATTTTTTCAATGTGTTGTAGCGTATGGTCTCCTGTCCGTTCGTCTTAGCCATTGTCTATTTACTTTTTCTTTTCACGATACGGTTCAAAAAATGACATATCTGGTTCGTAAATAGTCTTTGGTTTTACACCTAACTCAACTTCTTCAAACATTTCAACAAGTTTATCTCCGTCAATAAGTTCAAGTTTAATATTGTTCTTCTCAATTTCAATTGCAGCTTTTGCAAAGGAACCAGTCGTTATCATAAGACCTTTTTCAACGCTTCGTTTGTTTGTTTCCATTACACCAATAAACGCCTGCACTTTTTCTGTAGGAACTATACCAGTGTAATGCTTACACTGAAAATAAACACTTAGGTTTACGAATGGATTTATTTTGAGGGTTGCGTAACCATCAATCCCTCCATCATGTGATTGTTGTGTGATTTCAATATTCTCAAAGTTATATTCCCTCAAAAGTCGCCCACACAATTGCTCAAAACCTGTAGCAGATAGTTTTTGTAAAACCTCAATTAGTGTCGGTTGTAAATTTGCTGTAGAACTGGTCGGCTCACTTTCTTCCTGAATTGCCTCAACCATTTCTACTTCACTATCACTTGTTGTTTCTTTACCTTCTCGTAAGTCAGCGAATAGTTTAACCCACTTTATAAAAATGTCGTGAGCTTGTTGCTCATTCATTTTCGCGTCCCAGCCCTTACTGCTTAATGTCCATACACCGTGTTTGGATGCTGCTAACAATTCTTCCCAAACTAAATATTGTCTTGCCCAAGCTAATTGGTTTTGAAATTTCAATACTCCCGATTTTGGATAGCGTTCATTTAATACTTCTTCTGGAATGCCAAAGTTGTCGCCAATCCATTGGGAAATTTCTTTCGGTTTAGCTGAACCACCTAAAGCCCTTAATGCGTCAAGTACAGGTCCAAACCATTTTACAAACTCTGTCTTATGTTTCCTTTTACTCATGTTTCTTTGATGTCTATTTATTTCTTGCAGTCAGTTTAGAGTTAGCACTTCAATTTCAAAAAGAAAGAACCAAATTTATTCTTTCTTCTTCCATGCCCCTCTTACCACTTGCTCCAACATATCCCACATTTCACTGGGTACTTTGTTGAAGAAGTTAAATTCTCCTGCACCGTTAAGCCATTCGCCACCGTCAATAGTTACCACTTCGCCGGTGATGTATCCACTGAAATCAGAAACAAGATAGGCGGCTAAGTTGGCAAGTTCCTCATGTTGGCCAAGCCGTCCTAATGGAATTCTGTCAATGGGATTAAGCATTTCCTGCACTTCTTTCGGGAATAAACGATCAAATGCTCCTTCGGTATAGAACGGGCCGGGAGCAATACAGTTTAAGCGAATTCCGTATTTACCCCATTCGCTTGATAAAGAACGTGTCATTGCTAAAACACCAGCTTTCCCGCAAGCCGATGGCACTACGAAGGCCGAACCTGTCCAGGCATAAGTAGTGGTGATACTGAGTACAATCCCTTTGATTTTATTTTCAATCCAGTATTTACCCAAGGCCAAAGTGCAGTTATACGAACCTTTTAACACAATATCTACCACTGTATCAAAAGCACGGTGGCTAAGCCTTTCGGTGGGACTAATAAAATTTCCGGCGGCGTTATTTACAAGGATGTCAATTTGCCCAAATTTCTCAATCCCGGCTTTCATAACATTTTCTACATCTTCGTATTTACGCACATCACAAGCCAAACCAAGTACGTTTCCTCCGGTTTCGGTGGCTAACTCGGAGGCTGCCTTTTGTATTACGTCTAATTTACGACTGGCAATTATGACGTTAGCACCGAGTTCAAGATATTTTTTGGCCATGCTGCGGCCTAAACCTGTTCCGCCCCCTGTGATGAAGGCTGTTTTTCCTTGTAATGTATTTTGACTAAGCATTGATTAATGGGTTTTGAAATTTTGACAAAGCTAAAGTAGTATAGAATATAATGAGTTTGGGAATCAAGAATTTTAATTGGAACGTTAATTAAGCTAATTAGGTGAATTTACGCAAATAATACCATAAATCGCAGTCTACATGGTATTAAAACTTGTGATTATTTGTTCAATTTTGTCTGTTGTCAGTTTTAAAGGAAGGCAAGAGGGTTTCACCGTTAGCTTCATTTGCGTTCCCATTTCCTACAAACAAAAAAGCCCTTCCAAAATGGAAAGGCTTTCTATATAAAATATCTAAGAGGCTAATTAAGCGACAGCTTCGACAGCTTCAAAAGGTTTAACCGATACAAAAGACTTGTCGTCTTTGCGGCGGCGGAAAACTACGATACCATCGGTAAGAGCAAATAAAGTATGGTCTTTACCAATACCTACATTTTCACCTGGATGGTGTTTTGTTCCACGTTGACGAACGATGATATTGCCGGAAATTGCTACCTGACCGCCCATAATTTTTACGCCAAGACGTTTGCTATGCGATTCGCGTCCGTTCCTAGAACTACCGACGCCTTTCTTGTGTGCCATTTTTTATAAATGTTTAGTTGAGATTATTATTAATCGTGAAATTTACAAACTGATATTTTCAATTTGAATTTGAGTGAGTGATTGACGGTGACCGTTTTGTTTTTGGTAACCTTTACGACGTTTCTTTTTGAAAACAATCACTTTGTCGCCTTTTAAGTGGCTTAGCACTTTGGCCGAAACCTTAGCACCTGCTACTCTAGGACTTCCTACTGTAACTTTTCCATCGTTGTCAGCCAACAATACGTTATCAAATTCAACTGTTTGTCCGGCTTCTTGCTCCAAACGGTGAACATATAGCTTAAGATTTTGCTCCACTTTAAACTGCTGTCCGGCTATTTCTACTATTGCGTACATTTTGTATGAGATTAAACCCCATTTTTGGGGACGGCAAAAGTATATTTTTTTCTTTTGTAAAAATATTTTTCTTCTAAAATTTTTAAATATGGCAAAATTAGTCTTAGTCCCTACTCCCATCGGCAATTTAGAGGATATAACCATTCGTGGATTAAACATATTAAAGGCTTGTGATATGCTTTTTGCCGAAGATACCCGCACTACGGGGAATTTACTTTCGCATTTTGAAATCAACAAAAAAGCAATTCCATTTCACTTAAACAATGAACATAAAGTGCTGCATAGTGCTATTAAATTAATTTCTTCAGTCAATTTAGCTGTATTGGTTTCCGATGCGGGAACTCCAGGAATAAGCGACCCCGGTTTTTTGCTGGTGCGAGAGTGTATTAAAAATGGTATAGCTGTAGAAACATTGCCCGGTCCAACCGCTTTTGTCCCTGCTTTGGTAAATTCGGGACTGCCCTGCGATAAATTTTTCTTTGAAGGATTTTTGCCTCACAAAAAAGGTCGCGAAACACGCTTGAAATTTATTGCCCAAAGTGAAGCTACGGTGGTGCTATATGAGTCGCCCCATCGTTTAGAAAAACTATTGTTGGAGATAGAAAAACACTGTGGTGCTGAACGACAGGTTTCTGTGAGCCGTGAGCTAACTAAACTTTTTGAAGAAACGTTTCGGGGAACTGTGGCCGAAGTTCACAAACATTTCGCCTCTAAGACGGTGAAAGGTGAAATTGTGGTGGTGGTGGCCGGAAAGGATTGAAATTCCTTACCCTTTGAAAATCGAATCTACAAATTCACTTTTATTGAATACTTGTAAATCTTCCATTTTTTCGCCAACGCCTATATACTTCACAGGAATTTTGAACTGGTCGGAAATGCCAATTACTACGCCTCCTTTGGCTGTTCCGTCTAATTTTGTTACGGCTAAAGCATTTACTTCGGTAGCTGCAATAAACTGACGAGCTTGCTCAAAAGCATTTTGCCCGGTAGATCCATCAAGCACCAGCAAAATTTCGTGCGGAGCATCAGGCACGACTTTCTTCATAACATTTTTAATCTTGCTCAATTCGCTCATCAAGCCTACTTTATTGTGTAGTCGTCCGGCGGTGTCGATTATCACCACATCCGAATTTCGAGATTTTGCTGCACTTAACGTATCAAAAGCCACCGCCGCCGGGTCAGCTCCCATTCCCTGACTTATAGCAGGCACATCGGCACGAGTTGCCCACACCAACAATTGGTCAACAGCCGCAGCCCGGAAAGTATCTGCAGCACCCAACAAAACAGACTTGCCAGATTTCTTGAAATTATGAGCCAGTTTGCCGATTGTGGTTGTTTTTCCAACACCATTAACTCCTACAACCATTATAACATAAGGTTTTGTAACACCTTTTGGAATCTCAAAGTCGGTAGTCTCGGTGTTGCCGTTTTCGCCCAATAACGAGGCAATTTCTTCTTTCAAGATTTTGTTAAGCTGGTCGGTGCCGAAATACTTATCGTCCTTCACCCGCTTCTCTATTCGGCTGATAATTTTTAAGGTAGTTTCTACACCTACATCGCTGGCTATTAAAATTTCTTCGAGATTATCAAGTACTTCATCATCCACCTGACTTTTACCCAACACGGCTTTAGCCAAACGGCCAAAAATTCCTTCACGGGTTTTTTCTAACCCTTGGTCGAGTGTTTCTTTTTTCTCTTTGCTGAAAAAACTAAAAATTCCCATAGTTCTGTTTTTTGTTAAATCATAAACCAATTCATCTGCTCAAATTTCCGCTTTAAACAAGAAAAGCCCCAACCTTGCGGAAGGAGCTTTCTTGCTACCATGAAAACAACAAATCTTTATTTGCCTATTTCAAAAAGTCTTTGATGTGGTCGTTATGCACCACTTCTTCTTTAAAATTATATGCTCCTGTTTCAGGGTTTTTTACCATTTTAATAACCTTGGTATAGTTACGACCTGTGCCGCTTTTCAAGGTTGCCACAACTTTCTTTGCCATCTTGCTGCTGTTTTAAACGTTTAATAAATTACTACTTAATCTCTTTGTGAACGGTCATTTTTTTCAAAATGGGGTTGAACTTTTTAAGCTCAATACGTTCGGGAGTGTTTTTTTTGTTTTTGGTGGTAACATAACGAGAGGTACCTGCAACACCAGTTGTCTTGTGTTCGGTACATTCTAATATCACTTGAATTCTATTTCCTTTTTTAGCCATCTTCTTAAAAATTTGGGGTGCAAAAATACTATTATTTCAATACGGAAATTATTTTTTGTTTAAAAAAGTTTTAGCTGGTTGAGAGTGGCTTTTGGCGTGATGTATAAAGCTTTGATTAGGTTATTAGAAGATGCTACTTTCATTCATCATATTCTAAAAATATCCACCCTTCTTTCGGTCTTCCATTGCGGCTTCGCTAATTCGATCATCCATTCGGGTGGCTCCACGTTCGCTGATGGTGGTGGTTTTTAGTTCCGCAATAATTTCATCCACTGTGCTTGCAGGGCTTTCAATGGCAGCGGTACAGGTCATGTCGCCCACGGTTCGGTAACGCACTTTTCGGGAAACAATGCTATCCGAAGTCTCAAGATTTAGAAATTCGGAATTGGCAATGAGTTGGCCATTTTCGGTAAGCACGCATTGCCGGAGATGTGAAAAATATATCTGAGGTAAAGCAATATTTTCACGGCGGATATATTCCCACACATCCAATTCGGTCCAGTTACTCAGCGGAAACACCCGAACATTCTCGCCCTTGTGAATGTTTCCGTTAAAGATATTCCACAATTCGGGGCGTTGCAGTTTGGGATTCCACTGCCCGAATTCATCCCGAACCGAAAATATACGCTCTTTTGCTCTGGCCTTTTCTTCGTCACGCCTTGCACCGCCTATACAGGCATCGAACTCCATTTCTTCAATAACATCAAGCAAGGTGTAGGTCTGCAACTGGTTTCGACTTGGAAATTTGCCTTTAGCATCCACTAAATTTTTGCTTTTAATGGTATCTTCTACTTTTCTTACGATGAGTTTTTCTCCTATTTCCGCCACTAACTTATCTCTAAACTCCAGCGTTTCGGTAAAATTGTGTCCTGTATCGATATGCACCAAGGGGAAAGGCAACCGACCCGGACGAAATGCTTTCAAAGCCAAATGAACCAGACATATACTATCCTTTCCGCCACTAAACAAAAGTGCAGGACGTTCAAATTGTCCGGCAGCTTCTCTAAATATATAAATAGCCTCCGATTCTAAGTCGTTGAGATAGCCGTTTGATAGATACATAAGCGGGGCAAAGGTAATGAAAGAAGGGCGATAGGGCGACCGGAGGGATGAAAGGGCGATAGAGTATGCCACAATTTTTCTACCTTCGCCCACCAAAACGCAAATGGAGCAAAAAGAAGTTTTTCGTAAGTATCGTAAATATATATGGCTGGCAGCCGCTTCTCCATTACTGGTTATTTTCTTAGTGATGAGCCTGATAGCATTGGGTTTGTTTGGCGATGTTCCCGATATTGAAGACATTGAAAATCCACGTAGCAACCTGGCTTCCGAAATCATTTCGAGCGATGCCAAACTTTTGGGGACATACTTTGTGGAGAACCGCAGTCAGGTGGATTACAACCGACTTTCACCTTATCTAATCAAAGCATTAGTTGCTACCGAAGACGAACGTTTTTACGACCATCCCGGTATTGACGGTCAGGCATTGAGCCGGGTATTGGTAAAAACAGTTATCCTTTTTCAGAAAAATTCGGGAGGAGGAAGCACCATTACCCAGCAATTGGCGAAAATGCTGTTCGATACCCGTGAAGGGCTTTGGGGTGGAATTGTGGTTAGGAAGATGGCCGAATGGATGATTGCTGTGAAGCTCGAACGGCATTACACCAAGGAAGAAATTCTGGCCATGTATCTCAATAAATTTGACTTCATTAATGGAGCCGTTGGGGTGAAAATGGCTTCATCGGTTTATTTTAACACATCTGCCGACAGCCTTAAAATTGAACAAGCCGCAACCTTAGTGGGTATGGCCAAAAATCCCGCCCTGTTCAATCCAATCAAGCGTCCCGACACTACGATGCATCGCCGGAATGTGGTTTTAGGTCAGATGATGAAAAACGACCTCATTACCGAAAAACAGTTTGATAGTTTGAAAGTGCTCCCCTTGGGAATTAGTTTCAAAAGCGTAGATCACAATCAGGGACTGGCTACCTATTTTCGGGAAAGTCTGCGAACATTTATGCTGGATTGGTGCAAGCATCACCTCAAACCCGATGGTAAAAAGTATGACCTGTATCGGGATGGGTTAAAGATTTATACTACCATCGACAGCCGGATGCAACGCTACGCCGAAGAAGCCGTAACCGAGCATCTAAGCAAACTGCAAGGCGAGTTTTTTGAACATTGGAAAGGCAAGCCAAACGCTCCATTCTTTAATATGAAGGAGGAGGAAGTGGCGAAACTTATGCGGGTAAGTATGAAACGTAGCGATCGTTACCGCAATCTCAAAGAAGCCGGGTTGAGCGATACCGAAATTGAAGTCGATTTCAAAAAGAAAATTAAAATGAAGGTTTTCAGTTGGAAAGGCGAAATCGATACACTTATCAGCCCCTTGGATAGTATGCGGTATTACAAGTTTTTTCTGCAAACCGGCATGATGAGTATGGATCCAAACACCGGCTATGTTAAGGCTTGGGTAGGTGGAATAAACTATAAACACTTCAAATACGATCACGTTAAAATGGGGCGTCGTCAGGTGGGTTCTACCTTCAAGCCCTTCGTGTATGCCTTAGCAATGCAAGAGGGATATTCGCCATGCTATAGGGTTCCCAACATTCCTGTAACTTTTAATTTAGAGGATGGCAGCACTTGGTCGCCCTCCAATGCCGACAGCGACCACAATGGCGAAATGGTTTCGCTGAAATTTGCATTGGCAAACTCCATTAACTATGTTTCGGCTTGGGTTATAAAACAATTCCGTCCGCAAGCTGTGGTTGATTTGGTTAAAAAAATGGGAATAACTTCACAAATTGATGCTGTACCCTCCATTTGTCTGGGCACTCCCGATGTTTCAGTGTTTGAAATGGTGGGAGCAAATTCCACTTTCGTTAATAAGGGTGTTTGGACAGAACCCACTTACATCACACGTATTGAAGATAAAAACGGCAACGTAATTCAAGAATTTTCGCCCAACACAAACGAGGCTATGGATGAAAATACCGCTTATGCCACAATTAACCTAATGGAAGGCGTAGTGCAGGGCGGAACAGGATCGCGGGTTCGGAATCGATTTAAAATTGTCTATCCGGTTGCCGGAAAAACAGGCACAACGCAAAACAATTCCGATGGATGGTTTATGGGCCTAACTCCCGATTTAGTATCGGGTGTATGGACGGGTTGCGAAGACCGTAGTGCACACTTCCGCAGCACATATTTGGGGCAGGGGGCAAATACCGCACTTCCAATTTGGGGTTTGTATATGCAACGCGTATATAAAGACAGTACCATAAAAATATCTCGTGGAGGATTTGAACGCCCACGAGGTGAATTTAAAATAGAACTTGACTGCAAAAAATTTGATGCCGACAACGACTATAAACATAACGAGTATGAAGAAGGCGTGGACGAAGGAAGTGGATGGTAGAGGGTAATTAGAATTGA
>CANJNG010000152.1 GCA_947475205.1 Bacteroidota bacterium
AAAACATTGTTCCTTTGGTGAATAGAATTGAGGCTTCCATTGCCCGGCTGACTAATTATTCTTGCGAGTTATTGTTTGTAGATGATGGAAGTGTAGACAATAGTGTGATAAAGGTGAAGGAACTAATGGAGCAAACACTAAGTGCTTCGGTTACCTTGGTTAGCCTTGCTCGAAACTTTGGCCACCAAGCGGCTTTAGAAGCAGGGCTTGCTAATACCAATGCCGATGTGGTTATTACTATGGATGGCGATCAGCAGCATCCGCCGGAATATATTCCTGCAATGGTAGCCGCTTATGAGCAGGGGGCTGAGGTGGTGCAGATGAAACGCCAAAACTCGGTGGAGGACTTAAAAAGTATGCTTGCAATAACATATTATAAGTTTTTTAACCTCGTTAGTCCATATCCTATCGTGGTGAATGCTGCCGATTTTAGGCTAATGAATAAAGCCGTGGTGCAGGCCATATTACGAATTCGAATTCGAGGGAAATATCTTCGGGTGCTTATCCCCGCATTAGGGTTTAAGCAAGTGAATATGGAATACATCCAAGAAAAGAGAACATTGGGCAAACCATCCTACAACTATTATTCGCTTTATCTTTTGGCTCACTATATGCTGTTTAAATACACGCGTTTCCCCATTCATGTAATTATGATATTGGGTAGTTTTTTGCTTTCGGTGGGCATTTTGCTTTCGGGATATGTAGGCGTTTCGGCTTTACTAGAAGGCATCGGCACATCGGCCACAAACTGCATCGCTCCGGCTTTTCTTTTTACACTAACAGGTAGCCTGCTTGTGGGGGTTTCTATCCTTTCGTGGTATATTTTCTTTTTAATCGAGCAGCTTAGGCAAGATGTTGATTATATTGTAAGCACAGTTACAAGCAGCAACGACCCTAAATGAGTGTTTTGCTTATAAATGCCGATGATGCCGGGCTGCATCCCTGCATTGACAAGGGAATTTCTATATGCATTGATGCCGGGGTGGTAAATAGTGTTTCAGTAATTACCAATTCACCACAGGTAGATTTTGGCTTAATTAGAGATTGGCATTTAAAAGGAATTAGGATAGGTGTTCATTTGGCATTTATAGGCGTGCCTTGGATTTCAAAACCTTACTTTTTTAAGGATTGGAAAACTTTTTTGTTTGCATACACAACCCGTGGCAAGGAGTTTTGGAAGGAAACAGAGCAAGAAGCCCGGCTACAAATTCAACGCTTAGTAGAGAATAGAATTTCCATTGCACACCTTGATAGCCACCAACATGTGCATCATTTTCCGGGTTTGTGGCAAAGTGCCGAGCAGCTTACCCGGGAATTTAACATTCCCAGAATACGCTGTGCAAGAGCCATAAATTTTGCCCATATAAGAATGAATGCAGCAGGAATGGTTCTTCAAACCTTATCGCAGCAACGGTTCGGAACCCAATCTCTTTATTGCGGCGGACTCAAACATTCGGGCCGATACACTACCCGACTATTGCAAGCAGAACTAGATGCTTATTCTACCTTCAATTCCGAAATTATAGTTCACCCCGGTGTGAATAATGCCGAACTAAATAAACAGTTCATTAGTTGGAACTTTGATTGGGAACAGGAAACCAAAGCAGTAATGAGCTTAGTGAAAACAAATTTATTGAGTTAAAGTTGCACCAATTAAGTATTTATTGTTGGATGCAATTGCTGAAATTGTTATCCGCCATAAATTTCTAACTTTGCACCCTATTTTCCAGATACAAAATGAATTCATATTACTTCACCGAAGACCACGAAACCTTCCGAAGCGGCTTAAAGCAATTTTTAGATAAAGAAGTTAAACCCTTTATTGACGAATGGGAAGAAAAAGGCCGAATCCCCAAAGAGATATGGAAAAAATTTGGCGACATGGGCTATTTGGGTTTAAACTATCCCGAACAATACGGCGGATCTGATTCCGATTTTTGGTACAGTGTTGTATTTATGGAAGAAATTTCAAAGGTACACAGCGGAGGATTTACCATTACGGCTGCCGTTCAGCAGTATATGTCATCGCCATATATTCATAAACACGGAAGCGACTTCCTGAAAGAAAACTACCTGAAACCAGCCATCAGCGGCGAAAAAATATGCTGTATCGGGATTACCGAGCCAGGTGCAGGGTCAGATGTCGCCAATATTCAAACCAAAGCCATCAAAGACGGCGATTTTTATTTAGTTAACGGTGCTAAAACCTTTATCACCAACGGATATTATGGCGATTTTGTAGTGGCCGTAGTAAAAACAAACCCCGAAGCGGGTACAGGAGGAGTAAGTCTTTTGATAATTGATTTAGATAGCCCCGGCATTTCAAAAAGTAAACTTAAAAAGCTAGGTTGGCATGCTTCCGACACTGCCGAATTAAACTTCGATGATGTGAAAGTGCCTGTCCAAAACCTTATTGGCCTAGAAGGTCAAGGCTTTTATTATTTGATGGGCGGACTTCAATTAGAAAGATTAGTGGGTTCAATGATGGGCTATTCGAGCTGCGAAAACATATTGCAATATTCTATCAAGTATATGAGCGAACGCAAAGCCTTTGGCCGCACAATTGATAAGTTTCAAGTGCTACGGCATCGGGTGGCTCAATTAGCAACCGAAATTGAAGCCTGTAAACAGTTCGTTTATTACATCTGTCGCCTTCATGCAGATGGAAAGTTTGCCGTAAAGGAATGCAGCATGGCTAAGCTTATGGCAACCGAAATGGCCGATAAAGTGATGTATGAATGTTTACAGTTCTTCGGTGGATACGGTTTTATGGAAGAATACAAAGTTGCCCGTGCGTTCCGCGATTCACGAATTGGAACCATTGGCGGCGGCACCAGCGAAATTATGCGGGAAATCATTGCCAAAATGGTGATTGATGAAGTGAATTATACCAAGCCTGAACATAACAACGGCACACCCACCAATGGAGTTAGAAAACCCCAAACTTCCGAAACTTCCAATATAGCAGCCTCAACCGAAACACCTTCTACTGCTAAAGGAATCATTCTCGGGCTTTCATCCCGTTTAAAAGTTGAAAAAGCAGCCGCTTTCAGTGGTATCTTTCATTTCGATATTTCTGGTCCAAACGGAGGTAAATTCACCGTAAAGCTCGACCAGGGAAATTGTTTTGTTTCCGAAGGATTAGAAGGTGAAGCCAAATGCCTCACGGAAGTTGAAGATGCTGTTTACGAAGCAGTAGAGACCGGCAGAATGAATCCTCAGGAAGCCCTCATGACAGGCAAACTGAAAGTGAGCAATATTATGGAAATGATGCAGTTTGGAGGTTTGTTTAAACGGTTGAATTAGTTCCGTAAAATCATCAGACGTTAATTCTACTTCATTGCGAATTTGCTCAGGGGATTGCTTGGTGAGTACCCTCTCAATGAGGATTATTTCAAGTTTCTGAACGCCCCATCTCAAGTCTTAAGTCTAACATCCCAAGTCTAACTCATCTATGCTCCCAAAAATAGCCTCACTAAAGGCCCTTGCCGAAGCCGAACAAATTTCAACAGCCGATTCTTTAGAAACCTATCGAATCAAATTTCTTTCTAAAAAGGGCTTACTCAATGAGCTTTTCGATGATTTCAAAAACGTTCCGGGTGCCGAAAAGCGGGAAGTTGGTAAAGCATTAAATGAGTTAAAGCTATTTTTAGAAGAAAAACTTCAGGTTGCCCGAGATAGTAACATTGGAGATTCAGCTAATTCGCTTGATGAGAATCTCGACCTCACCTTACCTGCCGATGTGTATGCCATTGGAAGTCGCCATCCCTTATCGGTTGTGAGAGGGAAGATTTCCGAGATATTTGAACGGATTGGTTATACCGTAGCCGACGGCCCTGAAATTGAAGATGACTGGCATAATTTCTCTGCACTTAATTTCCCCGCCGAACATCCTGCCCGCGATATGCAGGATACATTTTTTGTGGAAAATCCATCCGGTGATGAACCATTCGTTCTTCGCACCCACACATCATCTGTGCAGGTGCGGATGATGGAAACTTCCAAGCCACCCATTCGGATGATTATGCCGGGAAGGGTATATCGTAATGAAGCTATTTCGGCTCGTGCCCACTGCTTTTTTCATCAAACAGAAGGCTTGTACATCGACAAAGCCGTTTCCTTCGCAGACCTCAAACAAACATTGCTTTATTTTGCAAAAGAACTTTTCGGCAATAGTGTAAATATCCGGCTTCGTCCAAGCTATTTCCCCTTTACCGAACCCAGTTTTGAAGTGGATGTTTCTTGTTCGATATGCGGAGCAAAAGGTTGTAACGTATGTAAATATACCGGCTGGCTAGAGATTCTTGGTTGCGGAATGGTGGATCCAAATGTGCTTGATAATTGTGGAATCGACAGTAAGGAATATACCGGATTTGCCTTCGGAATGGGGATAGAACGAATTGCCCAATTGCTTTACCGCGTACCCGATTTGAGACTTTATTCTGAAAACGATTTACGGTTTTTGAATCAATTTAAAGCTGAAAGCTGATTCGTTTGAAATATTCTTTTCTCTCATCTCAAATCCCATATCTCAAGTCTAAAATATAATAATGACCAAAGAAAACATTGCCGATTGGTTTAGGAGCTTGCAAGATCGAATCTGCCTTGCATTAGAAGATATAGACAGAGAAGCAAAATTTGAATCCGATATTTGGGAACGACCCGGAGGTGGGGGCGGCCATACACGGGTAATCCGTAATGGAAACGTATTTGAAAAGGGTGGAGTAAATTTTAGTGCAGTATGGGGCGATACTCCCGATACAATTTTAAATGCTCTGAAATTAGAAAAATCTGATTTTTTTGCTACCGGAGTTTCTATCGTTATCCATCCAAATAGTCCAAAAGTGCCCATTATTCATATGAATGTTCGTTACTTCGAAATGGGCAATGGCGTGTGGTGGTTTGGAGGTGGGATAGATTTAACGCCAATTTATATAGTCCGCAATGATGCCCGATTCTTTCATCAAACACTAAAAAATACCTGCGATAAATTCAATCCAGAGTTTTATCCCAACTTTAAAACCTGGGCAGATGACTACTTCTATATTCGCCACCGAAAAGAAACCCGGGGTATTGGTGGAATTTTTTTTGACCATTTAAAAGCATCTGAGCTGTTTACCAAAGAACAACGGTTTGAATTTGTAAAAGCCGTTGGCGAAACCTTTGTTCCGGCATATTCAGAAATAGTAAACCGACACAAACATGAATCCTTCACTCCCGAAGAAAAGCAATGGCAATTGCTTCGGCGTGGACGCTATGTTGAATTTAATTTAGTGTATGATAAAGGCACAAAGTTTGGCCTCGATACCGACGGACGCGTGGAAAGCATACTCATGAGTTTACCACTTTTAGCCTCATGGGATTACAACACTTCTGTAAAGCCCGACAGCGAAGAAGAATTTACGCTTCAAAACTTAAAGAAGGAGATTGATTGGGTTTAGTATTAGGCAAATTTACGCTGAGTTAATGCCTAGGCTATAATTAACTTTCTGTTATATTTGCCGCCATTCTATGCAGATTTTAGACAATAAATATACTGAATAGAATTCTTTCACAATGATTGATAGCTTAAAAGGCAGTGTTAAATATTTAGTTTTATTAGTCTTAGTGTATATGCCCATTTTTGGGCATCTCGACACCCTGCCCATCAGGTTATGGGATGAATCGAGGCTGGCTTTAAACGCCTATGAAATGCAAAAAAATGGCAATCTCATAGTAACATACTTTGATGGCAAACCCGATATGTGGAATACCAAACCGCCACTTTTGATATGGATGCAGGCAGGCTTGATGGAAATAATTGGTGTAAATGAATTAGCTGTTCGTATTCCATCTGCTATTGCAGCATTTTTAACTTGCATAGTAATAATACTGTTTTCAATCAAGTATTTGAAAGAATATTGGTTTGGATTTATAGCCGTTTTGGTACTCATTACTTCACACGGATATATTAACACTCACGCCTCCCGAACAGGCGATTATGATGCCTTACTAGCTTTCTTCACTACATTAAGTGGGCTGTCGTATTTTGCATTTATAGAAACTAAGAAAAATAAATTTTTGTACTTATTTTTTGCGGCATTAGCCCTTTCAATACTTACAAAAGGAGTTACCTCACTATTATTTGCTCCAGGTTTATTGATTTATACTTTATGGCAAGAGCAATTAATAAACATTCTCAAAAACAAACATTTCTATATTGGTATTGTATCGTTTCTCTTCATTAGCCTAGGATATTATTTTCTTCGGGAAATAAAAAATGAAGGATATATTGAAGCTGTTCAGATGAATGAACTGGGCGGACGATATATGAATGCTCTTGAAGGACACAATGCCGGATTTTGGTATTACTACAACAACTTTTTAGATTTCCAACTAACAAGCTGGTACATTTATATTCCATGTGGTTTGCTTGTAGGGCTGAGCCACAACAGTAGTAAAATGGTTAAGCTATCGGTATTCTCAACCATACTTATACTTACTTTTTTCTTGGTTATATCATCGGCACAAACAAAAATTCAATGGTACGATGTGCCCTTGTATCCATATATATCTATACTTATTGCAGTTTTCTTGTTTTCAATTTTCAATTTCCTTAGTTCAAATCAGCAGATTTTAAATACTTTAAAGTATAACATTGCTCCATTTCTATTTTTATTTCTAGTACTTATCCAACCCTATAAAACCATTATTGCGAAAACATATTTCCCTAAAGAATATTCTTGGGATGTTGATTCATATAGAATTGGCTACTTCCTTAAGGCGGCAGTTGCCGGACAGCAAGATTGCAATAATTACTATTTGTGTGAAGAGGGCTATAACCCACAAAATACATTCTATTTAAAAATCCTGCAAAAAAAGGGTATAAAAATCAGCCCTAAAGATTGTGCCAACCTATCGGTAGGCGAAAAAGCTATAGCTCACCAAAAAAACATTAAAGACTTTATCGACAGTCACTACAATACTGAAATTATTGGCCAATTTGATAATGTAGTAAAATATAAAATAAATGGAAGAAAATAAGCATATCGCAATTTCAGTTATTATTCCCATATACAACGAGAGTGCTATAATCGAAGAATTATATAATAGGCTAAAAAACAATGTTCTCAAAATTTCACAGAACTATGAGTTGATTTTTGTTAATGATGGAAGCAGAGATAATTCTTTGGAGGAATTAATAAAACTAACGCAAATAGACAAGAATATAAAATACATAAACTTTAGCAGAAATTTTGGCCATCAAATTGCAGTTACTGCCGGTTTAGATGCTTGCATTGGTGATGCAGTAGTAATTATTGATGGCGATTTGCAAGATCCTCCAGAGTTAATCCCTGAGCTATATGCTAAGCATAAAGAAGGGTTTGAAGTGGTTTATGCAAAGCGAAGTAAGCGAAATGGTGAATCCTATTTAAAAAAAATTACCGCAAACCTCTTTTATCGAATCCTCAAAAAAATTACTTACGTTGATATTCCGGTTGATACAGGAGATTTTAGGATAATTGACAAAAAAATTGTCAACTACTTGAGGAAAATGCCCGAACAAAATAAGTTTCTGCGTGGACAAATAGCATGGTTAGGATTTAAACAAACGCATATAATGTTTGAAAGAGACGAACGGAAACATGGTCAAACAGGATATTCATTTGCTAAAATGATGCGGTTTGCCATGGATGGCATTACTGGTTTTTCCGATGAACCACTCCTATTTGTTAGTAGGCTTGGGCTGTTCTTTTCATTCATTTCATTCGTCATAATCGCATATGCACTTTATTCTCATTTTGTGCTTCTTAGAACCATTACAGGGTGGACATCGCTAATAATAAGCACAATGTTTATTGGAGGGGTGCAACTCATTTCGGTCGGAATTATTGGAGAATATATTAGCCGAATTAACAAAAATATAAATAACCGACCGCTCTACATTATTGGTGATACAAATATTGAAACCGATGCCTCAAAACCCTAAAATCATAATCAGTGGCGGCGGCACCGGTGGGCATATTTTCCCGGCCATAGCTATTGCCAACGCATTAAAAGCAAAAAATCCACAATGCGAAATCTTATTCGTTGGGGCTTTGGGGCGGATGGAAATGGAAAAGGTGCCCGCAGCAGGATATAAAATAGAAGGACTGAATATTGCTGGGCTTCAGCGTTCTTTATCTCCTAAGAACCTGAGTTTCCCGTTTAAAGTAGTAGGGAGTTTGCTCCAAGCCCGAAAAATCATAAATGAGTTCAAACCCGATGTAGCCGTGGGAGTTGGAGGATATGCCAGCGGTCCTTTGCTATTTGTGGCTTCTTTGATGGGAATTCCCTCCTTAATTCAGGAACAAAATTCGTTTGGAGGTATCACCAACAAAATCTTGGGCAAAAAAGCCAAAAAGATTTGCGTAGCTTATAGTGGAATGGAGAAATTCTTCCCGAAAGAAAGTATTCTCCTTACCGGAAACCCGGTGAGGCAGGACATTTTAAATTTAACTGGAAAGAAAGAAATTGGAATAGAGAAGTTTGGATTAAATACATACAAACCTACTTTGTTGGTTGTTGGCGGAAGTCTTGGTGCAAAAACAATAAACGAAAGTCTGTATGAAGGTCTAGATAGATTAGAAGTAGCAGGCATTCAGGTTATCTGGCAAACAGGCAAACTGTTTTATGAAAAGGCAAAATCCAAAGCAAACGAGAATGTTAACGTTTTCGATTTTATAAAGGAAATGGATTTGGCTTATTCTGTGGCAGATTTGGTTGTTTCTCGAGCCGGAGCAAGTAGCATCTCCGAGCTTTGCATTGTGGCTAAACCCACAATTTTAGTACCTTCTCCCAATGTGTCGGAAGACCATCAAACACACAACGCATTAGCTTTAACCACCAAGCAGGCAGCACTTTTGGTGAAAGATAGCGATGCAAAGCAAACCTTGGTTGATACAGCAATTCGGTTAGCGAAGGATAGTGCTAAAATGAATTTACTTTCAGAAAATATTGCAAAATTAGCTCTACCCAACAGTGCCGGAATTATAGCTGAGGAAGTATTGAAGTTGATCAAGAAGTAACAGTTTTCAAGAAATTACATCAAAACTTCTATTTTTTTACGATTGGTATAATT
>CANJNG010000153.1 GCA_947475205.1 Bacteroidota bacterium
CAGCGGATACACCTGTCGGTAAACCATTTGCCCCAGAAACACCACTATTTGTAATACCTGTGGCACCAGTTGTAGTATGAGTAATATTGGTTAATAGTGTGTTTATGCACAATGTTGGTGTGGCTGATGCAGCACTCGCAGTGTTTGCTGGTGTTACTGTAATTGTTCCTGTTGCATTCACACTGCTGCAACCTCCTGTTAAAGGAATACTGTAATTAAATGTTCCAGATGCACTTGGTGTTCCACTTATAGTAATTGTATTCGCTGCCCAGGCTGCAGAAACCCCTGCAGGTAGACCAGTGGCCACTCCAATTCCAGTAGCTCCAGTTGTGGAATGTGTAATATTTGTTAGGACGGTATTGATACATAATGTTGGGGTTGAAGAAGCTGCACCTACGGTATTGTTGGCATTAACTGTAACAGTTACTGCACTTGATGTTACCGGAGAAGGGCAAGTACCACTTACAACAACATCATAGCTACCTGCGTTTGCTGCAAGAGGGGCAGTTAACGTAAGGGTATTTGAACCTTGACCACTAATGACGCCTCCATTTACAACTGCAACAGTAGCTCTTCTCCATGAATAACTTAAGCCAGTTCCTGTAGCAGTAACACTTATTACCTGAGAACCAGTACCAGTGCAAGTGGCCGCGGGCGTTGTGGGTTGAACCGAAATTGCAGGAATATTATTTACAGTAGCAGTAACAGCAGTTCGTGTAGTAGAAACACATCCAGAAGTAGTATTGCGAGACTCAGCGTAATAAGTAGTTGTGGTAGCTATGCTTGGTGTGGTGTAATTTACATTTCCAGATAGCAATAAGGTTCCACCTGAAGCAGCATCATACCAATCAATTGTCTCACCACCACCCGGTGTGGCAGATAGGGCAACAGTTCCTGTGCCGCATCTTGAATTACTAGTGCCTGTCGGAGCAGAGGGATTGGTATAAACAGTTACAGAGGCATTGGTGCTCACATTGCTGCAGCCCCCTGAACCTGATATTTGATAAGTTACAGTATACGTCCCTGCACTACTTGATGAAGGGGTAATATCACCTGTAGAAGCATTTAATGTTAAACCTATTGAAGACGAGAATGTCCCACCTGTAGAGCCTGTAATGGATACACTTTGAACACCATCAGCGATACAAAAAGGGTCTGTTGGGTATGATATTGTAGCTGTTGGACAATTCCATGTAATAACAACAAGACCAGGAGTTCCAGAACCACCTGTACGCGTGCCTCCTGTCCGAACCGCACCACTACCTCCTGCTCCATAATTCGCCCCAGATAATCCATCCGTACTTCCTGAAACGCTTTGTCCACCATTTCCTCCATTCGTTGCAGTTCCAGTACCTCGAGAGTTTAATGCAGCAACTGGTGCATCTCCGCCGTTACCTCCGCTTCCAGCACCGCCACCGCCACCACCTGAATATGTGACACCCCCTGCAGCACCATTTCCTCCCCTAAATTCGGTTTCGCCCGTTGAAGCTGCAGTAGTTCCTCCTAATCCAGCTGTGGCAGAATTACTAGTCCCACCACTGCCACCTGCCGCAACAACAGTTGCACCGTTGAAGGTAGAATTTCCTCCGGCTGTATTTGCACCACCACCACCACCTATTCCAACAACATAAACTTGCCCGGGAGCAAACCCAACAATATCAGCACTTGTAATTACACTACTCACAAAAGCACCGCCACCGCCACCGCCACCTCTACCGCTTGAAGTTCTTGTACTTCCACCTCCTCCGCCTCCCCAGGCCTGCACCGTAATGCTTGTTACCCCGTCAGGAACCGTAAAATTACCACCACTTGTAAAAGTTTGAGAACCCGTTTGAGCATAAATATTTGAAGAAAAGACAACACAAAATACAGCCAAAAAACCAGTGTTCTTGATGAAACTTTGTGGCACAACCAACAATCTTAATGTGATAAGTTGTTTGGTAAGTAAGCTAAACAGAAATAGTAATATTCTTTTCATAATTGTAAATGTTAAAAGTTAATTCATATCAATCTCAAATCATAAACCCTTAACTCGGTAAATCTTTCGTTGAAACCGCAAATATGAGGGTTTTGTTGCATGATTTTTGGAAAGTTTCGATAAGCGACATAACCCGGGCATTTCTTAATCGCAATACTTGTATTTTAGAAAGAATTTTTAGACTCTATTTTGGTGTCGATTGTGGAAATATCATCATAAATACTTGTAAAAATAGCCCAGTGTAGTATTTTTCTGTTTCCCATTAGGCGAAAAACTTCCTATAATAATATTTTGTATATCAGCAATTTAAGTATTTTAGTGTAAAGTGATCTTTTATTCTATTAGTATTGAGCAATCATGCAATTACTATGAATTAAAGAGTTAGAGCAAACATTTTTTAAAATATTTATAATGACATATTGAGTAAAAACTATAAGTGAGTGAATCATTACCCGTCGGCAGTTTATAGAAATGTTTCCATCTGTCAAGGGGATATACTTCCACGTTAAGGAAAGACTTTCTTTCATCGCAGCAACGTATTTCCGCACCACCGTAATGTATTCTTTGTGCCCCGTAATGTATACTTTCATCGCCGAAATACATTACCACCTCTCGGATATATATTACCTGAGAACTTAAGAAGAAAACCTTCTGAGATAATACTTTGTGATAAAAGCACAAAAAAGCCTTTACAACTCATGATGCATCCTTATGCCCTCAAACATGTGTTTACATAGGTAAGGATGCATACTTACACCCTCAAACATGTGTTTACATAGGTAAGGATGCATACTTACACCCTCAAACATGTGTTTACATAGGTAAGGATGCATCCTTACACCCTCAAACATGTGTTTACATAGGTAAGGATGCATCCTTGTGCCCTCAAACATGTGTTTACATAGGTAAGGATGCATACTTACACCCTCAAACATGTGTTTAGATAGGTAAGGATGCATCCTTATGCCATCAAACATGTGTTTACATAGTTAAGGATGCATCCTTACACCCTCAAACATGAGTTTACATAGGTAAGGATGCGTTCATAATACCTAATAGCAGTGGTTAAAATTTCGCAGTCACTTGTCTGGAGAATATCTTCTCGATGGTTTATTGTTTTCAACACATCATATAGTAAGCAATAAATCCCGATAATTTCGTCATGGTTAGGCATTTGAGGAAATTTGTAGTTGGTTTCACAAAGTTCGAAATTTTGCCTAACCTTTATAAACTAGAAACTTAGGTTACTTAGGAAATCTCTTTCAAACAAAACCGCACACATTCCCACCCCGTTTTCAATACCTTCATTTTTGAAACACCTTTTCGTCGGGAAGAACGCAAGGTTGTTGGTACTTCGGCAATTTTAGCCTTTAGGTTATTGGCCTTAACCAATAGTTCTATTTTACAGATAAAGCCTTTTTCATGGCAGAAAGCACCAAAACACTGCTTTATATTTTGAAGTAAACTCAAGCGATATACACGATAAAACGAAGTAAGTGTTTGTTGTTTTAACCCAAACCTAAGCTTCACCGCAAAGTTTGCCAAATACGAAACTGCCAGTCGGAAAGTATTGGTTTGGTCGAAACTGCCGCCATCGGCATACACCGATGCCAATACTAAATCGTTAGTCCCAGCATTTTCTAATAAAGGAGAAAGAGTGGAAAGGTCGGAAGTGTTATCGGTTTCGAGGGTGATAACAAGCGTCTCCGATGGAAAGGATTGTGAAACTATATAATCAAACCCTGCCTGAAATGCTGCCCCCGGCCCTTGGTTCTTGGGAAAACTAATAAGGTGATACGGAATTTTGCAATGGGTTTTGATGTTCGTTTTGGTTTCATCGGTGGAGCCATCGTTAATCCAAATCAAAAAAGAGCTTTCGGGAATTTGGCTGTATAAATCTTCGCAAAGCCGGGCAATATTTTCGGCTTCGTTAAAAACCGGAAGCACAAACAGGTATTGCATCAACTTTTAATTCCCCCGCCGCCGCCTTTCCAAGCCAAGGCCCATTTCATTAATGGCCCGCTTGTGATGCTGGTTACTATGGCCATTATTACCAAGGCTACAAACATTTTTTCGTTAATAACACCTGCCTCCAAAGCCAGTAAACCCAAAATAATTTCCATTGCACCTCGGGCATTCATCCCAAAACCAATGGCTAAAGATTCGCTTTTGCTAAGCCCTGAACTGTAAGCTCCAATTCCAACCCCAAACACTTTAGCTATATAGGAAACCACCAGCACGAAAGCCACAGTTTCTAAATCAAAGTTCTTAATAAAATTCACTTTTAACCCAATGGAAACAAAGAACAGTGGAGCAAAGATATTGGTGATAAAATGGTTAATTATTTCACGGGTTTTATCGTTGAAGTGAACCGAATCGCCAAAGCAAATTCCCATTAAGAATGCACCAAAAATGGCGTGAATGCCCATATATTCGGTGGAAACAGCCCCAAGAAAACAACTACCAATAGCAAAGGTGATGATGCCTCCCGGCCAAGCAAAATATTTATTGATTAGTGGAATAATGCGGTTAATGGCAATTCGGCCAAGGCTTAATAAAATCACGGTGAAGCCAATGGTAGAAACGATGGTGAACCAAAAATTGGTTTCACCACCTTTGCCAATTAAGCTCAAAATCACCGAAAACATTATCCAGCCCAAGACATCGTCAACCATAGCGGAAGCAAGTATTAAGCCGCCCACTTTGGTGCGGATTAAGTTTAAATCTAATAAGATTTTGGCGATAACAGGGAGTGCTGAAATAGACAGAGCTACTCCGAAAAAGAGAGAGAATACAAAGCGGCTGTTGCTTGTTATGTCAGGAACGAAATCGTAAAAGAACCACGAACTGGTGAATCCCAGCACGAATGGAAACAATACTCCACTGAGGCTAATGAAAAGAGAAGATTTACCCTGCTTCCAAATCATTGGTAAATCCACCTCGAGGCCGGCCACAAAGAGCAGGAATATAACGCCTACACGGGCTAAGCCATCAAAGGCAATAAATGATTTGGGTTGGGAATAAAAGAGAAAGTGAAAAACATCGGGGCAAAACTGTCCTAAAATGGAAGGGCCGATGATTAATCCTGCTAAGATTTCACCTATAACCGCGGGTTGTTTCAGTTTACGGAAAAACTCTCCTAATACCCTAGCTGATATGAGCAAAACGCTCACCTGAATAAGAAATAGCAGTATCTCTTCGTGCTTAAGTTTCTCCACCTATTTCTTAATGAGCTGTTTTAACAATGAGTAGTGTGCAGGGTATGTCTTCGAGAATATATTCTAAGTCGTTGGTGAAGATGCGGTCGAGGATGTTTCCCTTTTTTTCAAACCCAATTACACATAGCATATCTGCCCCCGATTTGCGAGCGTAATAGTTTATGGCGTGCCCGGGTTTTCCTTCCAGAATAACGGTTTTATAGGATGTGCCTTCTAAATTTGAGCAACCTTTAAGGTCTTCTTCCAACATTTCTTGCTCCATTTTAAGACTTTGGTCTTTATAGTGAACAGCATTTGTATCGTTTTCAGTAGAGAGAGAGTTTACAAGGCGATGTGCCCGTTGCTCTTTAGCTACGGTAAGTTCGCAATCGGTATAATGCTTGGCCACGTAGGCGGAGGTTTCAATTATTAAACTTGCTTCGTCGTTGGCGGGAGCATCAACAAGGATTTTGTGAAGGGGGTTGTTTTCGGATTTGGGTTCGGTGAGCAAAAGCACCGAGCAAGGCGATTTTCGGCATATTTCGCGGGAGATGCTGCCGATATAAAACTTGAGAATATTTTCGCGTTGGAGGGCTCCGGCAATGATTAAGTCCACGTTGTATTTTTCGCAGGTTTCTATCACCACCTCTACAGGATTGCCTTCTTCCCAAACAATTTTAGGCGAAAGCGAAAAGGGTATCCGCCCCAAAATAGCGTTCAGCTTTTGTTCCTTTTCCTGTGTTTTGTCGCCGGCATGTACCAGAATCCATTTAGCACCTAAGAGATTACAAAACCGAGCGGCTTCGTTTAGGTTTGCCTCAAGTCGTGGCGAATAGGCCACAGCGGTGAGTATGGTTTTGAAGGGATAAGGCTTGGCAGTATTTATCATCGCCTCTATTTTTTTGTAAAGGTAATTATTCAAGTAATATAATGGTATGCTGATGATGGTGATAATTTAGATTTTAGCTATTTTAAAGATCATAATCTATGTTCGTCATTTCAATCAGTGTAATCTGCGGTCATGTATTTCAGCAATTCCAAATTTTTAACTTTTGCTTTTTAATTGAATTATACCTTTGTCCGCAATGGGGTTTCTGCGGACTATCGTTATATTGATATTTATCTGGTATGTGTTTTCGCTACTTGCCCGATTTGTGTTTCCTTTGTTGCTCAGGCTTTTGTTTAAGAAAGCTGCTGAAAAGGCAAATCAATCTTATCAAAATATTCCTAAACAAAAAGAAGGCGAGGTAACTATTAGCCATAATCCGAACAATAATTATAATGCGAATACTGATGGCGAGTATGTGGATTATGAGGAGGTGAAATAACCTATAGCTTTGAACAACTTTGCTTCGCCTCTCTTTAAACTTTGAACCTTAAACTTTAAACAAATCATGGACTACAAAAAATACATTCCTCACTTTGTGTGCGTGGCAGCGTTTGCATTAATAGCACTTGTTTATTTTTATCCGGTGCTATCGGGTAAGGCATTGTATCAAGGTGATATTGCCAATTTTAAGGGGATGAGCCAGGAGATAAAAACTTTCCGGGAAACCAAGCATGAAGAGCCGCTATGGACTAACTCTATGTTTGGCGGAATGCCGGCCTATCAGATTTCGACCTTGTATCCTTCGAATTTGGTGTATAAGCTCGATAAGCTCATTCTGGGTTTATTGCCACAACCCGCCAATTACCTCTTTCTTTTGATGGCGGGATTCTTTATTTCAGGATTGATGGTGGGGGCTAATGTGTGGGTATCGGCTGCGGTGGCGGTGGCTTTTGGCTTTTCGTCATATTCTATTATTGTGATTGAGGCGGGTCATAATTCAAAGGTTCACGCTATAGCATATTTTGCTCCGGTCCTGGGAGCTATTATTATGACTTATAATGGTAGGTTTCTCCTTGGTGCGGCACTCACGGCTTTGTTTTTGTCGCTTGAGATTGCTACAAACCACTTACAGATTACCTATTATCTGCTGCTGACGGTGTTGCTGTTGGGGGTGGTTAAACTGGTGGAAATGGTTATGCAAGGCAAGATGGTGGACTTTGCTAAAGGCACTTCCGTGTTGGTTGTAGCTGCTGGATTGGCGGTTTTACCCAGTATTACGAGCCTGATGGCTACTTATGAATATGGTCAGTATACGATGCGGGGCAAAAGTGATTTGAGCAAATCGGCGAAGGAATCCTCGGGCTTAGATAAGGATTATGCTTTGGGATGGAGCTATGGGGTTAGTGAAACAGGGACGATTCTTATCCCTAATTTTCATGGTGGGGCTTCTCAGCAGGATGTGGGGGTGAAATCGGAAATAGCGGATGTGTTGAAGGAAAACGGGCAGCCTGCTGCTGCGGTGAAGCAGATTACTAAATCAGCTCCTACCTATTGGGGCGACCAACCCTTCACTTCTGGGCCGGTATATTTTGGTGCGATTATCGTATTCTTGTTTGTGTTGGGTTTACTCGCTCTTGGCACTGCCGACAGATGGTGGATATTGGCTGCAGCCTTGCTTTCCATTATGCTTTCCTGGGGTAAAAACTGGCCTCCTTTAACCAATTTGTTCTTTGATTATTTTCCGGGATACAATAAATTCAGGGCTGTGAGTATGATGTTGGTGATAGCCCAAGTGGTTTTTCCTTTCCTAGCGTTATTGGTATTGAAGAAACTTACGGAGGCCAAACCTGATTTCGAGAAATGGAAGCCCAAACTCTTAATTTCACTATATATAACTGCTGGTGTTTGTTTGCTGTTTGCCCTGCTTCCGGGTGCATTTTTCAACTTCGACGGAGCTAGCGATGAACAGTTAAAGAATTCCTTCCCCGAATGGTTTATGGACGCTTTACTCACGGAACGTGAAAGTATGTTGCGGTGGGACGCCATTCGTTCGTTATTCTTTATTGGTGCTGCTTTTGGCTTGATTTGGTTTTATTTGAAAGAGAAAGTATCCCAACCAATTTTTCTTGGGGCATTAGCTCTTTTGTTTGTGATAGACTTAGGCGGAGTGGATAAACGCTATGTAAACGGCGACAGCTTTGTGGCTAAAAGCCGCGTGGAAAAACCTTACACGCCTACTGAAGCCGACCAAGCGATTCTGCAAGACCCTGACCCGAATTACCGGGTACTGAATTTGGCTGTAAATACGTTTAACGATGCCAGCACAAGCTATTTTCATAAAAGCATTGGCGGATATCATGGTGCGAAGCTAAAACGCTATCAGGAGTTGATAGATTCGTGCCTAAGCCGCAGCAAGATGGGTGCTATAAATATGCTCAACACGAAATACGTTATCATAAAGGACAAAACTTCGGGACAACTTCGTCCGCAGCAGAATCCGGGAGCTTGTGGCAATGCCTGGTTTGTGAAGGATGTGCAATTTGTGCCCAACGCTGATGCTGAGTTAACTGCATTGACTAAAGATGATTTCAAACCTTTGGCCACTGCTGTTGTAGATGAAACTTTTAAAACGCAAACAGCTAACTGGAAGTCCGGCAATGACTCAACGGCAACTATAAAACTTACGGAATATCAGCCTAACGATTTGAAATATGAGTATTCGAGCACTGCCGATCAACTAACGGTGTTCTCTGAAATCTATTATGACAAAGGCTGGAATGCATACGTGGACGGGAAGCTTACACCGCATTTCAGGGCGGATTATGTGCTTCGGAGCATGGTGTTGCCTGCCGGAAAACATACTGTTGAGTTTAAGTTTGAACCTACAGTGTATAAAACCGGCGAACGTGTTGCACTGGCGGGAAGTATTTTGCTTTTCCTAGCTGTGGCAGGGGGAGTGTTTATGGAGGTGAG
>CANJNG010000154.1 GCA_947475205.1 Bacteroidota bacterium
CTTTAAATGTTCCAATTTGGTGTGGCGAATGGGGTGAAGATACGTTAGGTGGAATGCAGAATAAATTAACTAACATTATAAGGAATCCTGCCAACAAAATTAGTGGACAAGCATTCTGGACATGGAAAACTGTAACTATAAGCGGGGAGAATCCACATTGTCTAAATGTAAATAATCATCCTGATTGGAGCAATACCATGTTGTGGGCAACTTACAATTCACCAACCGTAACTGCTTTAGAAATGCAAAATGGAATTGATAATTTTATCATCAATATGAAATTGCAAAACTGTTTAGTAGATACAGGAGTTTTTAATATGTTAAACTTGTGTTCAGTGACAGGCATTCAGAACATCGAAGCACTAAAACATTTAAATGTTTATCCAAATCCATTTACTTCATCAATCAACATAGAGGGTATAGTGGAAAACGAATATTATGAACTATTAAATTCAACGGGACAAATTATTTGGATAGGCAAACAAATCAACAACCAAGATTTTTCTTCACTGACAGACGGTCTGTATTTCTTGAGAATATATAATGGTAATTCGACACAGACGACAAAACTTATTAAGGATTAAAACCAATGGACGAAAGAAAGGCAGCAGCTAACACGGGTTTGGCAAAAGTGGCGGTTCAGTGCTCCGCAGACACATTTGTGGTTAATCAAAGTTTGGTTCTCCGCATCAACATTTGTGGTGAAAATCGCCACCTTCGCCAAGCCCGAAAACGTTACAGGCAACCCTAAAAGACACCATAACAGTAAAGAAACTCATATCCTGTTTTGACAACTATCTTTCGCTTGACGACAAGGAAACGGAAGATTTAAGAATCCTTGGACAGCTAACAATTGCTCAACTTTACAACGTAACTAAATCAATAAGAAAATGAAAAAAATAATTATTCCAGCGGCTCTGCTCATACTTGCTACAAGCTGCCAAAACAAAACAGAAAATCAATCAATTAATAACAACAAAAACAAAACAGACATGACAACTACAACAGAAAAACAAGCCATTGAGAAAATGCTATTCTCATACCGTGACGCATTAAATGCCTCCGATGTTGCTCAAGTATTACCGCTTTATACTCAAGACGGTGTATTTATGCCTTCAAACGGACCTTCAGCAATTGGACAGGAACAGATAAAGGGTTCTTATGAATTTGTATTTAAAACCATTCAATTGCATATTGAGTTTTTCATTGACGAAATTGTCGTTAATGGCGACTATGCGTTTGCAAGGACAACTTCAAAAGGCACAACACTTATTCACGCAAACGGGCAGACAGTTCCAGAAGAAAACAGAGAATTGTTTGTGCTTCAAAAGGTGGATGGACAATGGAAAATAAGCCGTTATATGTTTAACAAAATGAAATAAACAGACAAGAAGGGCTGCCTATAACATATAAGGCTTAAACGCAGCTTGTACTCAAGGTGCGATTTAAGCTCTTGTTATGGAGGCAAATCTCTACTATGCAAACATTAAACTATTCTAATGGAAGAAAAATCCTGCGATTCGATGTAAGGTTAATCGTGTGGCTTATAAACCTCATCTAAACTTTTCGAAATATTGCTAAGCCCTTCACTTAATTCTTCGGACTTTGGCCAGCCATAACCAATCCGAAGGTAATTTTTAGGCATTTCAAACCAATGCCCCGGCCCAACGAATGTTTTATACTTGGTATTCAGAATTTCGTAGAACTTCACCAAATCTACATCCACTTTTATTCTTGGAAAACACACCACGCCACCACCGGGTTCTACCATTTCCATTCGTGGCTCGTTTTGAATCCAACGGCTTAGAATGGCATAATTTGTTTGAATATGCTTTTTGATTACGCTGAAATATGCATCCTTTTGGAGTAAATATTGAAAAGCAATTTCCTCATCAATCACCGAATTGCAAATAAATATCTGCTCTTTGGCAGCTAAGAAGGTATTCATAAGGCTTTGGTTTCGGGTAATAAGCCAACCAATACGTAAACCGGGCAATCCGTAAGCCTTTGAAACCGAGGCCACCGAAATAACACAATCGTTGAGCGATGCGGCTAATGCCGGTTTGTTGTTGAAACTCAAATCACGATATGTTTCATCTACTAGCAAAAAGCAGTTCCGCTCCTTGGCAAGTGCAGCCAATTGAAATAGTAATTCTTCAGGAATCAATACCCCTGTTGGATTGTGCGGATTGGTTATGCTAATTAATTTCGTGTTTGGTTTAATTTTACTTGCAATATCTTCCAAGGTAAAAGTAAACCCGGTTTCAAATTGCAATTCCACGAAATCTATCTCACAACCTATTGCTCTTGGGGTTTCTATATTGGTAGCATAATTTGGCCGAACCACTATCAAATGATCATCCTTGCACAGCAGCGATGTTGAAATTATAAATAAAGCTGAAGCTGCCCCGGCAGTAATCAACACGTTTTCTGCCAACAGTTCGGCCGATTCATTGGCTATAAGCTCCCTTAATTCAGGTTTTCCTTTATGGTGGGAATAGCACAAAACAAGCTGATTCAGGTTCAAGTCTATATTCGTAAGCACTGCATCGGTAACTGAACTTTCGGTTAAGTTGTACTTTATAGTATCGTAGCCCATTTCTTCGGGCGATTCCACCTCAATGGGCATCCGTTTGTAATCCATAAATAGTAGTTTATATAATTGCTAAATAAGCATAAGAATGTTGAGAACGCAGATGGTTCTAATCATTTATCCAGATTTTCAAGAATCTTAATTTTATCATACCCTTCCCTTCACAATGTCCGCCACCACATCGGGGTCGAGCAGTGTAGAGGTGTCGCCGAGGTTGGCCATATCGTTTTCGGCTATTTTACGCAGAATACGTCGCATAATTTTTCCGCTGCGGGTTTTGGGTAAGCCCTTCACCAATTGAATTTTATCCGGCTTAGCAATTGGCCCAATAATTTTGGTAACCGTTTCGTTTATTTCTTTCTTGAGTTTGTCTTCATCAGCTATTTCGCCCGAGCAAATTATATAGGCATACACCCCCTGACCTTTTATATCGTGCGGATAACCCACCACAGCGGTTTCAATAACCAAAGGATGCTCATCAATGGCGTTTTCTATTTCGGCAGTACCTAGGCGGTGACCGGAAACATTTAAAACATCATCCACCCGGCCTGTTATGCGGTAATAGCCATCTTCGTCTCTCTTACAGCCATCGCCGGTGAAGTAGAGTCCTTTATAGGTAGCAAAATAATTGGTGAAGCAACGTTCGTGGTCACCATACGTTGTACGGATAATGCTTGGCCAGGGGTATTTGATGCAGAGGTTGCCCTCTACGCCATTTCCAACAATTTCTTTTCCGTCGCTATCCACCAAAATGGGTTGCACGCCGGGCAAAGGCAGCGTGGCGAATGATGGTTTTGTTTTGGTGATTCCGGCTAATGGGGAAATCAAAATGCCGCCTGTTTCGGTTTGCCACCAAGTATCAACAATGGGGCATCGGCCTTTGCCAATGTTGTGATTATACCATTCCCAGGCTTCTTCGTTGATGGGTTCGCCCACGGAACCTAATACCCGGAGTGAATCTAATTTGTAGGGTTTCACAAAATCGAGCCCGGCCGCTTCGAGCGAGCGGATAGCTGTGGGGGCGGTGTAGAAGATATTTACCTGATGTTTGTCAATTATCTCCCAAAAACGCCCTGCATCGGGGTAAGTGGGAATACCTTCAAACATCAAGGATGTGGCTCCGGCCAACAGCGGTCCGTAAACGATATAACTGTGGCCGGTAATCCAGCCCACATCAGCAGTGCAGAAAAACGTTTCACCTTCCTTATACTGAAACACATTGCGAAACGTGTAATCGGCATACACCATATAGCCTGCGGTGGAATGCACCACACCTTTGGGCTTTCCGGTTGAGCCGGAAGTGTAGAGAATAAATAGCGGGTCTTCGGCATCCATTTCGGTGGCTACTGAATTGGCATCCACTTTAGCTAATTCACTATGCAACCATTTATCGCGACCTTCTGTCCAGTTAATGTTTTGCTCGGTTCGTTTGTGTACTAATACCGTTTCGATGGAAGGCGTGCTTAGCAGGGCTTCGTCGGCAATATCTTTTAAAGGTGTGGTTTTATTTCCTCGAAAACCGCCATCGGCAGTGATGAGCATCTTGCATTCCGAATCGTTTATTCTGTCGGAAAGCGATTTGGCCGAAAAGCCTGCAAACACCACCGAATGAATAGCTCCAATGCGAGCACAAGCCAAAACCGTTACGGCTAATTCGGGGACCATTGGCATATAAATACACACTCGGTCACCCTTCTTGATGTTGTTTTGAGCTAAAACATTCGTCATTCGGCACACCATAGTGTGAAGCTCGGAATAGCTAATCTTTCTCGCCTCTTCCAAAGGAGAATTAGGTTCCCACAAAATGGCAGTTTGATTGCCTCGGTTAGCCAAATGCCTATCTAAGCAATTTTCGGTTATGTTGAGCTTTCCGCCAACAAACCATTTGGTTTCGGCCTTTTCAAAATTCCATTCCAACACCTCCTTCCAAGGCTTCCGCCAAGTAAAGTCTGCGGCTTGTTCGGCCCAAAATGCTTCGGGGTTCTTTACCGATTTGGCATATTCGGTATGATATTCTTCGATGGTGGTGATGCGTTTCATTTATAGAAATTTGCCGTAAAACTATTCAATTATTGGAACGACGTTCTATTGCAGTGATTTCATTTTTCGTCTAAAAAGAAAAAATGCCGTGTCGTATCCTACATTTGCACATCAAAAACCCTATGCTCCACCAAACCGCTCCGCCTGCTTTTCCTATCACCAACCCGCCGCTTCCCGAGTATCAAACCCAAACTTTGCCCAACGGCGTAAAAGTTTATTCCGTTACCGACACCGCTGCCGAAGTGGTGAAAATCTCGATGTATTTCAATGCCGGAGTAAAAAACAACTTGATACCTTTTTTAGCCGGAACCACTACATCACTTTGGAAACAAGGCACGCACCGACTTTCGGGTTCAGCATTTTCGGCAGCTATCGACGGATATGGAGCCTATTTGAGTGTTACCGCCGGAACAGAGTTCACCGAAATCAGTATCCACACCCTCAATCGCTGCTTCGCCGAAGTAATGAATCTGGTTTTGGAAATGATACAAACCCCAGCCTTCAACGAAACCGATTTACGAATAGATTGTACCAACCGAAAACAACGCCTCACCACCGAATTACAAAAAACCTCCTATACCGCCATCACCAATTTCAATGTTGCGATGATGGGAGAAAACCACCCTTTGGCATTTATCGCACCACCCGAAGATGCTGAAAAAATCACTCGTGATGACGTGGTATCATTTTACAACAACTTTCTGCTTAATGGCCTCATGTCGGTCTTGGTTGCAGGATATGTTACTCCCGAAATGGACAATTGGTTTGCCGATAACTTAGGAAGTTTCAACACCTCCCCCACTCGTTCCATTGGGGCTATCGAGACCACCCCTACCGGAAAGAAAAAAGTATTTATCCCCCACCAAACAGCCACCCAAAGCAGCATCGTTATAGGCCGTCCTTTGTTCAGCCGCTTTCACCCCGACTTTGCTTCCATGCGGGTAGTAACCGTCTTGTTTGGCGGATATTTCGGCTCCCGACTCATGAGCAATCTGCGAGAAGACAAAGGCTATACCTACGGCATATCGGCCAGTATGAATGTAAACTACAGCAGCGGACAGCTCATCATTCGCACCGATGTAGGCACAGAAGTAACCGCCGATGCCATTGCCGAAATCAACAAAGAATTACTCCGTATGTGCACCGAAGAGGTTCGTCCCGACGAGTTAGAATTAGTCAAAAACTATATGCTCGGCACCTACCTCCGCAGTGTGGACGGGGCTTTAGCCAAAGCCGATGTACTTTCACGCCTCTTAAATTATGGCTTAACCACCGATGCCCTCAAAGTGAATATTGAAGCCTTGAAAAGCCTCACCCCTTCCAAAATAAAAACCTTCTCCGAAAAGTATTTTCAACCGCAAGACATGACAGTAGTGGTTTCGGGAAGTAAGGATGTATAAGCACATATAGCCATTATAATCAGGGCATTTTTCAGCTAATCAGATATAATATGCGTCACATTTACATTCTTACCGCAGTCATCCTTTTATCGTTATCAGGCTTTTCCCAAAGCCTCCGCATTTCCCAAATCGAACACCCAACGCATCCCTTGCAAAAGAGCGTACAAGTGTCGCCCGAAGCCGATACTGTGCAGGCAGAGCATTACGATATTCGTATCGACACCATTAACTTCTCGGCACAAAGCATTCGTGGAAACACAGCTATAAAACTCAAAGCTCTGGCCGACAATGTGGCAAAGTTTACGCTGTTACTTCAAGATTTCACTGTGGATTCAGTACTCCAGAATGGAACTTCAACCCCCTTTCAATACGATAGCCTTCATCTGGTGATTCATCCCAGCCAAATATTGAATATCGG
Organism: Bacteroidota bacterium; assembly: GCA_947475205.1. Classification (GTDB taxonomy): domain Bacteria; phylum Bacteroidota; class Bacteroidia; order JAIBAJ01; family JAIBAJ01; genus JAIBAJ01. Next base: position 6,452 of record CANJNG010000154.1, read on the forward strand.
AGATTCTCTTTCAGTAAACATTTACTATCACGGCCTCCCATCCGAAGATCCGGGTGGATGGGGCGGATTCACCTTTAGCGGTGTATATGCCTTCAATATGGGAGTAGGCTTTAGCGTTAATCCCCACGTTTATGGGCGGTCTTGGTTTCCATGCATCGACAATTTCACCGATAAGGCTTTATACGATTTCCATGTTCGCACTGTGGGCAATAACGAAGCACATTGCAATGGTGCATTAACAAGCGTAGATACTTTGGCCGATAGCTCCAGGGTTTGGAACTGGACCTTAAATCATCCCATCCCCACCTATTTGGCAGGAATAGCCGTAGCCCCATATTCCACTCATCATAGCATCTCAAACGGAGTCCCGGTAGAAATTGCCGCTGTGGGAGGCGATATGAATAATGCCTTAAATTCAATGGCCAAACTCGATACCGCCGTTCGCTGCTTTATAAATACGTATGGTCCCTATCCATGGAATAAAATTGGCTACACCACCGTTCCCTTCAATGCTGGAGCAATGGAACATGCTACCAATATTCACATTGGGCGAGCATTTTTAGATGGCTCACTGACGTATGAAACCCTCTGCCCTCACGAACTTTCCCACATGTGGTGGGGCGACCTCGTTACTTGCAAAACTGCCAAAGACATGTGGTTGAACGAAGGCTTTGCTTCCTTCAACGAAAGGCTTTTTCTGGAAGCCGCCTATGGTAAAAAACGCTACAAAGACGAGATCAGGGCTAACCATCGTTCAGTATTACAATTTACCCACATTACCGATGGAGGCTATTTGGCCATGAACCAGATTCCGCATGAATATACCTATTCCAGCACAGTGTATGACAAGGGTGCAGATATGGTGCATACCCTTCGGAAGTTTTTGGGCGATAGCTTATATAGTGTAGGAGCAAAACATTATCTATCTTCTTTTGCTTACGGCAATGCAGCCAGTGTGGATTTGAAAGAGAAATTAGCCGAAGCTACAGTTATCGACCTTGATAACTTCTTTGAAGATTGGATATATACTCCCGGTTTCCCCCACTTCTATATCGATAGCTTTACGGTTACTCCAACCATTTCAATGGCTTGGAAAGTGGATATTTACACCCGCCAACGCAGTTTGGGAAATACCCATTTATACAAAATGCCGATGAAGTTTAATCTGTCGAACAATGGTAATGCTGGAGACAACTACACCTTTTTGATAGACAGCCTTACCAATCATTTTTCAGTGGAAGTGTTAACGCCACCCACGATGGTTAGTATAGACAGAGCTGAAGAAATGAGCGATGCCATAGTGGACTTCGAAGCCAAACTGAAAGCTTTAACTCCCTTTGTTGTGCCCCAAACCAATGTTACGATTACGCTCCTGAATGTTCCGGCAGATTCAGCACTTATTCGCACCGAACATCATTATATGAAACCCGATGCCGACAACTTACCCGATGGTATTGAACGGATTTCAGACTATCATTTTTGGAAAATTGACGGAAACTGGGGTAATGATTTTTTAGCAAAAGCCAAATTTGAATACAACGGTAGCACCAACACCTCAACAGGTTACTTGGACAATACCTTCATTACCGGAAGCGAAAACTATTTGCGGATGCTTTACCGCGAAGGGGCCGGCAAACCCTGGACACAAGTGCAAGGGTTCATCCTCAACAAAATGGGAAGTGCTACCAACAAAGTAGGCAACATTGAAGTGGACACGCTCCGAAAAGGCGAATATGCTTTTGGTTGGTCCACTCAGGCTTTAGGATTATCAAAAGCACATAAACCGAAAGCCAAAATCAAACTCTTTCCCAATCCGACTTCCGACAATATCACAATTGACCTTTCTAGCTTTGCCCGTAAATCCACCGTTGATATTTTAGTGAAAGATATTCAGGGTAGAACAGTGGCCATCCTAGCTGCTTTCCCTTACCAAAATGAAATTTCCTTTGATGTGACCTCACTCCTTGCCGGTAGTTATACGCTTATCGCTTCTGAAAATGGGAAGGTGCTTGGGAAGGAGAAGTTTTTGGTGAAGTAAGGAGAATTCAAGTAAATACCATATTGCAAATTTGACGTTTGGGACTTGAGTAAATTAAAAACCAAACTGTAGGGCAAATCATCACACTTCCAAACCTGTCCAAGCAATAGCTTGGTAGCATTCCCTAATCCCGGAACCTTCTCCGGTAATTGCCTGAGAGCAATCCCTAATCCCGGAATGCTCTCCGGCAAATGCCTGAGAGCATTCCCTAAGCTCAGAACCCGTTCAAGTAAACCGTAAAACATGAGACCGTTACAAAATGCAATTGGCATCATTTTTCAATATTTCGGTTAAAATAGTTCTAAATCGACTTACTATGCTATGGTCGGGAACGCTGTCTTCTAAGCCTAAACCCGTAAACTGCATAAATGATAGGGAATCGTTTACCTGTGCTTCTAATTCATAATCACTCAAATTGTACCA
>CANJNG010000155.1 GCA_947475205.1 Bacteroidota bacterium
AAATATAAATGGTGAAATACACCTGAAAATCGCTCTGTCAAAGCAAAGACGAAAATGGTTCGATGGTTTATGGAATCAAGCAACAAACTCTTCACCGCCTTTCAATTTGGCTAACGCTTAATTTGGGTTAAACATTTTAACTCGACTTTATCCAGAGGCTCTCAAAATGGCTTTGCCCGGAAACTTCCCAGCAATAGCGGCGGGAATCACGAAGGGCTGACATAAGGCGTTTGGGTGATTTCCGACCGCGGTTTCCCCTTCGGCCTTAGCCGTTGGGGAAAATTGCCTTGGAAGTTTCCACGGTTTTTGCTTGCTTTTTGCCAAGACAAAAAGTGAGAAAGAAAAAAGCACCCAATAATCCTAACAGAAACAGTATTTTTACAATAAGAACAAGTTTATTATTCGGATTCTTACCTAAACATCTACTCGGTGAATGGATGATAACGGAATGCTTACTCCCCCTTTCAGGCTAACTTCTGTTTCCGTGGTGGCCCAAACAGTGGTTTCCACGGCTTTTAGTCCGTCCTCCGTTTCGAAGGTGATGCGGATTTTATTGTGTTCGATATTTCCCAGCATCATTGCTCGGTTCAAATCTGCTTTGCGTTGAGAAATTTGTTCTTTGGTCTGCAATACTTCGTGCTTTACGAATTTTAAAGCTGCGATAGTTTCTTTTTCTACTACTGGAATGGAATTCATTTTTAAGGATTAGTTGGATTTAAAGGTGAAGCGAAAGTAAAAATATTTTTATACAGTTTCCAAAACTTTATTCTACTTTCAACCCATCAAATAATTGTTGCCATGAAACGCTGTTTTTACCCAATACCTCATACTTTCTTCCTTATACTTTTTACTTTCTATCTTATACCCAAATCGTATTCTCAATCTTTGCCTACCGAATTTAATTTTGATTGGAGCAAAGCCGGGCTTACCCAAACTGTTATCTACGACACCATTGAAGCCTCTGATTTTGGATTTGTGGGCGATAGCGTTACAGTAAACGATTCGGCATGGACAGCATTAGCAGGAACTCTCGGGCAAATTCCAACATGTGTACATTTTCCGGCAGGGAATTACGTTTTTCATAGTCAGGTATTCATGCCAAATAAAACGGTTGTTGCGGGAGAAGGAAGCACTCAAACACGTTTGCTTTTTAATTTCACAGGTGACTACATTGATTTAATTCGCATAAGCGGAAACATTTCGCCTACAAGTGTATTCCTAGACACCAATGCACTTCGGGGAGACACGGTTTTGTTGGTCAATGCCTCATCCCTGGTTGTCGGTGATTGGATTTATGTGAATGATGTTGATACGGCTTTGGCGTTTTCGTCTTGGGCCGATGGCTATGATGGTCAACTGCTGCAAGTAGATAGCCTTGATGGCGATAGTTTGATATTCCTAAACCAACCTTTGCGAAGAAATTACACTACCTTAAACGGAGCATATTTCAGGAAGATGGTCATGAAATCGAATTGCGGACTTAGTTGTTTAGCCATAATTAATCAAACCCCAACGATTGTATTTCAACGTTCCAATTTGCTAATTTCTTATGCCGTAAATTGTTTTGTGAAGGGCGTAGAAAGCGTTAATGCAGACTTTGGGCATATCAGTACCGAACGTTCGGCACATTGTGATATTAGCGGAAACTATTTCCACCATGCTACAGCTTATGGCGGCAGCGGACAAGGGTACGGTGTAAACTTACAATTGGGAGCTAACGATTACTTGGTGAATAGTAACAACTTCGACCATGTACGTCATTCTATGATGGTTCAATCGGGAGCGAACGGCAATGTTTTCAAGCACAATTATTCTACCAATACATTTTGGGATCAAGCCCCATCGAATGGAGCGGGCGATATTGTGTTGCACGGAAATTATGCTTACGCAAATTTATTTGAAGAAAATGTGGTGCAAAACTTAGTAGTTGATGCTAGCCATGGGAAAAACGGCCCTTATAATGTGATGCTCCGAAACAGGATTCAAACCTATGGTATTATTGGGGCAAACAATCCGGCTAGTGACTCTACAGCCTATATTGGTAATGAAATTACAGGGTCAGCCCCCTTTGCTCAATATCTTATCTATGGAAATGGGAATTATCAATTTGGAAATAACAAGCAAGGAACTGCAACCCCGGCAGGAACAAGCAATCTAAGCCTTATTTCAATTTATGATAATGCAGATACGACATTTTCAATTGGGTATCCAAACACGCTGAATCAGCAAACCATTGCAACCGTTACAGATAGACTTGCAGGAATATTTACAAATTGTATGGATATGACCGACACCATTACCGATACTACTTCTATCCCCACAGTGCTGGCAAATCTCTACGAAAGCACTATCAGTATTGTTAATCCTTTTCAAAACACAATTGAAGTTCAACATATAGAAAATGGAGGAAACTTGTCCTTGTGGGATAGTTTTGGGAAACTAGTCATTACGGCCTTACCACTAAAGGCAGGGGTAACAGCTTCTATACCTACAGCTAGTTTAGCAGCCGGATTTTATTATGCTCAAATTGTAACGAACAGCAAGGTTATGAAATGGAAATTGGTAAAGTGGTAGCATCCTTATCGCCTTTATCACCTTGTATCCTTGTCAATTCATTATAAATAGTACTTATATATACATTCTTTCAAAGAAAACTGCCATATTTGCCGTCATTCTCCTTCCAATGAAAAATCGTCTCCTAACCCTGCTGTTTTTCCTGTGTTGTGCCTACGCAAACGCTCAGGAAACCAAAAAAGCTACAAGTACAGATTCCAAAACTTCCAATAATGATATTAATAAGCGTTTAGATGATTTAGAAAAACGAACCATTGAAGCCGAACGACGTGCTGCTGAGGCTGAGAAGAAAGCTACCGAAGCCGAAAAAAGAGCTATTGAAGCCGAGAAGAAAACTACAACTAAACCCGGAGCAGTTGATACTAAAACGACAACTACCACCACAACTCCTGCTTCACCTGCGGGTGATGTTAAATATGTGAAAACACCTGATGGCAAAATGGTGAAGATGGTGAACGGTAAACCTGTTAAAGACGATGCTCCTGCAGCTACCGATTCCAAAGTTGTAACCTCCAATACATTTATCGGCACACCTTCGGGAGATGTGAAGTATGTAAAAACTCCCGATGGCAAAATGGTGAAGATGGTGAACGGCAAACCCGTAAAGGATGATGCCACTGCAACGCCAACTACTACAACTGCAACTACAACACCTGCCGCAACTCCTGCGGCCGGCGACGTGAAATATGTGACTACGCCTGATGGCAAGAAAATAAAAATGGTAAATGGCAAACCCGTGAAAGACGATGCACCAGCTGTTTCTTCACAGACTACAACTGCCCCTGCTACACCTGCTGCCAGTGATGTGAAATACGTTACTACTCCCGACGGCAAGAAAATAAAGATGGTGAACGGCAAACCCGTGAAAGAAGACCCTGCTAACGCTCCGCCTGCTGATGATATTAAATATGTAAAAAACCCCGATGGCACTATTGTGAAAATGGTAAACGGTAAGCCCGTGAACAGCGAAGCAAGTGCCGCACCCACAACACCCCCAACACCTGCTGCACCTGCCAAAGAGCCCAAGTTGATTGCTCCCGATATAGGCAAAACAACCAAAGTGCTTCCAAGCAAAACGGCCCCTGTTGCTGCAACACCTGCTGCTCCAGCCACCGCAGCACCTGAAGAAGTTAAACCCCAGGCAGCACCTGCACCTACTGTTACTACCCGCAAAGTGGACACAAGCCGCCCTTCTATCCTAACTATTTCTACAGATGCCGATTGCAGCCTGAAAGTAAACGGAAAGGAACTGCCTCCGCTTAAAGCCGGAACGCCCATCACCTACAAAGGACACTGGGGCGACAATAATATTGATGCTTTCTTGACCGATAAAAGTGACAAGGTGATGGAAAAAGTGTTTGTTGATGCTGACCAGTTTAAATATGCTATTCGCTTTATCCGGCCTGACAAGCTGATGAAATTTATTACGGAAAACAAAATTGATATGGTAGCAGAAGTGCTCAAAAACAATCCAGAAGTGATAAATCCAAAAGATGAGTTTGAGTTTTCGCCACTTTCTTTAGCTTGCGAGAAAGGGAAAACCGAAATAGTGAAAATGATGCTGGAGAAAGGGGCTGATGTAAAATTGCCCGGCAACAGTCAATGTCTGCTTCATGCTTGTATGAATGGAAATACTGAGATTGCAAGAATGTTGATAGATAAAGGTATGGATATAAATCAGAAATTTGAAAACGGTTGGACCGTATTACATCACTCCACCCAAAATGGCAAAATGGAAGTTATCACCATGCTTCTTGAAAAAGGAGTGGACGTTACGGCCAAAACGGATAAAGGAGAAACCGCCAAAGACATTGCTTACGAAAATGGAATGATAGACTTGGGAAGAATGTTGGTGAAATAGGGGGGGTGAGGATTAAGTAGAATGTATAGGGTATTAAGTAAATTCAATTTTGATTAACGGTAAAAAAGTAGTAGTAGTAATGCCGGCGTATAATGCTGAGCAGACTTTAGAGCAAACCCTGAATGAAGTGCCGAGGGATGTGGTAGATGAAATAATTTTGGTGGACGACTACAGTAAAGACAACACTTCCGAGCTAGCAAGGAAATTAGGGGTCCATCACGTTATACGCCACGAACAAAACAAAGGCTATGGCGGAAACCAGAAGACCTGCTATTCCAAAGCCTTGGAATTAAATGCCGACATAGTTATTATGTTGCATCCCGATTATCAATATACACCAAAGCTAATTGTGGCTATGAGCAGTATTATTGCTAACGAGCTTTATCCTGTTGTCTTGGGTTCGCGTATTTTGGGAAAAGGTGCATTGAAAGGCGGAATGCCTATGTATAAATACATTTTCAATCGATGCCTTACCTTAACACAAAACATTTTGATGAATCAAAAGCTAAGCGAGTATCACACCGGATACCGTGCTTTTTCAAAGGAAGTTTTATTGGGTATCAGCTTTATGAAAAACTCCGATGATTTCGTGTTTGACAACCAAATGCTGGCTCAGATTTTTCATGCCGGGTTTGAGATTGGAGAAGTAACTTGTCCAACAAAGTATTTTGATGAAGCATCAAGCATCAATTTTAAACGCAGCAGCATTTACGGTTTGGGTGTTTTGAAAGTATCGCTTCAGTATTTTTTAGATAAAGCCGGAATTCTGAAATCACCACTATTTGCTAAGTAATGAATCATACCGATATTTATTCGCTACGGAAAACCTATTCCAAACATTCCTTAGATGAAAAAGAAGTTAACCCCGACCCGGTAATTCAGTTTCAAACTTGGCTTGATGAAGCCCTGAAAGCCGAGCTGGATGAACCTTATGCTTTCAATATTGCTACAGTTGATGCTCAAAACAGACCTGATACACGAGTGGTTTTGTTGCGGTCGGCCAACCATGACGGCTTTTCTTTCTTTACCAATTACACTTCTGTAAAAGGACGGAATTTGGCTGTAAACCCTAATGCTTGTTTTAATTTCTTTTGGGCAGGATTAGAAAGGCAAGTGCGTATTCATGGTCAAATAGAAAAACTAAGCGAAGGTGAATCGGATAGTTATTTTAACAGCCGCCCTCGCGAAAGTCAAATTGGAGCTTGGGCAAGCACGCAAAGCGAAGTAATTCCAAGCAGGGAATATTTGGAAGAAAAGGTAGTGCAATTAGCTAAAGATTTTGAAGGGAAAACTATAGCCCGGCCCGCACACTGGGGTGGTTATGTTTTGAAGCCAACTAGCTTTGAGTTTTGGCAAGGGCGGCCCAGTCGCCTTCACGATAGAATTTTGTATTCCTTGCAAGATGGGACAAAGGGATGGAAGATTGAAAGGTTGAGTCCCTAAAATAGTATTTAACAATCTCTCAATGCCCAACCCCATTATCATCCGAAACCCTGAAATTGTCAACGAAGGTCGCCGTTTCAGAGCCGATGTTTTAATAAAAAATGGAAGGATTGAAAAGATTGGACCTAACATCGAAACCAAAGGACGAAGTGAAGTAATTGAAGCCGAAAACCTGCTGCTATTGCCCGGATTGATTGACGACCAAGTACATTTTCGTGAGCCGGGTCTTACCCATAAGGGCGACCTTTATACCGAAAGTCGGGCTGCCGTTGCGGGTGGAGTTACTTCCTTTATGGAGATGCCCAATACAGTTCCAGGAGCACTCACTCAGGAACTTCTGGAGCAGAAATACAAGCGGGCCTCGCAAGTATCAGCAGCAAATTATTCATTCTTTATGGGAACATCCAACAGCAATTTGGATGAAGTCCTCCGAACCGATGGCCGAAATGTGTGTGGTATAAAAATATTTATGGGCAGCAGCACCGGCGATATGCTGGTGGATAATGCTACTACCATTGAAAAAGTGTTTTCCAATTCGGGCTTGCTGATTGCCACCCATTGCGAAGACGATAAAATCATTCGCCAAAATCTGGATAGCTACAAAGAGAAGTATGGCGAAGACCTAAGACCCGAATACCATCCCTTAATCCGTAGTGCCGAGGCTTGCTTTGCTTCATCAAGTTTGGCAGTCAGCTTGGCTAAGAAACACGGAACCCAATTGCACATCTTGCATATTTCCACCGAAAGGGAATTGCAGTTGTTTGAAAACATTCCTTTAAAAGACAAGAAAATCACTGCCGAGGCCTGCATTCATCATCTTTGGTTTACCGATGAGGACTATCAAACCAAGGGCAATTGGATAAAATGGAACCCGGCGGTGAAAACGGCTGCCGACCGCGAAGCCATTCGCAAGGCGGTGAACGATGGCCGCATTGATGTTATTGCTACCGACCACGCTCCGCACACCATCGAAGAGAAAAAGCAGACCTACACGAAAGCCCCTTCGGGTGGGCCATTGGTTCAGCATTCGCTTTTGGCGTTGCTCGAAATGGAGCGGAAAGGCCTTTTTAGCTTAGAAACTATTGTTCAAAAAGCATCGCACAATGTGGCCGAACTTTTCAAGATTGTGGACCGAGGCTATATTCGGGAAGGCTATGCTGCCGATTTGGTACTGGTAAATCGAAACCGAAAACAGGAAGTAACAAAGGACTCCTTATTATATAAGTGTGGCTGGTCGCCGTTTGAGGGGTATAGTTTCTCGTCCCAAATAGAAAAGACTTTTGTTAATGGCAATTTGGTTTGGGATGCCGGAAAAATTGTTGAAACCGGATTGAATGGCGAAAGGATGCTGTTTAACCGATAAGGGTGTATGACAACTTGCAGAATCAGCGTGATTCCGACTTTTGATTGCCCCGCCTTTCAAGGCGGGGATGAGGATATAATGAGGAATGGGGCTTTAGCCAAAAAAAATGTTTGGCTAAAGCCCATTTATTCTTATTCTTTTTATCCCTGCCTTGAAAGGCAGGGCAATTGATTTATGAAACAGTCCAAATTAATCAACACCTTGATAACATATGCCTTTTAATTTAAATTATAAGCAGTATGGCAATGAATCTTCCAGCCCACTGCTAATTGCTCATGGCTTGTTTGGTTCCTTAGATAATTGGGTAACTCTGGCTAAACAGTTTTCGACAGATTTCAACGTTTATTGTGTTGATTTGCGAAACCATGGCCTAAGTCCGCACACCGAAGCATTCAGCATTGAACTTTTAGCCGAAGACTTAAACCACTTTATTGAAACGAAAATTGGGAAACCCACCGCTGTCATAGGCCATTCCTTGGGTGGAAAGGCTGCTATGCATCTGGCTATTAACTTTCCGCAATCACTCAGTAAACTCATTGTAGCCGACATTGCCCCGAAAGCCTATCCTCCCCATCATCAGATAATATTGCAGGCTTTGCATAGCCTCGATTTCACTAGCATAACTTCCCGCAAGGAAGCCGAAGAAATGCTTTTTAAGCAACTTAAGGATTTATCCACGGTGCAGTTTTTGGCCAAGAATATTGCCCGAACCGATGATGGAAAGCTGAAATGGAAATTTAATCTGGAGAGTTTAACTACGCATATTGCCGAAGTGGGCAAACCTCAGGTTGGCATTTGTACCCTAAGCACGCTTTTTCTTCGGGCCGATAGGTCTAACTATGTTTTAGATTCCGATGTGGAGGCCATTCAGGAACAATTTCCGTTTTCAGAAATAAATACTATTGAAAATGCCGGGCATTGGCTTCATGCTGAACAACCCAAAGCGTTTTATGAGGCGGTGATTGGGTTCTTGGGGAAATAAATAAGCTAAATAGCTTTTTTGTTCAATTTGGCCTATTTACCAACCATGTTAACGGTGGAGTAAATAGTCTTTTTAGATAATTTTTGCAGGAGAGAAGCGTTCTAAGTTTTGCGAATGGAGCAAAAACGTGTTTGGGGAGCGTTCTAAGTTTTTGAAGTGGTACAAAAACGTGTTTGGGACACGTTCTAAGTTTTTGGAGTGGTACAAAAACGTGTTTGGGACACGTTCTAAGTATTTGAAGTGGTACAAAAATGTGTTTGGGACACGTTCTAAGTTTTTGGAGTGGTACAAAAACGTGTTTGGGACACGTTCTAAGTTTTTGAAGTGGTACAAAAACGTGTTTGGGACGCGTTTTAAGTTTTTGGAGTACTAAAAAATTGTATTGAGGCCGGGTTCGTACAACAAACTGTGTCAAAACAAAAAAAGCATATAAATTTGACACAATATGGAACAAGAAGACAACTTTGATTACAAATCATTTGAGAAAGCCGCGATTCGTG
>CANJNG010000156.1 GCA_947475205.1 Bacteroidota bacterium
CAAGAACTAACCCGTTGCATGCAACGACCCCGTTCTGACCACCAAGAACTAACCCGTTGCATGCAACGACCCCATTCTTACCACCAAGAATAAACCCGTTGCATGCAACGACCCCGTTCTGACCACCAGGAATTAACCCTTTGTATGCAACGCCCCCATTCTGACCACCAGGAATTGACCTGTTGCAAGCAATATTCTCTTTCTTATTCAAATCATTTTTTCTCTTCTACAACCAAGAAATTTAATCCTCGCTGAAACTCCTAATAAATCCCCTCTTTCCCAATTCTCCCCCCGCCCAATCCATTAATCTATTAGGTTTGCGGCATACTTCAAAAAAATGCAAAAACCTTTGGTTGGAATAATAATGGGCAGCAAAAGCGACCTACCCGTAATGCAAGCCGCAGCCGACATCCTCACCGAATTAGGCGTGAGTTTCGAATTAAAAACCGTATCGGCACACCGCACCCCAGAACTTATGTTTGATTATGCTCAAACAGCTAAATCTCGTGGATTAAAAGTAATTATTGCCGGAGCGGGCGGAGCAGCACATTTACCCGGAATGACGGCCTCATTAACCACCCTACCTGTAATTGGTGTACCCATAAAATCAAGCAATTCTATTGATGGTTGGGATAGCGTTTTATCTATTCTGCAAATGCCAAACGGAGTTCCGGTGGCAACTGTAGCACTTAATGCTGCTCAAAATGCGGGAATATTAGCTGCACAAATTTTAGCCACAGCCGATGAAGATTTATCGGAACGATTAGCGGCATTCAAAAAGCAATTGAAAGAAAAAGTATTGAATTCCTGAGAAGACAATGGGAACGCTAATGACGCAAATTCTAAAAATTTACACGAATTAAATTCGCTTTAATTTGCCAAATTTGCGTCATTAGCGTTCCAATCCCAAAACATCCATGAACCAATTCGAAGCCTGCATTGAACTTTACAAAAAATGGAACCAGAAAATTAATGTGGTTTCTCGCACCGATATCGACAACCTCGAAGAGCGACACATTAAGCATTCCTTAGCCATTGCTAAGTTCATCACATTTCAACCAGGCACCGATATTTTAGATTTAGGCACCGGTGGCGGCTTTCCCGGAATTCCACTGGCCATTACTTTCCCCGAAGTAAAGTTTGTACTCGTTGATTCCATTGGCAAGAAAATAAAAGTAGTGAACGAAGTGGTAGCCGGCTTAGGTTTAAAAAACGTGGAAACCATTCACGGACGTGCCGAAGATGTGAAGCAGAAGTTTGACTTCGTGGTTACCCGTGCCGTTGCTCCCATGGAAAACCTCGAACGCTGGACACATGGAAAATTCAAAAAGAAAAACCTTAACGCCATTCCAAATGGAATTATTGCATTAAAAGGTGGCGATCTCACCGAAGAACTTAAACCTTACCGAAAATTAGCTATCATAGAAGACATTAGCCAATGGTATAAGGAAGAGTTTTTTGAAAACAAAAAATTGGTGTATTTACCTATGTAGGATGAGGAACTTTGTAAACATATTACAAAAAGGATTGCTCTTCTTCGGGCTGTTCCTTTCTCTAAATATGTATGCACAAAAGCCGATGGGGGAAGATTCGGCCAAACACCCTCAGAACTTCCGGCAATTTGATAATACCCCGGGGAAAATTAGAACTGACAATGGGTCATCCCAACTAAAAAATGAACCCAATACGTTAAACTTCCTGATGTCGAGCAACTATCAAACCATCTCAAAGATGAAAAAAGATAGTAAAGAACTTGCTGATGAAAAAAGGCGGAAAGAAGCAGAATTTACACACATTAAAGATTCTATAGAATTAGATAAACGAAAGTTAGAAAGTCAAAACATCCGATTAGAAAATGAAAAGCTAATTGCTGCTTCGCTACTCAAAGAAAACGAAAACAAACGGAACATTTTCCTTTTCAGTCTGGGAATATTCCTGCTATTAATCCTCATTTTGGGATTGTTTTTTTATGTGCGATTTCGTTACAAACAAAAAACCTACGACAAGCTAAATGCAGCCTACACGGAGATAAGGCAGACCAATAAAGAACTCATCGAAACCACAGAAAAGCTAAAGGAATCGGAACAATTCAAACAACGGTTTCTAGCCAATATGAGCCACGAAATCCGTACGCCCATGAATGCTGTTTACGGAATGACCAACTTGCTTCTGAAAACGGATATTACCGAGCAGCAAGCTAAATATCTAACCTCTATTAAGAAAAGTGGTGAAAATCTTATAGTGATTGTAAACGACATTTTGGATTTATCGAAGATTGAAGCCGGCAAAATGGAACTGGAGAAATTGGATATTGATTTGCATGCTACTATCGAAAACATTTGGAATATCCTAAAATTTAAAGCTGAGGAAAAAGGTTTAGATTTGAGATATAACATCAATCCCGATGTACCCAAATTTGTGAAAGGCGACGAAACCCGCCTAAATCAAATATTGATAAACCTTACAGGAAATGCTATTAAATTTACGGAAACAGGGAAGGTGGAAATTAACATCGAACTTCACAAAGAAGAAAACGAAAATAAACTCGTCAGGTTTTCAGTGAAAGACAGCGGAATCGGAATTCCAGAGGATAAATTAGCCAAGATTTTTGAGAGCTTTAGCCAAGCCACCTCCGAAACTGCCCGAAAATTTGGCGGAACAGGATTAGGGCTCACCATCTCGAAACACTTGGTAGAACTGCATGGCGGCACCTTAGAAGTGAAAAGCGAAAGCGGAAAGGGAAGCGAATTTTATTTCATAATCCCCTATCAAGAAGGAATGGAAATTTCCCTCATAAATGAAAAAGATACAGTTTCGCTCAACCTAAACCGTCCGCTGAAAATCCTTTTGGCCGAAGACAATGAGTTTAATCAAATAGTAGCTGTAGATACCTTAGATGAGTTGTTTCCGGGAATTCAAATTGAAGTAGTCGAAAATGGGAAAATAGCTCTTGATAAACTTCGTGAAACCGATTTCGACCTCGTATTAATGGACATTCAAATGCCCGAAATGGATGGCATGACTGCCACACGAACAATTAGGGAGACCTTCCCCGAACCAAGAAACAAAATGAAAATTTGTGCAATGACTGCTGGCGTTACAAAGCAGGAAATTGATGAACTTTTTGAAAGCGGATTAAATGATTATATCACCAAACCCTTTGAACCGGCCGATTTGAAAAAGAAGATAATAGAGTTGGTTAATGCGGGATAAAGCTCAATAGCTGCAAGTCGTGTAGGCTACCCTAACCACTCTCTGTGGAAAACTAATTAATGTTAAGCAATTTATTTCAGCCGCTCCCTCAAACAATTTAGGGTATTTTTGTGTTCTAAAAATATTAAATTAAAATTTTATGGCAATAGAACTAACAGACGCAAACTTTGACGAAATAGTAATGAAATCCGACAAACCAGTATTGGTTGACTTTTGGGCAGTATGGTGCGGTCCTTGCCGCATGGTTGGCCCGATCGTAGAAGAACTTTCACACGACTACGAAGGCAAAGCCATAGTGGGGAAAGTAGATGTGGATTCAAACCCCAACATCAGTATGAAATTCGGTATCCGCAATATCCCAACTTTGCTCGTTTTCAAAAACGGACAAGTAGTGGACAAACAAGTTGGTGCAGTGCCAAAACCGGTATTGGCGGCTAAAATTGATGCACAGCTGATTTAAGTAATGAGAATTGAGTAAATAGTAATGAGCATGTTTTAGCTACTATGTTGTGGCTTTTTATCTCATTACTTTTACTCGCTTCACTCTACTCATTACTAATTACTCCCTAAATGCTCGACATAAACTCCGCAGAAATTCAACAGATTAGTCATCTGGAGTTTATTGCTAAGCAGGTGGTCGAGGGTTTTATTACAGGTTTACATAAAAGCCCCTTTCATGGCTTTTCAGTAGAATTTGCCGAACACCGTATTTATAATGCAGGCGAACCAACCCGCCATATTGATTGGCGATTATTTGGCCGGACTGATAAACTCTTTGTTAAGCGATACGAAGAGGAAACCAATCTGCGATGCCAGTTGGTAATTGATGCTTCGTCATCTATGTATTTTCCATTTCCTCAGAAAGAGGCAGATTTTGATAAAACGAAAATTGGTTTTTCGGTTTTTGCCGCAGCTTCACTTATTCTGATGCTGCAAAAACAGCGAGATGCCTTCGGGCTTTCGGTTTTTGATGCTGGAGTTTCTATACAAATTCCGGCTAAGAGCAGTTTAAAGCACAGCAAGTTGATGTATCTCGAATTAGAGAAACTACTTAAATCAGGACGTGAAAAGACCAATCAAAAAACAAATACAGCCGACTGCCTGCACCAAATCGCTGAAAGCACACATCGCCGTTCGTTGGTAATAATTTTCAGCGATATGTTTGATAGTATGGGCGAAAACGACGAACTATTTTCGGCCTTGCAGCATTTACGTTATAAAAAGCATGAGGTGATTCTTTTTCATACAGTGGAAAAGAAATCGGAAATAGATTTTACTTATGAAAACCGTCCGTATCGCTTCATCGACCTAGAAAGTGGCGAAGAATTAAAGCTTATTCCCAATGAAGTAAAGGAGCTTTACACTTCGAGCATGGCCGAAAAAGTGGCCGAGCTTAAACTTCGATGCGGCAAATATAACATCGACTTTGTTGAAGCTGATATTAGCCAGGGTTTCCGCCAGGTGCTGATACCCTATTTGGTAAAACGGCAAAAGATGCTGTAATACTTAAAGCAACACTTCTTTAATGCTGTGTTTTGGTTAAAAGATTTCGTCAGCATTCCCAAATCCAAAAAACATTAAATCGCAATTTTCTTTTAAAATATAACCACACCCACATTTTCTATCCTGTAAATAATTATAGTTTTGTGTGTGCATACATCTATTGGGTCGGGTTCAAAAGTGTTGATAATTCAAACCGCTTTTTTGGGCGATGTAATTTTAGCCACAGGCCTAGTGGAAACCTTACAGCATTCGTTTCCCGGCATAAAAATAGATTTCTTACTCCGAAAAGGCAATGAAAGCCTATTGGCTAATCATCCTTTTATCAATAGGACAATCATTTTAGAGAAGAAAGATAAGACCTCGGAATTTTGGCGGTTACTAAAAATAGTGCGAAAGAAACACTACGATGCTGTGATAAACCTACATCGTTTTGCTTTTTCAGGCATAATTACCGGGCTATCGGGAGCTAAGTTTACAGCAGGATTTGATAAGAATCCGTTTTCGTTTTTGTTTACCAAAAAGGTTAAACACATTTTGGAGGTAAAACCTCAACAGGAGTACGAAGCAAACTTCCCACACGAAACCGATCGCAACCACAGCGTATTAAGCACTTGGGTAAATATTCCAAAAATCCGCCCACGCCTCTACCCTGCCGAAACAGATTTTGAGGTTGTAAAACCATTTCAAGACGCAGATTATATCTGCATTGCACCTGCTTCTATATGGAAAACTAAGCGACTCACCCGCAAAAAGTGGAAAGAACTTGTGCAGTCTGTTCCCGAAGATATAACGGTTTACCTCTTGGGTTCGGCAGACGATAAGGAACTTAACCAAAGCATTATTATTAATGCCAAGCGATTAAATGTGGTGAATATGGCAGGGAAACTATCACTGCTGCAAAGTGGAGCTTTGATGCAGGGGGCTAAAATGAATTATGTAAATGATAGCGGCCCGCTGCATATTGCTTCGGCTATGAATGCTCCGGTTAAGGCGTTTTTCCTTAGCACTTTGCCTCAGTTTGGCTTTGGCCCACTTTCCGATAATGCTACGGTGGTAGAATATCCAAAGGCTTTGGCGTGCCGCCCTTGTGGCATTCACGGACGAAATGCGTGTCCGGCCGGACATTTTAAATGTGCGGATATTGAAGTTGAGAAGTTTACTTCTTTTCTTCAGTCTTCTTAGGTAGGTAATCCATAAAAATCCAGTTGATGCCAAACTTAATGGCTCCACCCGGAAATGGATAACTACTAACGGCATAAATGGGCTTCTTATCCCAAATTCCATTCAGGCGTTCGTATTTAAAGAAGAACGAACTGCGTTTTATACGTGCCGATATGTAAATGTCTATTACGTATTGGTTGCCTAAATTGCCCGAGGACGCACTCACATAAAACTGATTCAACTCGGGGTGATACGCATTGTATTTATATTTATCGCAATAAGCAACATCGAAGCCTACTCGCATAAGCATTGCCTTTTTAAAAGCCCACTTCTCTAAAAACAGTCCTGTTCGAGCAACCACTTTGGGCATGGGCATAACGGCAGTGTTGCTTATCAATTGCCCTTGCCCGGTGGCATAATATCCCCATTTACCAAACCTAAACAGTTTATGAAGCCTGAATTCGGTAATGCTTAGCAAACCATTCAACTGGGCGGGATGGATAGTGCTGTCTAAATAGGTGTAATTGTTTACCGTTTTATAGGCTACATTTAAGGTTAGCCGTTGCTTGGGAAGATTCAACTGAGCATCAACCGTAAAATATTGCATTTTGCTCAAATTAAGACTATCCCACTTGAAATGGCTGCTGCTCCATTGCGAATAAATAAAGGCAGGGGTTTGATTTAACACGGTAATCCCTGCACGGAGCGAGGCTTTTTGAATAGAATCTTTTCCGAACACAAAACTCACGGCAGGACGAACCGAGAAATCGCCTTTGTTGTAACCCGTTATTTCCATTTGTCCCGATGCATCTAAGAATAATTGTTTGGTGAAGCCTAATTTCACGCTTCCATACACAGAAGTATTGATATAGTTATTGTGCAATCTTTCGTTACTCCAGTTTAAAATGGAGTTTTTGGCTCCGGCCACCCATTTCTTTAAAAAGCCCCGGCTATTTTCATTTACCAGAAATACTCTGTTTTCGTAGGATTTTAGTTGCGATGAATCTCTGATAATGGTGTCCTGAATTTGGACTGGGAAAAAGGTTGTATCATCATTTGGGTCTGAAAAGAAGAACCGTTGGCTGGAGTATTCAAACTCGTGGCCGATTCTTACGCTGTAAATAGGCTTTACCCGAAAGGAATCGAGGGGCAGGGAATCCACCATTTTGCCTAAACTGTAGGAATGGCTGAATAAGGCGGAAGTGCGTTTCCAAACGGTACTCGCAGTAGAGAGGTTCACACTTTGCAGGTTAGCGGCATCGGATGAGTTTTGAACGCCGCCGTTTTCGCCGTTTTTATTGTTTCCTGTAAAGAAAGCCGTTAAGGTTCGGTAGCGGAAATTGCGAGAATTGGCTACAACATAAATATTGAAATCGGTGGAAGTGTTTTTGCCGTTGGTGTAAAAGCCTTCGGAGGTGATGCGTTTAAAGGTAAATCCGGCAGAGACATATTTGCCGAAACTTTGCCCGTGGTCGGCAAAAATGTAGTTTTCTTTCTTAGAACCGAAAACGTATTTCACCCGGGTAAAGGGTACATTGGAGGAAAGCAGAGCAATGTTTTGATTAGCGATATTCCAAACGTCAAAGGCATTATAACCGGTGCGAAATCCGGTAATGGTATCTACTTTGAGGGATGGTGAAAAGGCCGGCCCTCCGAGGTTTCCTGTGGAGAAGTTATAGAGATTGGTTAAGATGTTGCGATTGTAGAACTGGAAATCTTCGAGGGTGTTTTGCCACTGGCGGGTTGCCGGGCGAAACCCTTCTCTGAAATCTTGGAGGTTATACTTACGAGGCTCTAAGGTATCGAAGCGTTGGCGGAGTGTATCGGTATCGGATTGGGAATAGGCTGGGAAGCTGATGCCGATGAGAATTGAAATGCTATATATAAACGCAATAATTAACGGTAGCTTTTTTCTTAATTGGAATTTTGTATTTGAATCCCCCTCCAACTCCCCCTTTGCAAGGGGGAGAGCCGCCGCACCCCTAACGTATATCAAACCCTGTGTGCTTACTTTAATCCCGGAAAACCTCCCAACATTCCCATTGCTGCCGATTGCATTTCGGCTTCGTTTACTCGGTCGGCTTGTTCTAAAGCACGGTTTGTGGCTACTACTATGAGTTCTTCGATTTGTTCGCTGTCGGCGGTTTTGAAGAGTGTGTGGTTTATATGAATGTTCTTTACCCGACGGTTGCCATTGCACATTACCCGCACTTCGCCGTTGCCGGATTCGCCTATGAGGGTGATGGTTTCTAAACGGTTTTTAACTTCCTCCATTTTGCCTTGGAGTTCTTTCATTTTGCCTAACTGGTCGAACATAGCGTTGTTTTGGGCAAAAGTAATCTGAAAATGGAATAAAAGGGAGGTGTATTTTTCACCACGGAGGCACAGAAAGCACAGAGGGACACGGATATTTGAATTACAGGAAAGTGGAAACGGCCGGAGGCCGAGGATACCAATCGGAGTGTCATCTCCTAAAAAAACTTGACACATTTTGAAAACAAAAAACTCAAAATGGAGAAAGAGAAACAAGAAGAAAGACACACTATATTAGTGTCAGATTCGTTTGCAAGAACGGACGAAAAACGTCGTTACGAGATACCCTTTCGACG
>CANJNG010000157.1 GCA_947475205.1 Bacteroidota bacterium
CAAATCCTTAAATGCATTTTTAGCGGTATCAGATTTAACCGTAATCTTGCTTCAGTAATAACAATAAATCTTGACAATAAAATTCTAAATTAACATCAGAATGTGTCAAGTTATTTTAGGAGGGGTCACTTACACAAAAGAAATCATCCCTTACACAAAAGAAATCACCTCTTACACAACGGATATCGCCTCTTACAGTAAATAAATCGACACTGACAATCAAGAAAACGCCCCCGCTCGAACTCGTTTGTAACGAGTTCGGTTGAGAAATCGGTCTGTGACCGATAAAAAGCAATTTCCCGCTGGCCAGTGTCTTTCAATAAAACCCCTAATTTTACCTCATGAAAATAATTATTACAGGAGCAACGGGCATGGTGGGCGAAGGTGTTTTATTGGCATGTCTGCAAAATCCAGCCATCAAGGAAGTGCTAATCATAAACCGCAAACACTTCGATTTGAGCCATCCTAAATTAAAAGAACTGTTAGTTCCCGATTTCACCAAGCTCGATGCCTTTGCAGGGCAATTAAAAGGCTACGATGCTTGTTTTTACTGTGCCGGAATTAGTTCGGTGGGTATGGACGAGGCCCAATATACCTATATAACCTTCGACACCACGCTTAGCTTTGCCCGCACCCTGGCATCGCTAAATCCCGACATGGTTTTCACCTACGTTTCGGGCAGCAGCACAGATAGTTCCGAAAAGGGAAAATTAATGTGGGCAAGGGTAAAAGGCAGAACTGAAAATACCTTGATGAAACTATCCTTTAAAGGAGTTTACAACTTTCGCCCCGGCTTTATGAAACCATTTAAAGGCCAGAAAAATGTAAAAGCAATTTTCAAACCCGTGATATTAATATTCCCGCTGCTGTTTCCTAAATATACACTTACCCTTCAGGAAGTAGCACAAGCCATGATTAATGTTGTTGTGAAAGGATACTCAAAACAGGTTTTAGAAATAAGCGACATTAAAACCTTAGCCCTATAAATTAGGCCAGAAAGAATTACATATAAACCTAAGGATAGGTTATGCAACCAAATAAGGCAGAAAAAAAATCTTAAGTGTATTTTAATCTTCAATTGTCCTGTAGGCATTAATTTAATAGCCTCATTAGTTCCAAAACTGTTTCCTACTTTTACCCCTTTAATTTCCCCGGCGAATTTGTGAGTAAGATTTTTCCTTTCCCAAGCTTTTTCATGCTGTGTTTATTGATGCTCTTAAGCAGAGTTTCCTTAGCACAAAATTCCGATAAAGACAGCGATGGCAATGCTGCCGTGCTGGATATGAATGCCCGCCGGGAGATTATTGCCTATTTAGATGCCTGCCGCGAAAAATCATTGAACAACAAGGAAGATGCGGCCAAGAAGTTTCTGGAAGTTCTTACCATTAATCCCAACAATGCAGCGGCCAAATATGAATTAGCCCGCATTATGGATGAGAAAAGAGCTTATGACAAAGCACTCGACCTGGTTAATGAAGCCCTTAAAGGCGACCCTGAAAATACTTATTACTTAGATTTCAAGGCCGAGTTGCTTACCAAACAAAGCAATAATAAAGAAGCCGTAAAGGTTTACGAGAAGATATTAAAACTGCGTCCTCGTGATGTGGAAGTGCTTTACAAAATAGCAGACACCTATATTTTGATGCAGAAATATGAAGACGCTATCGGCTATTACGATAAAGTGGAAGCTATTTTGGGTGTGGATGAAGAAATGAGTTTACAGAAAGAAAAGCTTTGGTTGCAACTAAACCGGGTGGATAAAGCCGAAAAGGAAATTACCAAGCTCATTGAAAACTTTCCGGCAGAGGTTCGGTATTACAACATTTTGGCGGAACTATATCACGCCAATAACCTTCACGACAAAGCCTTTGAAGTGTATAAACAGATTGAGAAAATTTCGCCCGACGAAGCCTTTCTCAATATGCAGATGGCTGAATATTACCGCAGCAAAGGCAACAAAGAGCAATCGTTTGTATATCTAAAAAAAGCATTTGCCAACCGCAATCTCGATATCGACACCAAAATGAAAGTGCTCATGTCGTTCTACACCCTTTCTGAAACCAATGCTGCAATGAAAGGGCAGGCTTATGAATTGCTCGAAATATTGGAAGATACGCATGGCACCGACCCTAAGGCTTATGCCGTGTATGGCGACTTTTTATATCGAGATAATAAACTGCCGGAAGCTAAATTGAAATACCAGAAATGTCTGGATTTAGACAAAGCAAAATATCCGGTTTGGAGTCAGTATTTAGTTATTCTAAGCCAGTTGCGGGATAACGACCTATTGATTAAAACAGCTACCGAAGCCATTGAGCTTTTTCCTGTGGAAGCCTTTTCTTATTTGCTAAAGGGATTAAGTCAAATCCAAACCAAACAGTATCAGGATGCAATTACCACGTTAATAAAGGGCAAATCACTTTCTTTCGACAAGAATATGCAAGGCCAGTTTTGGAGTAGTTTGGGTGATGTTTATAACGAAACAAAAGAAACCGCTAAAAGCGACAGTAGCTACATCGAAGCCCTGAAAATTGAACCCAACAATGCCAATGTGCTCAATAATTTCAGCTACTATTTATCGGTGAGGAAAAAGGATTTAGAGAAAGCCAAAGAAATGTCGAAGAAGTCAAACGATTTAGAACCCGATAACGCTTCCTATCAAGATACTTACGGCTGGATTCTGTTTCAAATGGGCAACTATACCGAGGCCAAAGTTTGGATAGAAAAAGCCATTGCCAACGGTGGGCAAACCAATGGTACACTCATAGAACATTTGGGCGATGTAGAAGCCCAATTAGGCAATACAAGCAAAGCTACCGAGCTTTGGCAACAAGCCAAAGGATTGGGCGATACAAGCACGCAGCTTGACAAAAAGCTCAAAGAGAAGAAGTATTCAGAATGATTTTACAATCCACCACCCATTGCCCTTCGCTCTATGAAAGCCTCGGAGCGGTATGTTTCTGTGTATTTTGGGCAATTCTGTTTCTCCAATCCGGTTTCGATAAAATTACAGATAGAAAAGGGAATTTAGAATGGCTAATCGGCCACTTTTCCAAATCATTTTTAAAAGGCACAGTCCCTTTGCTTTTAACAACGCTTACCCTGTTTGAAATAGCAACGGGTTTTGTTTGCATTGCCGCTATTGTGGAGATAGTTTGGCTTAAAACCTTTTCCTTAGCTCAATTAGGGGCGACATTAAGTGCCGTTTCACTGCTTATGCTCTTCTTCGGGCAGCGAATAGCGAAAGATTATGCCGGGGCAGCTACCATTGCCATGTATTTTTTGGCGGCGATGGTAAATTTAGGAATGCTTTGTTTATCACTTTAATCCTATGAAAATAGCTATCCTCGGTTGCGGAAATATGGGAATGGCATATGCCAATTCTTTTCTAAAGTATAATCTCACCGATAGAGAAAACCTGCTTTTGGTGGAAAAAGATGAAGCCCGCCAAGTGGCTTTGGAAAAGTTAAATATAGGTAAGGTGGTTTCAGTGTTGGAACGGGAAACTGTTTCACAATTTCCGATAATCATTTTAGCCGTAAAACCGCAGGACTTTCCCACTGTTGCAGCTTCATTGGCTAATGCCCTCAGCGAAAAGAACACGGTGGTTTCCATTATGGCCGGAAAGCCAATTGCCTATTTGCAGGAACTGCTAAAACACAAATTTGTAATCAGGGCAATGCCCAACACTCCCGCACAAATTGGGATGGGCATTACGGCATATTCCATTTCCAAGGAAATAAGTATGGCTCAAATGCGTTTGGTTGAAAACCTGCTAAACAGCACAGGGCGGTCGGTTTTTCTGGAAGATGAAAGTTTGCTCGATGCCGTTACAGCCCTCAGCGGAAGTGGTCCGGCCTACTTTTACTATTTCCTCAAACACCTTATCGAAGCCGGAAAACAAATGGGGTTGGAAGAAGGCGTTTCGGCAATGCTGGTGAAACAAACCATGATAGGTGCCTATCATTTGGTGAATAATTCCGATAAAAGTTTAGATGAACTCATAGCCGCCGTAGCCTCAAAAGGCGGTACAACCGAGGCAGCTTTAAGCACCTTTAACGAAGGTAAACTAAACGAGATTTTGATAAGCGGACTTCTTAATGCAGAAAAGCGGGCAAAGGAGTTGGCGGGGTAGTTATCGGGTGTAAATCCCCAAATATCAATTTCTAAATTTCCCCGGAACAGTAGCCTTACAATCCTTTAGCATAAACTCCCAAGTAGCCGGATTTGGATTCATTAGCCTGAAATGTTCTTTATCGTGGCCTCCAATAGCGATTCTTAGTTTATGGCCTTTCTTAAACAAATAGGATGTTGGGTATAAGTCTATGCTAATCTTTTCATACTTGTTGGTATTGAGCGGACTTGCATCTACTTCATTAAAGCTATGCCAATCACCAACCTGTTTGTACGCAGGGTTTGCTCCCACTTTCCGGTTTAGGCTTCTCAACTGGCCTTCGGTAACGTAGGTAACCTTCCCGGTTTCATCAATATCTTCCAAATAAACAAAGAAGGAGCAATCGCCCTCCGATGATTTCACCATTAAATCCACTTTCGTGTGTCCGGTATATTCAAAATCGGCAGTGAATTCATCGGCATCAAAAGTGATGAGTTTCTTATCTTGCTCGTTGCGGTCGGGATATACATTGGGAGAATGCAACTGACCGGCAACGCTTTCCCAACGGGTAATTTTCCCGGTGGTGGCCGATGTGTCCACTTTATAGGTTATTGTGGCCGGTTCGGAAACTGCGGCTTCTTCCTGCACCAATTTATTCTTTGAAACGAAACAAAATGTGTATGACCTAAAGCCTATTGGTGGCCACGTTTCAGCACTTTTCCATTTGTTTTCGATTTGGGTAAAATAATGAACGCGGGGTTCTTTGTCTATCCCGTTCTGGATTCCCTTTACATAGAAATCCATAAACTTCAATATTTCGCCAAAGTGGTCGAAGCCCGAATTCCCTTGAGCATTGGGGCTGGTGATATAGCTTCCGCCATGTTCCCAAGGCCCCAGAATGAGTTTATATTTTTGAGCATCTAAGGTTAGGAATCGCTTGGTTGCAGCATTTTGATAGCATCCATCGCTCCAGCCGCTGTAGGAATAAACAGGCACTCCGCCTTTTATTTCTTTATCAATAAAGCTATGCGGACTAAACAAATCGGCTTTAATGCCGGGAATGGGGGCTTCGTTACGGAAAGCCATTTTCATAGCACCATCGTTTACATTAAGGTTGTCTTTGTGCTGGGCAATGGCTTCTTTCAGCAGTTTACGGTGGCCTTTTCCGTCCACAGGTTTCACACCTCGGATAGCCATTTTCACGCTTTTCTTTTTAGTAGGAATTGTGTTATCGTCAAGCATGCGGTTGGCCTTGCCCCAGTTGCGGGTAAACCATTCGTTGTGGATTCCACCCGGAAAAGCATTATCGGCATACACATCGAACAACGAATACATATTTACATCGGCTTTAATGGCCGGATGTTGGGTAGTGAGCAAAAATTCGGACGCTGTTCCTGTATAGGATGCTCCGGCTGTGCCAATCTTACCGTTGCTCCAAGGTTGCTTCACTATCCAATCACACATTTCGTAACCGTCTTTTACTTCGGCCTCGGCCCAGGGATAAAGGTTTTGGCCAAACGATGCTCCCGAACCCCGCACATCAATATTTACAACAGCATAGCCATTCTTGGTCATTTCGCTAATCATCTTTCCCAATAAACCAATGGGAGTTTTAACAAACCATGAGAATGGCCAACGCACATCCACATCACGCCAGTAGCGGGTTTGGTGAAGCAGGGTTGGAATTTTATCTCCATCTTTCAATCCCTTTGGAAGATACATATCCACGGCCAGTTTCACCCCATCTCGCATAGGCAGATAAAACGATTTCACCACAAAACCCTTGTATTGATGGGTAGAGATGTGGTCGTAAGGAACAGGTACATCTACAGCTTTATCTGCACCCACTTCATCGGTTTTCTTTTGTGAAAATGCAGGAATAGAGATTGCTACAAGGCCGAGAATACTGAGGAATTTGAAAGATTTCATGAATAATTGGAGGCCGCAAGTTATATAGTGCGAGGCAAGTGCTGATAAATGGAATGAATGATTATGCTGTTGGCCGGAATAATCCTTTGCCGATAGCTTTAGCTTGTAATAACCGATTTTAATTCGTTGCAATTTTCCTGCATCTTTGCCCAATATTTTCACACAAGTCAATAATCTAATATCTAAAGTCTAACATCCAATATCTCAGCAAAATGAAACTCAAAAACTACGCACTCGGTCAATGGGTGGAAGGCGAAGGCGAGGGAACGCCTTTATATAATGCCATTAATGGTGAACTGGTGGCTCATGCCACTTCCAAAGGATTAGATTTTAAGGGCATGATGGAATATGCCCGCTCAGTGGGAAGCCCGGCCTTGCGTAAGCTCACCTTCCACGAACGGGCAAGGATGCTAAAGGCTTTGGCTTTGTATCTCAACGAAAAGAAAGATATTTTCTATAAACTATCTGCAGCCACAGGAGCCGGAAAAGGCGATAGCTGGGTGGATATTGAGGGCGGCATAGGCAACCTCTTTGTGATGAGTGGGAAGGGAAGGCGAGAACTACCCAACACGCCCTTTCATGTGGATGGAAAACCGGAGATTACCTCGAAGAATGGAACTTTCATAGGCCAGCATATTTGTGTTCCGCTCGAAGGCGTGGCGGTGCATATTAATGCGTTTAACTTTCCTTGCTGGGGGATGCTGGAAAAGCTGGCGGTAAACTTCTTGGCGGGCGTTCCGGCCATTGTGAAACCGGCTACCTCCACTAGCTACCTCACTGAACTGATGGTGCAGGAAATTGTGAAATCGAACATTCTACCTGCCGGGGCTTTGCAACTGATTTGCGGCAGTGCCGGCGATATTCTCGACCATGTGGATATGCAAGATGTGGTAACCTTCACTGGCAGTGCCCAAACGGGCAAGATGCTGAAAGCCCATCCCAAGGTTATTGAAAACTCGGTACGCTTCAATATGGAAGCCGATTCGTTGAACTGTTGCATTCTGGGCAACGATGTTACACCCGATATGGAGGAGTTTGGCCTGTTCATCAAAGAAGTATCAAAAGAGCTAACTACAAAAGCGGGACAACGCTGCACGGCCATTCGCCGCACTATAGTTCCCGAACATTTGGTAGAAGCAGTTATTGATGCCCTGAAAAAACGCATCGCCACCACCAAAATAGGAGACCCCTACGTGGAAGGTGTGCGGATGGGTCCATTGGCTAGCAGAGGACAAGTGGCCGATGTGCGGGAGAAGGTGGTTCAGCTCAAGCAAACCTCCGAAGTGGTGTATGGCGATTTAGATAATTTTGAAATAACGGGAGGAGATAGAGAGCGTGGGGCATTCTTTGCTTCTATGCTGCTTTACAACAACAAACCTTTCCAGAACTTGGATTCCCACAACATCGAAGCCTTTGGCCCGGTGAGTACGGTTATGCCTTACAAAACTGCTGCCGATGCATGTGCTTTGGCTAAGCTGGGCAAGGGCAGTTTGGTGGGTTCTATCTTTACTGCAAGCGACGATTTTGCTACCGAAATAGTGATGGGAACGGCTGCCTACCACGGAAGATTGTATATCATCAATCGCCACAGTGCAGGGGAAGCCACAGGCCACGGTTCGCCTTTGGCACATCTTGTTCACGGCGGTCCCGGACGGGCTGGCGGAGGAGAAGAAATGGGCGGAGTGCGTGGGGTGTTTCACTATATGCAACGCACGGCTTTGCAAGGTTCGCCCACTACGCTTACGGCCATTACCCAAGTGTATATGCCCAAAGCCGAACAGACCGAGGACATTATTCATCCCTTCCGTAAGTTCTTTGAAGATTTGAAGATTGGCGAAACCCTCGTTACCCACAAACGCACCGTTACCGAAACCGATGTGGTGAACTTTGCCAATATAAGTGGCGATAATTTCTATGCCCACACCGATGTTACTTCGCTCGAAGGCAGCATCTTCACCAGCCGGGTTGCCCACGGATACTTCGTTATCTCCGCTGCTGCCGGATTGTTTGTTGACCCCAAAAAGGGCCCCGTGCTGGCCAATTATGGTTTAGATGAATTGCGATTTATCAAACCCGTATATGTGGGAGCTACCATAGGCGTGAGGCTCACCGTGAAAGAAAAGATTTACAAAGACAAACGTGAAGACGAAGCAGCCCAAGGAGTTGTGAAATGGCAGGTGGATGTATATGACGAAACCGGCGAAACCGTTGCTCTGGCTACGATATTGACCTTGGTGGCGAGAAGGGAGGGGTAGTAAACATAGCTCCTTACCGACCTGTAAGGGGGGTAGGCAAGACCGAAGATAGCCCCTTACCGACCTGTAAGGGGGGTAGGTAAGACCGAACATAGCCCCTTACCGACCTGTAAGGGG
>CANJNG010000158.1 GCA_947475205.1 Bacteroidota bacterium
GCAGTGCTTTTGTTGGTTTCATGAGTTTTTGTTTCGCAACTCAATTCTACTTGAAACCCGCTTTAGCACTGCTCCTTTTTCTGAAACTTAGTAACGCTATCCCGTTTATAACAATAAATTCTTACCCTTAGCCTGACGGCTATGGGGGCAATGGCTCAAGGTAATTTTTATGCCTTGGGAACAGTTACTGACCCAAACGGTGCTACAGTAGCAAATCAAACAGTCTGCATAACAACAGACTCGTCAGTTCAAACTGCGTTTACATACAGCGACTGTGTGCAAACCGATTCAATTGGACGTTATGCCTTTGGTATTCCCGGCGGTGCAACACCCGGACCAAACATTGTATATATTGTAAGTATATATGCATGTGGTGCGGCTTACACTGAACATATTCAAAACGCACAAGGCACAGTGAATATGGTTACTCATGATTTTGCTTTGGGCTGCAATCCAAACGCTACAAGCTGTGTTTCTTCATTTTCATTTACTCAGTCGCCTACCAATAGCCATATTGTAAATTTCCAAGCCGGAGTTCCGGTTAATACTTATTTCTATAACTGGACATTTGGTGATGGAACACAGGCTAGCACTTATGACCCACCACATACTTTTTCAGATACCGGATGGCACCAAGTGTGCTTAACAATTTACAATAGCAACGGTTGTCAAGACCAATTTTGCGACTATGTTTATATTGCCGATAGCAGCACTACTAACCCGCCTGCTTGTCAATCATCATTCTCGTATTATGTTTCTAATGGCCAAGTTCACTTTTATCAAACTGCTGGCGATTCTTTAAATCCATACTCCTACTATTGGAGTTTTGGAGGCGGAAACACTGCAAGTGGGGCTGATGTGTGGCATAGTTTCGCAAACAGCGGTTTACTACCCGGCGACACAGCTAACGTTTGCTTAACCATATACAATAGTGCGGGTTGCCAAAACACAGCTTGTCAAAATGTTATTGTTCCCGGAGCTACCTCAGGTGGCGGCTGCAGTGCAGCTTTTACTTGGTCGGATAGTGCAGGATATGTGTTCTTTAACCTTACAGGCTCGGTTATAAGCGGTGCATCATATCACTATGATTTTGGAAACGGAACATCAGCCAACGATGCAAGCGTGGTTCGCCAATTAGCTGCCGGCACTTATGCAGTTTGCTTAAGCGTTTACAATCCTGCGGATAGCTGCAGTAATCAATCATGTCAAACAATTGTAGTTGGGGATACTTCTAATATAGGATGCCAAGCTTCATTCACTTACACAGTTTCTCCGGCTAATGCTAACTCTATTTATTTTCAAGCCACTGTGCCTGCTAATACATATTTCTATAACTGGAGTTTTGGAGATGGAACACAAGCCAGTACTGCCGACCCAACACATACATTTACCAACGGTCAACACACTGTATGCTTAACTATTTACAATAGCACAGGTTGCCAAGACAGTGTTTGCCATACATTTACTGTTGGTGGAATTCAAACGTATGACATTGATGGAACAGTAACGTTCAATACTAACGATGCAGCTACTCCTGGTTATGTTAGATTGATTGAGATTGATTCTACTAATGGCGGTTTATCTTTAGTGCAAGTTGCAGCTACAGCTACCGATTCATTAGGACATTATCACTTTGGTGGAGTAGCATACGGAAACTATTTTATTAAAGCTGAATTATCGCCAAACTCACCAGCATATGCAACACATTTGCCTACCTATTATGGAAATGTATTGTTCTGGTCATCGGCTACATCGGTTACTGCCGGAAACCCAAATACAGGTTACAATATTCAATTAGTGAATGGCAACAACCCCGGTGGTCCTGGTTTCATAGGTGGATTGGTTTCGCAAGGAGCAAACAAAACCGAAGCAGAAGGCGACCCAATTGCTGGTTCACAAGTTATGATATTGAACATGACCAACGATGCATTCCTATATTTGTTCACTGGTTCAGATGGTACATTTAGCTTCAGCAGTTTACCTTATGGAACGTATCAAGTTTACACTGAAGTTGTAGGTTTACCAACCACACCCGTAATTGTAACTATCGAACCCGGAAACACAACCATTACCGATGTTCAGGTAGTGATTAGTTCAACCGATGTAGCTACAGGTATCGAAAAAACTGCGTCAGTTGTTGAAGTAAAAGGTTTGTATCCTAACCCTGCTAAAGACAATGTTAATATCAATTTAAGCAATTTGAAAGAAAGCAACATTTCCATTCAGGTTACGAATGTAGCCGGAGTAGAAATTCTTTCTCAAGCTTTTAAAGCCGGAAAAGGTGAAAACACCGTTTCTCTACCAATAAGTGGACTAACCGAAGGAGTATATTTTGTGAAAATTACCGCTGCCGGAAGTAACCAAATTGTAAGAAGGTTCGTGAAGTTGTAACGTGCGGAATTAAGGTTAATAATGGGGAAAGCCCACCTTGGAAACAAGGTGGGCTTTTTTTTTAGGAATGATAATAATTGAGCTAATAAAGCAAAACCAAAATTAAATTACCTTTGGCCATCAAGTAACAATGGTTTTGCAGTTCCATCAGGTTCGCTCTCCAATTAAATTTGTCTTAAAAATTGCAGCACCTTCAGCACCACGAAATTGATTCGGAAAACTATTATGCAGTAAAACTCTGCCAAGAGAATATTGCTGATTTGGTTTATTTGTTCAAGCACTGCTTCAACGAAGATCTTACACAAGAAGAACTAATTGCTCGCCATAGTCTATGCCACGGCGATGTAAAGTTTGTAGGATTTATTGCCTACGAGCGTTTAACCAATGATATTGCTGCATATTACGGAGTTTTCCCCACTTATCTGAGTTATGAAAACAAAGAACACCTCACAGCACAGTCGGGCGATACAATGACTCATCCCAAGCATCAAAAGAAGGGTTTGTTTGTGAAATTAGCCTCGCTCACTTACCAATACTGTGATGAAAACGGCATTGAACTCATATTTGGTTTTCCAAACGAAAACTCCTATCCAGGTTTCACTAAAAACTTAGGGTTCTCGCTCCCGCCTGCAATGGGGGCATTTACACTTGTGGAAAATAAATTTGAACTCACCCGAATCACCGAAAAGGTTTCGGTTCTTCACAAAATCCATTTAGCCTATATTAATTTTGTAATTGATATTTTGAGCGAAAAAGGTTCAGAATTTACGAGTTCTAATGCTACTTCGCCTGAAATAGCTGCTGTGGTTCACGATTCGCAATTTTTTAAACAAAAGAATCCCAAACCCACCCGAATCCGAAAAGTCATTGGAAAGAATATTTGGTTTCAGGTACTTTCTAATCGAATGTTAATTGGTGATTTAGAAGCTGGTTCTGAATCAGAAATTGCTCAGGTAATCGGAAAGTTGAGAATAATTGCTTTCCTCTCAGGCTTTCGGTTTGTGGCGTTTAAAATGACTCCCAATGCATATCTCTTTCCTGTTTTTAAACAATTGGGCTTAGTT
Source organism: Bacteroidota bacterium (assembly GCA_947475205.1). Classification (GTDB taxonomy): domain Bacteria; phylum Bacteroidota; class Bacteroidia; order JAIBAJ01; family JAIBAJ01; genus JAIBAJ01. The sequence goes on from CANJNG010000158.1 coordinate 3,456, forward strand.
TTTCGGGATATAAATCCGGTAATATTGAAGAATCTTCATAGCAGTATTCCGTTTGAAGCCATTGCATTTACCAATTCTGATATCGACGTATTTTAAACAAATTAAGGTAGTAGCTTTTGAAAATTGCTTTAGAGCAGTCTTGCCATAGAGTTTTTCATAAGGCAACATTTCTCTGTAGGGAAAATACCTTTTGGAATCTATTTTGTAGAATAATACCTTTGTAGCGAAATTATGAAAATACTACTTGGATACAGTTATTATGAATCTCCAGTGGATGTTGCCGCCACAGTTAGTGAATATGTAGCACGACTAACGGAAGCGGGTTATGAAGTAGAATCTTATCCCTTAACCTTAAATCCACCCGGTTCTCCAATTTGGTGGATACAATTGGATAAGTTATGGAAACTGGGCGACAAACAACTTTTGGAACACTACAACAAACTTGCAAACAAACTTGTAACTGGAGGGTTTGATGTTTTTCTGAATTTTAACGGAATAAATATTCATCCTGAGTTTGTAAGGCAAATTCCAGCATTTACAGTTTATTGTTGTAACGATGACCCAGAATCATCAGATAGACTTTCAAAACCTGTTGCGGCGGCATACGATTTATGTATGATAGGAAATATTGCCGCTTTAGATGATTACAAAAGTTGGGGAGCTAAAGAAGTTCGGTTTTGGCCAATGAGTTTTATGGCATCGGAATATGACCCAACGCTTACCGAAGATAAAATATTAAATGGAGAACGCGATGTGGATATTTCCATATTGTGCGAAAAACTCTATGTACCCGATAGAGTAAGGCGGTTGAATATTTATTCCCAAGCCTTTCCTGCCGGAAAGTATTATGGCCCTGGCTGGGAAAATCCATATTTGGCCGATAAAGTTCCGCTCTATCAACGCACTAAAATTGGACCCAACTTTCATAACTCAACCGGGCCGATAAACACACGAACGTATATGCTTCCGGCAAACGGCATTATGCAGCTTTGCGATAATAAAAAGCACTTGGGATTGATTTTTGAATTGAATAAAGAGGTGGTGGGTTTCGATACCGTAGAAGAAGCCATCGAACTCACTCATTATTATTTAGCTCACGACGACGAACGTCGTAAAATTGCCGCTGCCGGTTGGAAACGAAGCGTAACAGAATATAACGAACTTACCGTTTTTGGTTGGGTTGAAAAGTATGTAAATGAAGTAAAGCCAGAACTAAAACCTCGAAACTTAACATTTTCTCCGGAAGAGTATTTAAAACAGCATAGAAAAGGCACAACATTGAATAGGCTCGGTTATGCTATTAAAAACAAATTTATTAAGGAATATTACCCTCAAAATTAACCTGAAATTAATATTTCCAATTATTCAAATCAAAAGCCTTAAACAAAAAACCTAATGAATAAAAATTACATCTTCCTTTCTTTCTTTTTACTTCTATCATTTGTTTCCCAAGCCCAAAAATCGGCACATTCAAAGGGGAAAATAGAGGTTCAAGCTCCTCCAGCAGCACCCGCAGAACCTGTTTTACTTATCTCTACTTCCTACGGAGATATTAAAATTAAACTCTATAATGAAACGCCACTTCATCGTGATAATTTTATCAAATTAGCTGATAGTGCTAAATTCGATGGTAGCACTTTTCACAGGGTAATTCAGAATTTCATGATTCAGGGCGGTGGTAAAAATCATGGCACCGAAGATATGGGAGCTCAAATTCAAGGTGAAATCTACCCCGGACTTTACCATAAAAGAGGTGTGCTTTCAGCAGCTAGAACAGGCGATAACATTAATCCTTCACGCAAATCATCGGGTTCGCAATTCTACATTGTGCAAGGACGGGTTTTTTCTGAAGCGGAACTAAAAGGATTTGAGGCTCAAAAAGGAATCAAATTTACTGCCCAGCAAATGAAGGATTATACTACAACCGGCGGAACTCCACATTTAGATGGTGCTTATACAATATTTGGTGAAGTAGTTGAAGGAATGGATGTGGTGGATAAAATAGCGGCCTGCCCCAAGCAAGGTGAAGCCCCATCACCCGAGATTCCAATGACGATTAAGTTGCTAAGTAAGTAGTTTTCGGATATTTTAAACTGCATTTTTGGTAATAAATGTTTTAGTTTTGTAAAGACTAGTTTAATAGGATTTCTATAAAACAACTATCTTCGTTTGCTCAAATAAGATAGTTGAAGATGAATGTCTTTAATCGTTCTCCATTTTTAAAGCTATTGTTGCCCTTTTTAGTGGGCATTTGTTGTGCTTATTCTTCGATTTCTGTTCTAACGCCCCACCTTTTAGTCCTTTTAGGAGTGATTTCTACACTCTTAATATTACTAGTTATAGCCTATCTCCATCCAAAATTTAAGCAAATTGGGTATTCGTGGGTGTTTGGATTTGTGCTTTATCCATTGTTATTCTTTTTGGGAGTTATACTCACCATAGTGCAAAACGACCGCTATCAAACCGATTTTTATGGACAATATTTTCATTCTAGAAAAGAACTTTTATTGGTAGAAGTAAGTGAAAAGCCAATAGAAAAGGATAACTGGATGAAGGTGTACTGCAAGGTTAAGGCAGTTGTAACCGGGAAAGAAAGACATGCTGCTTATGGCAATTCCTTAGTCTATTTAAAGAAAGATAAAGCTACGAAGTTTGTTGAATATGGCGATCGATTATTGGTGTATGGCTATTTTCAGAAAGTGTTACCGCCTGCCAATCCTTATGCCTTCGACTTTGAATGGTTTTTAGGGTTAGCCAATATTTACCATCAAGCATTTATAGACCAAGGGAATTGGGAATATGTGGATTCAAAGGGTGGAAATTACCTAAAAAGTTCTTCGATAAAAATAGCCAACTATATTCTTAATGTGTATCGGAAAAATGGCTTATCGGATCAGGAATTTGGCGTAACGGCAGCTTTGGTTTTGGGCGTTAGAGATGAGTTAGATCCTGAAATACTTTCCGCGTTTTCAGCTTCGGGGGCTATGCATGTTTTGTCGGTTTCGGGTTTGCATGTGGGGATGATATTCGCGGCACTTAGTTTTCTGCTAAAATTTTTGGAGAAACTAAAGAAAGGGTTAATCATAAAATCGGTTCTTATATTGTTGATGCTTTGGTTCTATGCCTTGCTCACTGGGCTTTCGCCTTCGGTTTTACGTTCCACACTTATGCTCACATTTATGCTCGTAGGTACATTAATCCAGCGAAAAGGCGAATCGTTCAACGTGGTTTGTATGTCGGCATTCGGTCTGTTACTGCTCGACCCCTATTTGGTTTACAATGTAGGTTTTCAATTGTCGTATGCAGCCGTCGGCGGTATCGTTTTATGGTATCGCGATTTATACAATTTAATAGAATTCAAAAACAAATTTGCAGACTGGATTTGGTCGCTAACCTGCGTTTCTATTGTTGCATCTGTTGCCACTTTCCCGCTGTGTATTTATTACTTCAACCAGTTTCCAAACTATTTTTTGCTGTCAAATTATTTGGTAATTCCCATTTCAAATATGGTGATTTATTCTGCTATAGCTGTAGCATTTTTCTCACCCATTGATTTTTTGGCTTTTTGGCTCACGAAACTTTTGTACTACTTTGTTTGGTTGCTAAACCATTCTGTAATGTTTATCAAACATTTACCCAATTCGCAAATGGAGGGGCTATGTATTACCAAACTTCACGTAGTCCTGATGTATTTGGTCATAACCTTTGCGGTGCTGCTTTGCTATTCGTATAAAAAAGTCTATTTGAAACTCACCTTGGTTGCTTTTCTATTATTGGTGATTGCGGATACTACCCATACTTTTCTGTTAGTGAACAAAAGGCAGGTTATCGCTTATTCTTTAGGTAAAATATCGGCCTTGCATTTCATTTCGGGGCAAAAAGATTTGCTAATCGCAACCGATAATTTGATTTCGAACCCTAAATCAATGAAGTTTAACATCGACCCGGTCAGGATTCACCAAAACGTAAATTTCCAGACAAATCTCCCAATTGAAAAGAACACTTTAGCTACAGATTTACCGCTTTACAAAAAGTCAGGATTTATTCATTTCTGTGGAATGAATCTTTTATGTTTAGATAAGAAAGTTTGGGTTAGAAAGGAGTCGAAGCCCTATTTTCGAAAGATTGATGGAATAGTTGTGAGGAATAACGCTATGGTAAAGTTGGAATTCCTAAAACAAAAACTAAAATTTGATTTTGTAATAATAGATGCCACTAATTCGTTTTACAAAGCTAAAAAGGTGGAAGAAGAGTGCAATAAATTAGGCATTAAGGCCTATAATTTAAGTGTAAGCGGAGCGTACATTCGAGATGATTTGTAATCTTAATTCCGTTTATCCATTCCCCAATTCAACTTATTTCGAAGGGTGGTGAAGAAATGCTCCTGTTTTAGCTTCACCAAATTGAAGGTGAAAGGAGCTTTAACTACCGATAGCTCAATGTTGGAACTAATGTTTTCAGAATGTGAATCTAAGGAAACCAAAAATTTTTCTTTTCGTCCTTCAACTTTTAGCGTAATTACTGATGAGTCGGGAACTAAAAACGGACGCACATTCAAGTTATGTGGTGCGATGGGGGTGATAACAAACGATTCGGAAACCGGGTAAATAATCGGTCCGCAGCAGCTCAATGAATAGCCCGTTGAACCCGTGGGAGTAGAGATTATCAATCCATCGGCCCAATAGGAGTTGAGATAATTTCCATCAATATAAGTGTGAATGGTAATCATCGAAGCCGAGTCGCGTTTATGAACCGTTAGCTCATTGAGTGCGAAATTTTCCTTGTCAAAAAGTCCCTGTTGGGTTTTTAGTTGAAGCATAGAACGGGATTCGAGTTCAAATTCTCCATCCTTAATTTCGGCCAATGCTTTTTCTACATCGGTAGCCGCCACGCCCGATAAAAAACCCAAACGCCCTGTATTTATTCCTAAAACAGGTATTCGGCTTGCC
>CANJNG010000159.1 GCA_947475205.1 Bacteroidota bacterium
CAAATCCTTAAATGCATTTTTAGCGGTATCAGATTTAACCGTAATCTTGCTTCAGTAATAACAATAAATCTTGACAATAAAATTCTAAATTAACATCAGAATGTGTCAAGTTATTTTAGGAGGGGTCAATTCTCAGTTAAATTATACGGTCTTCCAAAACGGGTAGGTCAATTCTCAGTTAAATTATACAGCCTTCCAGAACTGGAAGGTCGATTCTCAGTTAAATTATATGGCCTTCCAGAACTGGAAGGTCGATTCTCAGTTAAATTATATGGCCTTCCAGAACTGGAAGGTCGATTCTCAGTTAAATTATACAGCTTTCCAGAACTGGAAGGTCGATTCTTAGTTAAATTATACGGTCTTCCAGAACTGGAAGGTCGATTCTCAGTTAAATTATACGGCCTTTCTGTTCAGCAATTCTCTTACCCTATTTACTTTTTGCAACTAAATATGGAGGCTACTCACCAATCTTTCCATTGGTAATATCCCCATTATTCAAACTTAGATTTCATTTCTTTTTCTAAAATTTAATCTCTATTATTGCCCTGCATTTAACTCAAGGTTTTCAATGCTGCCAAAACACACCATCTTTAAAACAATACCACTCAAAATGGTGGTTTTGCTTTCTATGGTAATGAGTTTCGGAATTGCATCAGCACAACTTGTTATTTCGCCTGGTGCAACCGCTTCACAATTGATATCCGCCTTTGCGGGCCAGGGTTTAGTAGTATCGAATCTTACCATCAATTGCAATGCACAGGCATATGGTACATTTACCAACAGCGGTGGTAATTTAGCTATGGCTAATGGGATGTTACTTACATCAGGATTTGCAACTAACGCCCAGGGACCAAATAGTAGTAACGGCATTTCTGCTTGTATAGGTACTCAGTTTAATGATGCACAGTTACTGGCCATTGATAATAGAGCTAAATATGACGCCTGTATAATTCAGTTTGATATTGTACCGCAATGTAATTCCATTCAAATAAAGTTTGTTTTTGGCTCAGATGAATACCCTGAATGGGTGAGTGCAACCTTTAACGATGCGTTTGGCTTTTTCATTACCGGGCCGGGTCCAAATTGTTCAGGTCCTGCCTACAATAACACCAACGTAGCTACTCTTCCAAACAATGTAACACCGGTAACTATCGATAATGTTAATAGTTTTACAAACAGCAGTTATTATGTTAACAACCCATCAAACTCAACCGTTCAATATGATGGAATGACAACGGCTTTAACCCGTACAGTTACTCTTTGTCCTTGCCAAAGCTACCATTTCAAAATCGCGATTGCTGATGCCTCCGACTGTGCTTATGATTCGGGTGTATTTGTAGATTTTATTCAATGTTCTAACCCTTTGGCTGGCATCGCAACGGCAGTAGCCCCCGTTTGCGGTTGTACGGGTTCTGCAACTGCAACTCCATCAGGAGGCTTGCCACCTTACTCTTATCTTTGGAGCAATGGGCAAACCACTTCAACCATAAATAATCTTTGTCCGGGAAATTACACCTGCACCTTAAATGATCAGTTGAGTTGCACAGTGCCTAAGGTAGTTAATGTTACTGTGCCAACTAGTGCCTCGGCTATTACCCTTTCTACATCGCAAACCAATGTTACTTGTTTTGGGGGAACTAATGGCACGGCTACTGTTAATCCCTCTGGAATGGCCGGACCATATACTTACAGTTGGAGTCCTAGCGGACAAACCGGGCAAACGGCTACTAATCTTGCCGCCGGAGTTTATACTGTAACAGTTTCGGCAAGCGGGTGCAATAATCAAACTACTGTTACTATAACTGAACCACCAGTACTAACTGCAACTCAAAGCCAAACTAATGCATTATGTAATGGCGTTTGTAATGGCATTGCAACGGTTAATCCGGCAGGGGGGAACGGAACGTATTCCTATTCTTGGGCACCTTCGGGCGGAAATGCAGTCACAGCCAGTAATCTTTGTGCGGGGAATTACACTTGCACCATTACAAGTGGCGTGGGATGTAGCATTGCAAAAATTTTCACCATTACCGAACCTCCACTTTTAACAGCTACCCAAAGCCAAACCAATGTTTCCTGTTTTGGGGGAACAAACGGAACGGCAACAGTAACACCATCTGGCGGAAATGGTGGAAATAGTTTTGCATGGTCGCCAAGCGGAGGAAATGCTGCAACTGCCAATGGATTGGCTGCAGGAAACTATACCTGCACCATCACTGATTTGAATGGCTGCAATATCACCAAGAACTTTACCATTAACCAACCACCTCAAGTTACGGCTTCGCAAAGCAGTACCAATGTAACATGCAACGGGGTGTGTGATGGTACTGCAACTGTTTCGGGAATGGCAGGAGGAACGGGTGCTTATAGCTATTCTTGGACACCTAGTGGGGGGAATGGAGTTGTTGCTAATGCTCTTTGTGCCGGAAATTATGTGTGTACGATTTCCGATGCCAATGCCTGCTCCATTACCAAAAACATTACAATTACTCAACCCATCTTATTAACTGCTTCTATCACCAATACAGTTGATGCTTCTTGTTTTGGATATACTGATGGTTCTGCAACAGCTGCCGGAGGCGGAGGGACATCGCCCTATACCTATTCATGGTCGAATGGAGATTTAGTGTCAACAGCATCAAACTTACCTGTGGGTAACCAAACCGTAACGGTTACTGATGCACATAATTGCACAGCAACAGCAATTGCCACTATTTACCAACCCAGTACGTTTAGTGTTTCTGTAACTGCTACCACCAATGTTTCTTGTTTTGGTGGAAATGATGGAACTGCAACAGCTTCACCTAGCGGAGGAACACCAAACTATTCTTTCACTTGGACAAGTGGTGGTGGAAATGCCCCTATCGGCACAAACTTCCTTGCCGGAAATTATACCGTTACTGCAACTGATGGTCAGGGATGTAATGCTACTGCCAATGCAACCATCACAGAACCTACCTTATTAACTGCAACCATTTCCGCCACAACTGATGTTTCCTGCTTTGCTGGGAATGATGGCACGGCGACTGTTTTGGCAACGGGTGGAACTTCACCCTATTCTTATTCGTGGACAAACGGTAATTTAGTTGCAACGGCTACTGTTCTTTCTTTAGGAAATTATACCGCAACTGTTACGGATAACAAAGGCTGTACTGCCACAGCCATCGCAACGATAAATGAACCTACTCTTTTAACCCTTAGCATAACTTCAACCAGTGATGTAAGTTGCTTTGGAGGGAACGATGGTAGTGCGGTCTCCTTGGCTTCGGGCGGAACATTGCCCTATTCCTATTCTTGGACAAATGGAGATTTGATAGCCACGGCTTCAAACTTAATTGCTGGGAACTATACCGTTACGGCAACTGATGCTGAAGGCTGCACCGCAACTGCAATTGCTTCTATTACCGAACCCACTCTATTAACAGCCTCCATTACAAATACTATTGATGTTTCCTGTTTTGGATATACCGATGGTTCTGCTACCGGTGCCGGAAGTGGAGGGACTTTACCCTACACCTATTCTTGGACAAACGGTGATTTAATAACAACTGCAGTAAACCTCCCCGCCGGAAATCATATTATTACAGTAACAGATGCCCTTAATTGCACCGCTACAGCTGTTGCGAATATTACCCAACCTTCGTCTTTCACAGTTTCCATAATTGCAACTACCAATGTTTCTTGCTTTGGGGGAAATGATGGAACAGCAACTGCTTTAGGTAATGGTGGCACTCCTAACTTTACCTATTCTTGGTCGGGAGGCGGCGGAAATTCAGCAATTGGAACGAACTTTCCTGCCGGAAATTATACCGTTACTGCTACCGATGGGCAGGGTTGTAATGCTACAGAAAACACAACCATAACCGAACCAAATTTATTAACTGCTACCATCTCTGCTACCACTGATGTTTCTTGTTTTGGAGGGAATGATGGGACAGCAACTGTTTTAGCAGCGGGCGGAACTTCACCTTATACCTATTCTTGGACAAATGGCGATGGGCTTTCAACATCTACTTCGCTACCTTTAGGAAATTATACTGCGATAGTTACTGATGCTTTGGGATGCACAGCAACAGCCATTGCCACAATAAATGAACCTACTCTTTTAACTGTTGCCATTACTTCTACAGTTGATGTAAGTTGTTTCGGGGGAAATGATGGCAGTGCGATTTCCTTAGCTTCGGGAGGAACATCGCCCTATTCCTATTCTTGGACAAATGGAGATTTGGTAGCCACGGCTTCTAACTTAATAGCAGGGAATTATTCCGTTACGGCAACTGATGCCGAAGGTTGTACCACTACTGCAATCGCTACCTTAACTGAACCAACTTTATTAACGGCTTCCATTACCAATACTATTGATGTGTCTTGTTTTGGATATACCGATGGTTCTGCTACTGGTGCCGGAAGCGGAGGAACTTTACCCTATACCTATTCGTGGACGAACGGCGATCTAGTTTCAACCTCAACGAATCTTCCCGCAGGAAATCATACCATCACCGTTACCGATGCTCATAATTGCACCGCTATGGCTGTTGCTATTATTACTCAACCATCAGCGTTTACGGTTGCAATTACGGCTACTACTAATGTTTCCTGTTTTGGTGGGAATGATGGGGCTGCAACTGCATTAGGTAATGGTGGAACGCCAAACTATACTTATGCTTGGACACCCGTTGGAGGAAGTACAGCCAATGGTTCAGGCTTTACGGTTGGAAACTTTATAGTTACCGCCACTGATGGGCAGGGCTGCACCGCTACCGCAATTGCAAACATTACCGAACCTGCACTTTTAGTAGAAACGATATCAGCTACTACGAATGTTTCCTGCTTTGGCGGGAATGATGGCACAGCAACAATTGGTGTGAGTGGCGGGACTTTCCCATTCACGAATGTGTGGACTAACGGGCAAACCAACACGCAAATAGCCACTGGACTATCTGCCGGAAATTACACCTCCACCCTCACAGATGCTAAGGGTTGCACTGCCACAGCAATAGCCAATATCACCGAACCGCCCTTGCTTAGCGTTTCGATTGTTTCTACCGATGATGTAAACTGCTTTGGAGGAAATGATGGCAGTGCGGTTTCTTTGGCGATAGGCGGCACTTCTCCCATAAACTATTCCTGGACGAATGGCGATTTGCAGCCTACCTCAATAAATTTACCCATCGGGAATTTTACCGTTACGGTTACCGATGCTAAAAACTGCACGGCTACTGCCATTGCCACAATTAATGAACCAGCACTTTTAACCGCCACCATCTCTAATACGGTAGATGCTACCTGCTTTAGCTACACAGACGGTTCGGCTACGGTTTTGGCCAATGGAGGATTTGGAGCCTATACCTATCTGTGGACAAACGGTGATATGATTGATAATGCGGTGAATCTTCCTGCAGGAAATCATACCGCTACCGTTACCGATGCAAATGGATGTACAGCAACCGCCATGTCAACCGTTGCTGAACCGCCCCCCTTCACTGTTGCAGTAACCGCTACCAATGACGTGTCTTGTTTTGGAGGAAATGATGGAACGGCAACAGCTTTAGCCAATGGAGGTACGCCCAATTACAGCTATAACTGGTTGCCAATTGGAGGAGCAACAGCCAACGGTTCTGGCTTTACGGTTGGAACATTTACGGTTACTGCAACCGACAACCTAGGATGCACGGCTACAGCAGATGCTACAATTAATGAACCTACACTATTGACCGCCACAATTTCCGTATCTACCGATGTTTCCTGCTTTGGTGGAAATGATGGCACAGCAACGGTGAGCATTTCGGGAGGGACAGCAGCATATACTATTCTTTGGCCAAGCGGTGGAAATACCCTTACTGAAACAAGTCTTGCTATGGGAAATTACACCGTCACAATTACCGATGCTTTAGGGTGCAACACGAATACAACGGCAACTATAAACGAACCAACTGTTTTAACCGCTGCGGTGGATGCCACAACCAATGCTACCTGCTTCGGATTTGGAGATGGAACTGCTGATTTTTCGGCTGCAGGCGGTACTCCTACCTATTCCTTTATTTGGCCTGATGGAACAAATTCACCAACGGGAGCGAATCTTATCCCTGGCAATTATCTCTTAAACGTGTATGACTTAAATTCCTGTACCACTACCTTGAATTTCACCATTACCGAACCATCCGTTCTGCAATTTACAAACACCAATATAATAGATGCCAGTTGCTTTGGTGTTTCAAATGGTGCTGTGGATATTACAGTTGGCGGCGGAACGCTTCCTTACAGTTATGTTTGGACAAGCACCGACCCTGCATATGGTGGCCTTTCGGAAGATTTGCTTAGCCTTCCTGCCGGAGATTACACGGTGGTGGTTAGTGATGGATATAACTGCACTATCACCCAAACTTCTTCAGTAGTTCAACCAACGGCTCTTGAAATTGATACCAATTCCGTAAATGCGTCCTGTTTTGGTTCTTCGGATGGGCAGGCAACGGTTACAGTTTTGGGTTCTATGCCGCCTTACACTTATTCTTGGAATAGCGGGGGAAATCAAGCTACGTTGAGTGGAATTTCGGCAGGGGTATATACCGTTATTATTACCGATGCACAAAATTGCCAAGCCACTGAAACAGTTACTATCACTGAACCAACACTGCTTGAAGGGCTTATCAGTTCCGAAAACGTAAGCTGTTTTGGATTCAGCAATGGTAGTGTTGCCTATGAACTTACTGGCGGTACTCCTCCCTATATTACTATTTGGAATAATGGGGAGATAAGCGGTTCTATTACAAATCTAGTTGCCGGAGTGTATTCCGTTTCGGCGACAGATGCTAATAATTGTCCCATTTCGGCAAGTGCTGAAGTTACCGAGCCCGATGCCTTGGTAGCTGAAATTACTTCTGAAAATGATATTTTAGGAATGCAGGATTTTGAAATTACCAGCAATGTGTTTGGCGGCACTCCGGGCTATCAGTATCAGTGGCTGCCCGACAGTTTGGCTGATTGTTCAGTATGCGACACGTTTGTGGGAAAGGTTAATGAAGATACTGAAATCATACTTCAAGTATCCGACATCAATAATTGTGTTACGGCTGACACTGTCCTAATCCGTATAATTGACAATGTCATTTATGTCCCCAATGCATTTTCACCCAACGCTGACGGAATGAATGAAACCTTTAAAGCATATGCACCGCCCGGCACCGCAGAGTTTTCGATGCGGATATTCGACCGCTGGGGTCAGCAGCATTTCCTAAGCAATGATATTGGTGTGGGCTGGGACGGCAAGGTGAAAGGCCAAGTAAAAGTGGATGTGTATGTGTATAAAATCACCCTCAAATACCCGAATGGGAAAGTGAAGAACCTGACGGGAACGGTTACGTTGATGTAAGAGGAATTGGATAACGAAGTTTGAAAAGAATTTGAGGTTGGATTAATGCAATGCCGATAGCTAACGGCACTCAATGAAGCAGTCCTATTGAACAGTTGAAAACCTTCTTGAATTCTTTATAAAGGAAAACTCAATCCTAATATATAAGAGTAAAGGAAGGTTTTGGGCTTCGCATATAATTCGAGAATTGAAGAAGCACAACCTATCAATAACCATTAACTTTGGTGTCTTAGTTTTCTTTACCAAATGAAATCAACACACTTAATTATCGGCTTAATTCTGTTTTTTGCAGGAAGCCTGTTTTCGCAGCCACCACCACCTGCTATGTTTTCTTGCACCGAACATGCATTTACGTTTTACCCCGACAGCATTACTTTCAGTGAGGCAATATTTTCGTCATTGGGAGATTCGGTTTTAGCAATCCCCATAAAAAATACAACGGATTCTAATTATGCGTATCCGCAAGCTAAGATTGTTCCCGTAAACAATTTCCCATCGGGGCTTAGCTTAAATGTGAGTGGAGGAAATCCTTGGAATGTTTTTGCCTCATCATGGAACATTGGCGACATATATCTGGCTAACTTTTATTTTGATGTTACTGCCCCCATTCCCCCTAACACCATAATAGAATTTGAATTATGGCTAAAAAACCTCGCCCCGCTTGAATTTGATTCCTGCCGCTTTGATTCTACTTTTAAGTTTAATTTCTACGCTAATCAAAATGTTAATTCAGTTAGTGCTGTTAAAAAAGATACATCATTTAATGTAGTGAAAATTGGGCATAATCAATTTCAGATTCTACG
>CANJNG010000160.1 GCA_947475205.1 Bacteroidota bacterium
GGTTATCCTCGAAGCCGGACGGCCTATCACTAATCTGGTAACGCTTTGGTATAGAGATAAGAATAACCATTGGCAGTTTTATACCGAAGGTGATGCCCTTCCGATTAAAAACAAAAACCTAGTTCACCGCAGCAATATTTTCAAATTTAGGTTAAATAAGGGCGTTGACAATACCTTGTATGTTAGGTTTGAAAGCGATGGCGAAGCACTCAATCTCAATTTGCACCTATACACCCCGCTTTCGTTTTGGCAAAAAGATTATTACGAGCAACTCTTCTTCGGGCTGTTTTTTGGGGTAATGGTGTTTGCCATTTTCTCTAACCTGTTTTTCTACATCACCCTCAAGCAACAATCTTACCTCTGGTATGTGTTTTACGCCGGAAGCATCACACTTCTTCAGTTTTCGCTGGAAGGTCTAACTGCCCAATATATTTTTCCTTTTAGCACCAATATGGCCAACCGAAGCGTACTGTTTCTTGCTGCTACCACGGTTTTCTTTGTGTTGCTTTATGCTCAAAAATTCCTTGAATTGGAAGATTTGACCAACAAAACAGCTTCTAAAATCTTCAACGTTGGTAAATGGATAGCCTTGACGATTGTAGCATTTTCCTTAACCAATGGCATTTTGTATGAGATTTCTTTCCCCTTAATAAACGTGTTGGCCTTGCTTAGTATGGTAATTATTTCTATCGGAATGTATTACTCCAACAAAGAAGGAAGAACCATTACCCCATACTTTTATTTGGCGATTCTGAGTTTGTTTGTGGGGTCATTAATTTTCATTTGTACCAACCTGAACGTATTATCGGTGAGTTTTCTTACCGCCCACAGTATGAAGTTTGGAACAGGCTTCGAAATTGCATTTCTATCCTTTTCTATGGCAGGGAAATATGGAAAATTGCAGGAAGAAAAAGAGAAGGCCCAGCAAGATGCTTTTGAGAAATTGCAGGAAATAAACAAACTTACCGATGAAGTTAACATCCGATTGGAGAAGGAAGTGGCCGAACGCACCAAGCAACTTCACAAGCAAAACATTTTGCTTAATCAACGCAACAAAGACGTAACCGATTCCATTCTTTATGCGGCCACCTTACAGCAAAGCGTAATGCCCGATTTGGATATTTTGCAGCGAAACCTCACCGATTCCTTTGTGCTATATCGTCCGAAAGATATTGTGAGCGGCGACTTTTACTGGTTTGCCCGCCATCAAGATGTGCTTTATGTAGCCATTGCCGACTGCACAGGGCATGGCGTTCCCGGAGCATTTATGTCGATGCTGGGAATTGATGTGTTTAACCGCCTGCTGCAAGGCGACACCCCACCGGAAGTAGATACTATGCTCGAACAATTGGATAAAGAAGTAAGTGCTATTTTGGATGGAAATTCCAGCCTCACAATTCACGAACACGGTATGGACGTAGCTCTTTGTGCCATTAGGGAAGGAAATACCAAACTTGATTTTGCCGGGGCAATTCGCCCGCTTTATTTGTTGCGAAGCAATGATGGTGCACCCCAGTTTCAGAAGTTTAATGGCACCAAACGCAGCATAGGCAGCCGTTCACGCAATCTTCCCTTTGAAAAGCAAAGCATTCCCATCCACAAAAACGATTGGATTTATATCCAAACCGATGGCTTCAACGATCAGTTTGGCGGCAGTTTCAATAAGAAAATACTCCGACGGAAGTATCAGGAGATATTAGAAATAGCCTGCACCTTGCCCGGCCATCAGCAAAAGGAATTTCTGGGAGATTTCTTTGATAAATGGATAGGCGAACTGGAACAGCTTGACGATGTGTTGCTGATGGGAATTAAAATTTAAGAAGATAATATGAAATGAAAAATGCACTAACTGCCTTAATTTCTTTTGGATTTCTTGGTCTTTCGGCTCAAGTATACACACCATTCCCCGATAGTAATAGCTATTGGTTATTTTCTCTTGAAGACAGTCAATCAATAATGGAGCACACCGCATTTTTTGTTCCAGCAAATAAGGAAGATACAGTAATTAATAACACTACTTATTTAAAAGCATATAAATATAGTGGTAATTTTAGTAGTTGGGAAACAAGCTATTTATGTTCTTTTAGAAAAGATAGCAGTGGACTAAAAGCATTTGCTGTTCCCCCCGGATATACAACTGAATACCCATTGTTTGATTATACCTTATCAATAGGTGATAGTATTGATAGTTTGCTAATATTTACTATTTATGACCATTCTTTAAACTCCAACCAAGATACCTACTATTTTGGAAATGCAGAGGTAATTGATTTGGGGTCTGATGTATTCTCAGGACCTAACATGTATACTTATTTAGATTTAAATATTTATTCAGGAACTCCTTCTTACCTTGGAAGCAACTGGCTTATTCATCAGAGCAGTTATTATAGTTTTGTGCATAGTCCCTTTAACAACCCAAATGCTTACGGACTTCAAAATTCACAAATTATATGCATATCGGCAAATGACACTATTCGGTATCAATATACTAATACGTTTAATCAGGATATATATATACCTCCAATGGGCAGTGTTAGTAATTGCCTTGATATTTTAACAAACCTAAATGAAACGAAAAAGGAAGTTCGCCCAAATTTAATTCTGAATAATAATCATCTATTCGTATCTAATATTAGTTCCGTTTCTATTATAAATTCTTTTGGAAGTCAAGTATACTCTGAAAATAAAATCGTTTCAAAAGAAATTGATTTGTCTTTGTTCTCAAAAGGAATATATTCTATTTCATATTACAGAAATGCTGAAATACATGCACAAAAGATAGTTATTGAATAAAGTTTACAATCAATTATATTTTAAAGAACTATCAGTCCATTATCAGAAAATCAGTAAAATCTTGCGTCCTATTTCTCCAAGTAAATATTTATGAAAACCTCACTCCCACTCATCTCACTGCTTTCACTCAGCATTTACCTCTATTCCTGCGGTAATTCTGCTACCGATGCAACACTTGACACACCCACCAGCGGTGAAATTACCATTGGAGTAGATGAAACCTTTGCTCCAATAATTGATAGTCAGGTTTACACCTTTGAAAGCCTGTATGCCGATGCAAATATTAAAATAAAGAACTTGCCCGAAGCTGATGCCTTTAAGCTCCTCGAAGCCGACAGCGTTCGATTGGTAGTTAGTGCAAGAGAACTTTCGAAAGCCGAAATGGATGTATTTAAAAGCAAGAAAATTTTCCCGGTTTCCACCAAAATTGCTTACGATGGATTGGCCTTAATCGTGAACCCCGAAAACGAATTTAGCAATGTGGAATATTCCGACTTAAAAGACATTTTTCAGGGAAAATATAACCGGTGGGATTCCCTGCAAAGCAAATCGAAACTTGGTGAACTAAATATTGTGTTTGATAACGAAGGCAGCAGTACGGCTCGCTACATAAAGGAGAATCTTCTAGAAGGGAAACCTTTTCCTAAAAACTGCTTTGCTGTAAAAAACAATGAGGAAGTAATAAACTATGTATCCACTCATAAGCAAGCAATGGGAATTATTGGAGTAAACTGGATTAGCGATACCGATGACCCTGCTTCACAGAAATTCAAGGAGAAAATAAAAGTGCTGGGGATTTCGGCTATCGATGGCAATCCGCTTGCCCCAGAATACTTTAAACCCTATCAGGCTTATATAGCTTTGAAGAAATACCCGCTAACCCGAACGTTGTATATTGTTAGTCGAGAAGGACGAACGGGCTTAGGAACAGGTTTTGCCTCCTTCGTGGCAGGTGATAAAGGGCAGCGAATTATTCTTAAATCTGGCTTAATGCCTGCCACTTCACCTATACGAATTGTGGGGTTTAGGTAGGGAAACCAAAACGACTAAAGTTGTTGATTTTAAAAAAACGTATTTTAGTCGTTTTGCAATTTAAATAGGGCTGTATGTATAGATAAGCTATGGATATTTAAGAATCTGTCCAGCCCGTCGTTTATTATATCCAACCTTTCTGTATCAGAACCTCGGCAATTTGAACTGCGTTGGTGGCTGCCCCTTTACGAAGGTTATCCGAAACACACCAAAAGTTCAGGGTGTTGGCTTGGGTGAAATCGCGACGGATGCGGCCTACAAAAACTTCATCACGATTGTGTGCCGTTAAAGGCATAGGGTATAATAAGGTATTGGGGTCGTTTTGAACAATAACACCTTGGGTTGCTTTTAAAATTTCTACCAATTCAATTAAATCAAAATCACGCTCAAACTCCACATTCACACTTTCGGAATGTCCGCCCATAACGGGTACGCGAACCGTGGTGGCCGTAACTTCAATACGGTCATCTTCCATAATCTTCTTGGTTTCATTCACCATTTTCATTTCTTCCTTGGTGTAGCCGTTGTCAAGAAATGAATCTACTTGGGGAATAAGATTTAAATCTATGGGATAGGGGTAGGCTTTGGTAGTTGGACTTTCTCCCCTCCTCTCAGCTTGCAATTGCTCCACTGCTTTTACTCCGGTGCCGGTAACACTTTGATAGGTGGAAACCACCACCCGCTTAATGCCATACATTTTATGTAGCGGATTTAGAATCATCACCATCTGAATGGTGCTGCAATTGGGATTGGCAATTATGAAATCTTGATTAGTGAGTGCGTGGGCATTTATTTCAGGCACAACCAATTTCTTGCTTGCATCCATTCGCCAGGCCGATGAATTATCCACTACTCGTATTCCGGCTTCAGCAAACCGAGGTGCCCATTCCAAGGACATAGTTCCGCCGGCAGAAAATAAGGCCAAGGCAGGTTTCGCATCTATGCCCTGCTGGGGTAACACAACCGGGTATTCCTTTCCCTTAAAAGTTATCGTTTTCCCTATCGACTTTTCTGAAGCCACAGGAATAAGCTCTGTAACAGGGAAATGACGTTCGGCTAAAATCTCTAACATCTTGGTGCCCACTAATCCTGTGGCACCTACTACGGCTACTTTCACGAAATAAAATTATAACAGCAAAGTAAATGCTATTACCCGTTCGAATAAAACCTAAGGTATAATTTTAGTCAATCGAATATTAGCCTTGCACTTCTTTAATCGTGCGTTCCACCTGCTTTTTGTGGCGGCTTAGGTGATATTCAAAAAAGTCCATTGTTTGAAATATGTCCAATCGCCCCATAAACGGATGCTTGAATAATTCGCGTTTGAGGTCCTTAGCCTCTAAAGCCATCACAATTTCTTTAAACTCATTGCGGGTAGCATTCCATTGGGCTATGGTATTATTCAATCCAACGTTTGCAGGAGGGTTGGCTACCATTTCCGGTGCTTTAAATTTAATAGGGAGCCTAAGTATAACCTTACCCAAACTCATCCTAAACAGGTTAGCTATTCCCGAAAATGGCACTTTTTCTTTGCCTAATATTTTCTTCCTTAAATACTTGTTTGTTCCGGTTTCGGCCACTACCAAATGCTGCACGGTTTGCAAGGCACTCCATCTTCCCGTACCGGGGCTTTTCATTAAGATAGCTTCCGGAGTGCTTTTTAAGCCATTTAGCAAATTATTTCGCATTGCCTCCATTTGGGCAAATCGGTCATTGAATTCTTTATGCATGGAATATTTAGTAGTAGCTGATTAATCAGTTTTAGATACAGTGTAGGTAATTCTTACCGAACTTAACCGCAAAAAAGTATTAGATGCCCCTGAAAACAATAGCCAATAATTATTATTAGCATTATCTACTATAAAGTTTGGCGATGCTGTAATGGTTTGAAAAGATGGTGATTGGCCAATGGTATTAACTGTTGATATCGCAGTTGAGGTAGTAGCACCAAAGCCTGTTTTCATTAGCATAAAACTAAGGTCTGATGAACTGCTATTATCCAAAACATTGATAGTCATTGAGGTAATATTTGCACCATCCGGTAACTTAATCGGAGCTTTAGCATTGCCTATCGCTATTCCTGCATCAGTAAAGAAATAAATGTTTGTATTGGAAGTTGTTCCATCCCAGAACATTATTACAGATGAAGACCCACCGCTAACAAATATTTGGTCAAAATCAGCCGCACCATATGTTGCACTTCTACTTTGAGCAGTTTTATATAAATAATTCCCGCTTGCCTGCATCGAGCCGTTTGACACTACTGTGTCCGCAGCAGTAATAACTGCAGAACTTTTAATATTACCAATAACATGTAATTTAGAATTAGGTGTTGTAGTACCTATACCCACGTTGCCTGGTTGAGTAACAGTTAACTTAGGCGATGCCTGAATAGTTAGGTGAACCGAACCTGTTGTGTTTGCCCCTCCAGTACCAAAGTCAATATCTTCTGCGTTCCCGGCAAATGAACCGAAGTAACCCCGTTGATTTGTTCCTTCATTAATTCTTATCCAAGTAGGCATTGTAGCATCCGGCGAATCAAAAATAGCCATTGGACTACCCGAACCAACTATGTGCAAAGGTGCTAGTGGAGATGTTGTGCCAATTCCCACATTCGTACCGTTATCAAATATGGAACCGTTAAACAATTTGCCTAATGTTCCATCCCATTTAGGCACAAATCCATCAGTGAGTGTTCCCACTTTTGGGTCGGTTTCTGTTAGTGGCAAAGTTGACGTAGCAGCCCATTCCATAGTGCCATCTCCATTTATTGAAAGAACCGTATTACTGCTTGGATAAACACCATTTGGAAGTATTAAACCGCTAAGCTTTATATCGCGTCCTAAATCCAACATACTTACCCCATCATAGGAAATTGGAGAATTGACCAATTGGGGAGTACTTAAATTAAAATCATCCCACATAGGAATGTTGTAATGAGTGAGGATGCCTACTTTAGGGTCGGTTTCGTTTACAGTAATTGATGGTGCCGTCCATCTTGCGACACCTTCACCATCTACGGTAAGCACATCGCCAATATTTCCTCCAAATCCATTCACATTAGTTGGAGATGTTCCATTACCCCAACTTAATCCTTCGCCCACATATAAGGTACTAAATATACTTACATCCTGTTGTGCATATATACTTCCGTTGAAGGTAGTGTAACCATCTACAGTTATGTATGCGGGACCATCATAAGAAACACTAATTGGGCCATCAGTCAATGAACTGGAGGAACCATCGAAATAGGGTATTTTCCCGTTAGATAGAAAACTAAATTGAGGGTCAATTGCGAGCGGGGCAGACCAAGTCATTCCACCATTCCCGTCAGAAGTCAAAACCTCATTCAAATTGCCATAGTTTCCAAAAGGACGAATTGAACCTGTAATATCTAAATCATTATTTACATTTAATTTCCTGTTTACATCCACATTTATTAAGCCATCGCCAAGGTCATTAATTTTTAAATAGGTATTTGGTGTCCAAGCCGTGCCATCCCAATAAAGTGTTTGGCCATTTACAGTTCCACTTTGAAAAGTACCAGTTGGTCCAGTTGGCCCAGTTGCTCCATCAATACCTGTTGCCCCAGTAGTACCATCTAAACCATTAGCCCCAGCTGCCCCTGTTAATCCTGTTACACCAGTTGCTCCAGTCGCTCCAGCAGTACCTGCTGCTCCTGTCAATCCTGTTGCACCTGTCGCACCGGCAGTACCTGCTGCTCCTGTTAATCCTGTTGCACCCGTAGCACCGGTCGCTCCCGCTGTACCAGTCAATCCTGTAGCACCCGCTGCTCCTGCTGTTCCTGTTAATCCGGTTGCTCCTATAGCACCAATTGCTCCTGCTGTACCCGCCGTTCCTGTAGCTCCTGTAGCACCCGCTGTACCTGTCAATCCTGTTGCACCTGTTGCTCCGGTCGCACCGGCAGTACCTGCTGCTCCTGTCAATCCTGTTGCACCCGTAGCACCGGTCGCTCCCGCTGTACCAGTCAATCCTGTTGCACCTGTAGCACCGGTCGCTCCCGCTGTACCTGTAAATCCTGTTGGACCAGTAGCACCGGTTGCACCCGCTGTACCAGTCA
>CANJNG010000161.1 GCA_947475205.1 Bacteroidota bacterium
ACTACCCAACCCTAACACGACACTACCCAACCCTAACACGACACTACCCAACCCTAACACGACACTACCCAACCCTAACACGACACTACCCAACCCTAACGCGACACTAGGGAACCCTAGCATCGTTTTTGTGTTTTGGCAAGGTTTTGACTAAGGGCAAAACATAGTTTCAGTGTTTTGCAAGGATGGGATAGGTATTGGTTTATTGGGTGAGGGGATTGGCGATACCTAAAAATAATTGCTTGGGAATGTGGGGAAAAAGGGAATTTGGATAGTTTTGTCATGCTGTTTAAAAGGTTTTATTTATTCACTGTCATTTTGCTAATATATTAGCCTTTTATAAAACATAAATAGCACTTAATACAAAATGAAAAAAACACTCGCCTTAACCACAACAATCATTATTGCTGCAAACTCAATATTTGCTCAAACAGGTAGTACACCTTCCGAGCCTAAACTTAAAACGTATAGTCAAGATACAATATACGTAGAAGACCCTAAATCTCCAGGAAATATGTTTATGAAGGTTGGCCAAAGGAAAGACTATTTTACTTTTAGTGGGTATGGTCATTATGCGGAAATTGATAGTTTAGATTTGCCCAAACTAAAAGAACTTCAAACCACACTTAAAAACACTAAAATACTTTCATATGAAATTGGAGGCTTCAAAAATGAGGACTACTTTTCCTTTCATATTGTGGGAAGCGAAATAACAAAAGGAGCCAAAGATTTTATCTTGAAAAGAACAAAAGACACCAAAATAGTAATAGATGAAATTTTGGTTTTACAAGAGGGTAAGCAAAAGCAGGTAGAACCAATTATATTAAAAGTGAAGAAGTAGTGGTTTGATGGTTATTGTTTCTATTGAATTAAATGTTGAAACTAGATAATACAATGTGGGGCGAACGAATGAAGAGTCGCATTAGGAATAAGTTTTTATTTATTGCTCTACCCTTGGTTTTATCTATTCTTTGGTTAGAGTTTTTTGCAACTAAAGAGCAAAGAAATGATTACCAAATTGTTCCAATAGGATTGATGCTTTTACTTATGGTATATAATTTTCGAAAGACAGAAAAAACTAACATAATAATTACAAAGCAAAAAGAAGAATTAGATAAACAAAAGGCAATAATAGAAGAAAAGCAAAAAGCAATACTAGATAGTATAGAATATGCATTAAGAATTCAAACGGCCATACTTCCACCAAATAGATTGGTGAAACAATACCTAGCAGATTCATTCATTTATTACCAACCCAAAGACATAGTGGCCGGCGATTTCTATTGGATGGATACCGTTAATGATTTGGTGCTGTTTGCTGCTTGCGATTGCACAGGCCACGGTGTGCCCGGGGCCATGGTTTCCGTGGTTTGTCATAATGCATTAAACAGAGCCGTAAGAGAGTTTGGATTAACCCAACCGGCAGCTATTTTGGACAAAACAGCCCAACTCGTTATTGAAAACTTTGAAGGAAGCGACACCGAGATAAAAGACGGGATGGATATTTCGATGTGTGCCCTAAACCCCCAAACACGGAAATTGGAATGGGCAGGGGCCAACAACCCGCTGTGGCTAATAAGCAACAATGAGCTAATAGAAACCAAAGCCGACAAACAATCCATTGGTAAAGACGACGACATAAAATCCTTTACAAACCATGAATTTGACCTAAGCCAAGGGCAATCTATTTACATCTTCAGCGATGGCTTTGCTGACCAGTTTGGCGGCGAACCCGAACGAAAAATCACCAAACGAAGATTCAAAGAGTTGATTGTATCCTTGAAAAACATTCCCATGCACGAACAAGGCAAAGCACTTGAAAAGTACATTGCTGACTTTAAAGGGAGCATCCATCAAACCGATGATATTTTGGTGATTGGGGTGAGGGTGTGAGGAATTTTAATTATAAATTGAGTAAGCTATTTACGAAGTCAAAAAAGAAATTTATAAAAACAAAAACTTTTTCAATTATCAAGAAATTAAACTTTATTCAAACAGAAATAATGGAAGAAAGTAAAATAACAATCTGGAAAAATAACTTTAAAAGACGTTTCAAGAATGAACCAAAGTTCAGTATGATTTATGTTGGGATTCCAGTTGGTATAATTATAAGCGTAATTTTATTGGTAGTATTTTTATATGCTTCTGATGAGAATTTTAAAGCTACCCTTCAATTGCTAACTACTTTACAACTTTGTATTTTAGTTTTTGTCTTAAATAAACTTACAAAATCCAAAAGAATTATTACAGAACAAAAAGAATTGCTTGAAGAAAAGAACCGCCAAATAACTGATTCCATTGAATATGCCCTCCGTATCCAAACGGCCATACTTCCACCAAATAGATTGGTTAAACAATACCTAAGCGATTCCTTCATTTATTATCAACCCAAAGACATAGTAGCTGGCGATTTCTATTGGATGGACACCGTAAATGATTTGGTGCTGTTTGCAGCTTGCGATTGCACCGGCCACGGAGTGCCCGGAGCCATGGTATCCGTGGTTTGTCATAATGCATTAAACAGGGCCGTAAGAGAGTTTGGTTTAACCCAACCGGCAGCTATTTTGGATAAAACTGCCCAATTAGTTATCGAAAACTTTGAAGGAAGCGACACCGAGATAAAAGACGGCATGGATATTTCGATGTGTGCCCTTAACCCCCAAACCAGGAAATTGGAATGGGCAGGGGCCAACAATCCACTTTGGCTCATTCAAAACAATGAGCTAATCGAAACCAAGGCCGACAAACAATCCATTGGGAAAGGCGACGACATAAAACCCTTCACCAACCATGAATTCGACCTCAGCCAAGGGCAATCTATTTACATCTTCAGCGATGGTTTTGCCGACCAGTTTGGAGGCGAACCCGAACGAAAAATCACCAAACGAAGATTCAAAGAATTGATTGTATCCTTGCAAAACATTCCCCTGCACGAACAAGGCAAAGCCCTTGAAAAGTACATTGCTGATTTCAAAGGGAGCATCCATCAAACGGATGATATATTGGTGATTGGGGTGAGGGTGTGAGGAATATTTTTTTAATTAAGTAAGTATAACTAGAGTTTAATATAAAACAGAAAATCATGAAATATCTAATTAAATTTAAAGATGATTATATCAAAAGATTAGAAGAGAGCGACAGTTTTGAATTAATTGCCGGCTATGGATTTGCTCTACTGGTTATTATGATAGGGGTATTTGTTCCTGAGGAGGAACGTTTGAAATATTCAAAATATATTATGATGTTCGGAGTTTTTTTGTTAGTTATTATGGCAGAAAGAGCTAAAAAAGCTAAAAAAAATATAGTTCAGCAAAAGAAAGTAATTGAGCAACAAAAAAATATAGTTGAGGAAAAGAACAGACAAATACTTGATTCCATTGAATATGCCCTTCGCATACAAACTGCCATATTGCCTCCCGGAAGGTTAGTGAAACAGTACTTGCATGATTCCTTCATTTATTATCAACCCAAAGACATAGTAGCCGGCGATTTCTATTGGATGGACACCGTTAATGATTTGGTGCTGTTTGCCGCTTGCGATTGCACCGGCCACGGTGTGCCCGGGGCCATGGTTTCCGTGGTTTGCCATAATGCCTTAAACAGGGCAGTTAGAGAGTTTGGTTTAACCCAACCGGCAGCTATTTTGGACAAAACTGCCCAACTCGTTATTGAAAACTTTGAAGGAAGCGACACCGAGATAAAAGACGGCATGGATATTTCGATGTGTGCCCTAAACCCCCAAACACGGAAATTGGCATGGGCAGGGGCCAACAATCCGTTGTGGCTGATTCAAAACAAGGAGTTAATGGAAACCAAAGCCGACAAACAATCCATTGGGAAAGGCGACGACATAAAACCCTTCACCAACCATGAATTTGACCTAAGCCAAGGGCAATCTATTTACATCTTCAGCGATGGTTTTGCCGACCAGTTTGGCGGCGAACCCGAACGAAAAATCACCACACGACGATTCAAGGAGTTGGTTGTATCCTTGCAAAACATTCCCATGCACGAACAAGGTAAAGCACTTGAAAAGTACATTGCTGACTTCAAAGGAAGCATCCATCAAACGGACGATATTTTGGTGATTGGGGTGAGGGTGTAAGGAATCCAAAGGTTAAGCTCAGCAATGGTATTTATGATAATTTTGAATAAATATTAAACAATGCCATGTGCTACAATTACCCGGTTGGCAAAGGTCTTCGTTGAAAGCGGTTTTTAAACCGCTTTCCTTGTGCTGTGTGGTATTTGGTTAAGAGTTTTGTTTTTTAAAGGTGACCAAGAAGGCTCTGCCGTTCTGACCCACTTAACAAAAAATCATATAAATTTTACCCTAACACCAAGCCAACCCTAAAATACCCAAGGGTTCATTCCACCTCACGGCGACTATAGCCATAAAAATACTTCCATCATAATCAGCAAATAATTATTTTTGCCTTATGGCTGAATCACCCAAAAAAACATTCTATGAAACTCAGGTTGAAATAAAAACCAGGAGTGAACAGATATATAACCAAACCCTGCTTAGCCTCAACACCGAAGAGCGGTTTCTTAACTATTTCAAAGATTTCCATCCCGCATCTATAGAAGGATTCAAGCAGTATTACGCCAGCCGAAAGGCTGCTTGGTATGAGCAGAGCCTGAATAAATTTAGTTTTACACTGCCAACAGAAGTGGAACGCCACCTGAATACAGCTAAGGGTTTACTGATGCATATCTATGATAAAAAGATTTTTAATTTGCTATGCCAATGGTATGCCGGCGATATGGATTTGCCGGGAGTGGAATGCTCCGATGATATTTTAGAATTACTCGACAACCCGTTTTTAAACTCAATTATAGAACCCATCACTCAGGCCGAGTTTGATTGCTACTATGAATATCTGGCTCTGAAAGGCGATTTTATTGCCTTTTTTGACGATACTGAATATTCAGACAGCACCGTAGAATATTATTTAAAAATAATTCACCGATGGCAAAATGAAGTGGAAGATGAAAGCGAAATAATTGAATCTTCTGTTAACGACTATCCCGATTGGTATGCCTATTATGATGCTTATTTTGGCACCGGTCACCTGAAAGATCGCCACTTAATCAGGCTCGAACTCGAACTTGATTATGAATATATATGGGATTGTGAAATTCATCCCCAATCATTTAACGAAGAAGATAAGCGAAAATATATCAAACCACTTTCGTGGCGTGAATTGCGTGAACTCAAAAAAACGCCGGGTGCTATAAAGGCATATTGGGCCGAGCGAAACAAGCAGCATGAAGATTTAAACAAAAATGCCCCACCCCTGAAGTTTATACATTTATCGGATGATGGTGTTTTAGATGATTTAGTGAATGCCATAGAACCGCCCGATATGGTGAAAAAATATAAATGGTATCAAGAATATCAATCTCAAAGCAATAAAAAGGAAAACATCATGGATACCATAAGCAGCTTAGACGATATTAAAGGACAAGTACCCGTTCAGTATGCCGCCGACTGGAAAGATGCTCTCAATAATGCTTATAATACCTATTATCTGAATACTATTTATACCTTACTCAAGGAGGTGTTTGCCCAATATCGCGAAGCCATTGAAAGCGGAAAGCCCTATAAATTTTATGAGAACCCTCCCTCACGAGGCACAGATGAAATGAAAAAACGATACATGGCAGCCCGTAAGTTTAAGGGTGAACCCGAAAACTTCGATTTCCTGAAAAAAGAAAACCTTTAAGATTTTAGATATTTGACAATAGATTTCTATCCGGCGGCAACCCAACTTTCAATTATCAACTGAAATGAATCCAATAGAAGAAAAACAGCGAGCCGAATGGCGAGAACGCACCTACCGCGAACTAGTGGCCGAACTCCGCCAAAACGAATATATCCAGAAATTGGTGGAAGGCTACCACCCAATGTGTCTCCAAAACATTATCGATGATTACGCCCAGAAGAAATTATACTGGATGGAATGGGGCGAGCAGTCAAAGGATTGGGTGCGACATGTAGATGAAGAATGGATAGAAGATGCCCACGCCCGCCTCGAAGAAATTCAGCAAAAGAAGCTGTTCGACCTGCAATGCCGCTGGCGAGCCGAAACCATTACGCTGCCCAAAATAAGGGTGAGCGATGATTTTGAGAAATGGAGCAAAAATATCCTCAACTGCCCCTTTCTGTCGCCCATCACTCCCGAAGAAATGGCCATGTATGAGCAATACATCCGTTCCAATAATTTTGAAGAAAGAACGTTTAAAGAAGACTGGCAAAATTATGATGAAATCAAAGAAGCCTATCAAGATGAAAACTCCTACTGTGAAGTTCCCGAATGGTATGATTTTCACAATAGCTGCACCGGGGCATCAACGTTTTTGCTGCTGCCCGATATAAGAGGCCAGAAGGAAGGTTTTTATATAACACTCGTAAGAGAAAGTGATAAGAGACTAATCGAACAAAAGTCCAAGACTGTTTCAACCCCGCAAGCACCTGCTGAAACCCGCCCATTTTTAAAATATCACGAAAACAACTTTCTGGCCTGGTTTGTAAAAACTTTCGACGATGCCGAAACCCAAGAGCTGTTCAGCAAATCATGGGATAATATCTATAAGAATAATAATGATGATGATGATGGTGAATGGGAAGATTGGGAAACTATGGTTACCGAATTAAACAGTGCCGAAAAACCCTTCCCCATGCAGCCCTGGCACGACTGGCGTGATGCTCTACGCCGCACTCATCTTGAATTTAAGAAAGAAATGCTGCTTTTAGCCATGCCTATAGCTTATGAGCAATACCTCACCACCATAGAATTGGGTCTCGGCTTTGCCCAACCCGATGAAGATCCTTTTGAGGACAATTGGTACGCCGATATGATACTGGAAGGCAGGGTGCTTAACAAGGAACCCAAGAATTTTAAATTTTAGAGAGCTTAATTCCCGCTACACCAAGTATTAAAGCACTTTCATTGTTCAGTGTGGTATTTGACCCACCATAACAAAATCCCATGAATTTCTAATTGCACTACCCCCTACCTTCGCCAGCAAATCAATCCCCAGCACATGCATTCCACTCCCACCAAAGCCTTTGGCACCATAGCCGCCAATGCCGATTTAACCGCACTAAGCATTAACCGCAGAGAAGTTACTGCCAAGGATATTGAAATTGATATTCTATATTGTGGCGTATGCCATTCCGATTTGCATACCGCCCGCAACGACTGGGGCGGAACCATTTACCCGGCTGTCCCGGGCCACGAAATTGTGGGAACGGTAACCCGGGTGGGGAGCGATGTAAGTCGTTTCAAAGCCGGTGATAGGGTAGGGGTGGGCTGTTTGGTAGATTCATGCCGCACCTGCGATAGCTGCAAAAAAGATTTGGAGCAATATTGCTTAGGCGGTTTTACCGGAACATACAACGGCAAAGACAAGCATTTAGGCGGCCACACCTTTGGCGGCTATTCCGAAAAAGTGGTGGTGGACGAGCATTTTGTGTTGAAGATACCCGCTAATCTGGATTTAGCAGCCGTTGCACCTTTGCTGTGTGCAGGCATCACTACTTGGTCGCCTCTAAAACACTGGAATGTGAAAGAAGGAAGCAAAGTAGCCGTAGTAGGTTTGGGTGGCTTGGGACACATGGCCATAAAACTGGCAAAAGGTTTGGGAGCAACGGTTAGTCTTTTTTCACGAACGGCAGAAAAAACAGCCGATGCCATAGCACTCGGAGCCGATGAGGTGATTATA
>CANJNG010000162.1 GCA_947475205.1 Bacteroidota bacterium
ATGCGGTCGGCAATGGCTGAGTAGCCTCTCTTTTCATCGCTTTTGGAGGCTGTGTCCTTTTTAAGCAGAAAATCGAAATTGCGTTTTCCCTTAATATCCTTAGGGCGGAGATATAGCTGATGAAGCTGCAATTGCGAAATGGTGTATTTCCCCCACAAGGCAGGCAACAAATCTATGGAAACACTCATATCGCCCAGCCAAATAAGCGTGTCGCGTGCAGCCGGAATAACTGCCAGTTTCTTAATCTTTACGGATGAAAGCCCTTCAAAACCCACCTCCTGAAACGAAATATGAACTTTATGCTTTTTGCTGTATTCGCTTACTTTTTCGTTTACTTTTTTGGTGATAAAGCTATTTCGGAATGAAAAGAAACAGGCTGTTAAAAGCAGTAGAACAGCTAAAATGCCAAGAACTATTTTGAGGGCAATACGCATTAATTAATTCTAATTCCTCAGCGTTTATGCTTGATTGGAGGCACACCCAGAGGTTTTTCTTCAGGCGTTTTCAAGATTTTCTCCATCTTGCCATCCTTGTATAAAACCTGCTTCACTATCTGGCCTTTCTCGTCATAAGTAGTCCATTTTCCTTCCTTTTTGCCATCAATATAATTACCATCTATCCATTTCACGCCTGTTTCGTACCAGTTAACCGATGCTCCGTGAAGGATTCCTTTCTTGTAATTGTTATAGCTCACAGGGCTTCCGGTGGTGTAATAGTTATAAAATTCCCCGCTTTTCTCCCCCAGAATATATTCAGCCGATACCTTTATTTTCCCATCGGGATAGTATTCACTCCATTTTCCGGTGGGTTGGCCTAAATTATAGCTTTTAATGTATTCTGTTTTGCCGTTTGCATGCCAGTAGGTGCTGGTGCCGTGCAACATATTGTCTTTGTAACCGGCCATATACCGAGTTTTTCCATTCTCAAAATAGCCTATCCAAACACTATCGAGCAAGCCGGCTTTGAAGCGGCCTTCGTCCTTTTTTTGCCCGCCTTTGTACCACGATGTCCAAAGGCCGGTTTCTTTTCCATCGACAAAATCTCCTTCGTGTTCGCGTTTGCCATCTTCATAGAGCGTAACCCAATGCCCCGACTTTTTATCTTCAATAAACGTACCCCGCTTCATCACCTTTTCATTGCTGTAATAATAAGTGAAGTCGCCATCGGCCATTCCGTTTTTAAATTCTCCCTCGTTCTCTTTTCTGCCTTTTTTGTCATAAAACACCCAATGTCCGTCTTGCTTTCCGTTCACGAAACTACCTTCCATATCCTTCTTTCCATCGGCGTGAAGCCAAATCCAAGGGCCTTCTTTACCATCGGCTAAATACTTGCCTTCGCTTTCGATGTTGCCATTTTTATGGTAGGATTTGAATGCCCCTTCCAACTTCCCCAAAACGTAATTGCTTTCCTTTTTCACCTTACCGTTGGCATACCATTCCATCCACTTTCCGGTTTTGAGCCCGGCCAATACTTGTCCTTCGGTTTGCTTTTGCCCATCGAAATAAAAGGTTCGGCTCATTCCGTCGGTGTAACAATTAACACTCCAGGTGTTGCCTCCTTTGAACCAATAGGTCCAGCAACCTATCATTTTACCGTCGTCATAATTGCCTTCAGCCCAACGGTCGCCTGTGTCGTGGTAATATGTCCATTTGCCAGTTTCTTTACCCGAAGCATTGCGTTCGCCCGTAGCTTTATAGCTGCCATTACTCCATTTTTCGGGGGTGTCAGCCAATTTTACTTTTACAGTATCCATATAACGGGGCAGGTTGTGGGGCGATTTCTGGCCTATAGCCTCTGAATAAAATTGGGAGCAAATAAAAACAAAGAGCAACAGAACGTTTTTCATTCTTTGGTAAGGATAGTATAGGAATTGGCGACAAAGGTAATTGAAAGAGATATGGGGAATTTATAGCATCGAACTTATGCCATAGCTATAGACAATATATCATATTATTGGTTTATTGAACTAAATGCAGATGTAGTTACCCGAGTTGTCAAATTGTTTGTCGAGGACATTACGTTTTGTTTTAGAGAAAGCGAATTACGTCGCAACGAAATAGTTTAGAGCCGACAAAAATCAAAAAACAACACTTCATTTCCTCATACACAATTCATTGTTTAAAACACGAATAGTGCCGCTATTTAGGAGATAACATTTTCCTACTTTTGGATATTAGAAATGAATACCCCAACGCGTAGCAAAAACGAAAAGCTGATACTTGAAACGCTCCGAATTGCCAATAGTGCGTTGAAGTTAAAGAACCTAAAACTCAACTCGCTTCTTGAGGTTACCAATGCTATTAACAACAATTTCACTACAAAGCAACTGCTCAAGATTTTTGAGTTTGTACTGCGTAATCAACTGAATATTAGCAAACTTTCGCTATACACATTTAACACCCGATGGCAGTGCGAACTCACTTATGGCCTGCCTGAGGAAATGAACAATTTCAGTGTGGAGCAAAATCTTTTGGTATTTAAAGAAGTAACCGAAGTGAAGGATAAGTCCAAGCTTTTTCAAGGACATTTTGAGGTGATTATTCCGGTTTACCATAAACATATCCCATTGGCCTTTCTGCTTTTGGGCGACATAAAAGAGGATATTATCGAGAGCACTCGCACGAAGCACGTTCCGTTTATTCAAACATTGACCAATATAATTATTGTAGCCATCGAAAACAAGAAACTGGCGAAGGATAACGTGAAGCAAGCGGCGGTACGCAAAGAAATGGAGCTGGCAAAGGAGATGCAGGAAATGCTGTTCCCGGTTTCGCTGCCCAAAAACGAAAAGATTGAATGTGCGGCCGAATACAAGCCTATGGGCGAAGTGGGTGGCGATTACTACGATTTTATTAAGATTAGCGAAAACGAAGTGGTGCTGTGTATGGCCGATGTATCGGGAAAAGGAGTGAGTGCCGCCTTACTGATGAGTAACTTTCAGGCAAACCTTCGTGCATTGCTAAATTACTCCACCTCGCTTACCGATTTGGTTAGAGACCTCAACAAGCGAGTAATTGAAAGTACCAAGGGCGATAAATTTATTACTATGTTTATTGCCAAATACAATTTAGTAACCCGCGTTTTAACGTATGTAAATGCCGGACAAACGCCTCCGCTACTTTTAGCTGACAAAACGTCAATCTTATTAACTACGGGTTGCCCCGGCTTGGGAATGCTTGACGAAATGCCTTCGGTGAAAGAAGGGATAATTTCTATAAACCGAAACACGGTGTTGCTTTGCTACACAGATGGCGTTATAGAAATAGAGAATGAAAAAGGAAAGGAATTTGGCACCAGCAAATTAGAGCTTATCCTGCTTGATAATCCCGAAGCCTCTATGAAGGATATTAACCGCATTATTATCCAACAGCTCGAAAACTTTAAAGGCGATCGTCCTTTTGTGGATGATATAGCTTTGTTTGGTTGCAGGTTTTTTTAGAAGTCAGTTCACAGGACATACATAAACGCAGAACACATAGCAGATTATGCCAGTATATGCTATCGCTGAAAGCATAGTTTCCCCTTTGGGAATTGGGGCTTCGCTTAATTATAAGGCTATTTTAGAAGGGAAAACCGGAATTTCCTTTCATAACAATATCCACATTTCTCCAAGTCCGTTTTATGCATCTATAGTTGATGAAAGTGTGCTTTCCGACTTCTGGACTTCAAAACCAAACCTATCCTTACCTGATGAAGATTGGAACAGCCTCACTAAGTTAGAAAAAATGCTTGTTGCCGGTATTTATGATGCTTTAATTGGAAAGGAACACTTTATTGAAAAAGACGATACGGCCTTCATATTTACTACTACAAAGGGGAATATTCAATTAGCCAACAGAGGTTATTCCGATGAGCTGTTATTGTGGAATACAGCTCAAAAAGTGGCATCAATTTTCAAGCACCCTTCCGAACCTTATACCATTTCAAATGCATGCATTTCGGGGTTGTCGGGAATAATATTGGGGAAACGTTTAATAGATCATGGCTTTGTACAAACGGCAATTGTTGTGGGTGGAGATTTGGTTTCTGAGTTCACCTTTTCGGGATTCTCGAGTTTTAAGGCCATAAGTCCTGAGCCTTGCAAACCTTATGATAAAAACAGGTTAGGAATCACCTTGGGTGAGGGCGTAGGGGTGGTTGTTCTATCTAAAAACAACAGTGACATTAGGATTTGCGGGGGGGCAACATCAAGTGACGCCAATCATATTTCGGGGCCATCGAGGACTGGGGAAGGATTGGTGATTGCTATTGATGCTGCTACTAAAGAAGCCAATATAGCTTTAAGTGAAATTAACTTTATTTCCTTGCACGGCACCGGCACTTCATACAACGATGAAATGGAGGCTCAAGGACTTAATAGATTGGGATTGGAAAAAGTTCCTGTTCATAGTCTAAAAGGATATTTTG
The DNA here is from genome assembly GCA_947475205.1 of Bacteroidota bacterium. Classification (GTDB taxonomy): domain Bacteria; phylum Bacteroidota; class Bacteroidia; order JAIBAJ01; family JAIBAJ01; genus JAIBAJ01. The sequence continues at coordinate 4,408 of CANJNG010000162.1, forward strand.
GTCATACTTTGGGTGCAGCGGGACTTATGGAAGCTGCTTTGGATATTCAGATGATGAGAAATGGAATGTCAATTCCAAGTTTTGGTTTTTCTGAATTGGGAACAACTCTTCCGCTGAATGTATGCAGCTCGTCTAAAGCGATTAAAATTGACACCCTGCTTAAAACAGCTTCCGGATTTGGAGGCTGCAATGCAGCAGTGGTCTTTAAAAAAGTAGATAGGTTGTCGATTGCTAAAGCAGAAGCCCGGCTTAAGGCTTTCTCTTACAACTTAAAAAAGGAAATTTCAATTAGGACGAATGAGGGGTCTATTCAAATAAAACTGAATGGACGTGAGATTTATAATCAGAAACTTGAAGGCAATGCAGATGACACATTGAATGCTGCTTTCCGAGAGCTTTGTCCTGGTTATTTGAAGTTCTTTAAAATGGACAGGCTGTGTAAATTAGGGTTTCTGGCTACGGAACTATTGCTTAAAGACATTTCGCCCTTGAAAAAGTTTTCTCCGGAAGACATTGGGGTATCCATTTCAAACAGAAGTTCGTCGCTCGATACTGACTTGCAGTATCAGCAATCTATAAACGATAAGGCCAATTATTTCCCCAGCCCGGCAGTGTTCGTTTATACGCTACCTAATATATTAATGGGCGAAATTGCTATTCGTCATAATTTCAAAGGAGAGAACCTGTGGTTGACTATGCCACACTCAGATGCGGACGTGATTACTGAACAGGTGGATCTATTATTTCTGAGAACAAAAACCAAAGCATTGGTTTTTGGATGGGTAGAAATATTAGGTGATGCTTTTGAGTGTAAGCTGCATTGGGCAGAGAGGCAGTAAACTTAAAAGTACTCGTTTATTTCTTCCTTGATATAGTCAATAGCTATTTGGGTTGGAAGCTTTTCCAACTTAGAAGTAGCTTCTAAGATTATCTGGTAAAGCTCCATTCCGGTGCCTTGGTCGTTTAGTCTTCCGGCTGAAAGATTTATGAGCTTCATGGTTTCTTCTTTGGCATTGCGGGTAAGTTCCCAAGAATTATTACTCATATATATTTGCTGACTCAGGTTGTGGTCGTATTCCTGACGAATGGCTTTAAGCAACTCGGCTTGCAGCATTCGGGCCGACATTCCCTGACGGTGAACCCTTAGAATGAGATTAGAAGGGGTGATTCTTTCCAACAACAACACAATACGTTCGTAAGCCTGCAACCGAATCGGGGTCATATCCTTGCGGTTTGTGAACTTCAATTCCAAAGCCTTCATTCGGTTTTGGCTATCCATAAATTGCTTTAGTGTGAAAAACGTAACCACAAAAACAATTACTGAGGGTAAAACATAATTGAGGAGGGTGAGGATGTTGATGTCCATTGATAGGGATATGTGATTAACGGTTGTTCATGTTTGAAATTAGATATGTATTGAAACCCCCTCCAACTCTCCCTTTAAAAGGGGGAGAGCTTCGGCAACGCTATCTAAAAATTATCGCCATTAAGTGAGATTTTTACAATTGTAAAAGTAGATAAGAATTGAGCATAACAATAGTGGTGGGACAAATTTCCTCACCATTCGTTCCCAACTTATCAACTTTCTCCCTCAACCACGCTGCTTCGGCTGTTTGGGGTGTTTTGGCTAAGAATTCCTGCATTTTGGGGATAGAGACTTCGCTGCCATCCATCAACATAGCTAAACGTTTGGCTAAGTTTAGAAAATTGAGATAGAGTTTTTGCTGCGATGCTGCCACTAATTTGGAGCGTAATAAATAGGCCCGAAAGGAAGCAATGGCCGTCAGCATTCCTTCCACATCTTCGAGGTCGAGATAGATTTTAACCAACAGTGTGCGGGAATCGATATGATAGAACACATCGGAATATTCCACTTTTGTAAGGGTTTTCAGGGCGTTCTTCAAATCCTTTTGAGCATAGAAAATCCGAGCCTGGTTATAGGCTAAGGCATTGGCTCGATGGTTTTCGTCTAATTTAGTGTGATAGGTTTCAATGAAATTTAAAGCCCAATCACCTTCGCCAAGCCGCAAAGCCACCGTTATTATGTTCTTGAAATCAAATTCTCCAAGTTGCCCCTTGGGAAGTAGGAGTTCTGATTGCAGAAGAAGTTTATAATTTTCAAACAATTCACGCAAAAAACCCTGCTTTCCGGCGGTAATTCGGCGGATGCAGTAATTCTGTAAAAAGGTAAATAACTCTGATGCTTCGGTGGTGGAAATGAGGGGGAAGTTGGTTTTAAGTTCGTTTTTCAGGCTATGATAATTATCTTCAGCATCGGGGTGGGTAATGGTGAGATACACCAATCGGTAGAGGCGGGGAAGCAAATGTTCGGCAAAAAATTGTGGTGGGAAATGCTGTAACACTTCGTTGAAGGCAATGTCGTGGAGCTGTCCGCCGAGAGTTAAACCACGGTTGAGCATTTCGCAGGTAAACTTAAGACGGTTGGCCAACCAGTTGTTATCCATATCGGAAATAAGCTTACGCAGAGCATCGCCGCTTTCGTGGCGTTGGGCTTTTTGGCTAAGCCTGAAATTTAGTTCACTCTGCTTTTGCTCGAAATCTAAACTTCCCAGACTTATTGAACCCGTTGGCTTTTGTCGTTTGAAATGCTTTTGGGCATATTCTGTTTGGGTGTTTTCGGAAACGTGGCGGTTTAGCATCCACTGTTTGGCTTGCTCATCGGTTTCGAAAACGCAGAAGGCCGAAAAGGATTCGGCTTTTTTGCCAAGTTGGGAAAGTTTATTTTTGAGAACTTGCTGATTATAGGCTTTAGTGGGAAATATGGCCTTCCAAAGTTCTTCCATCGAAATAGTGTTTTCTTTTGCATACAGCATTTCGGAAATCTTGGCGAGGCTTTTATCGGTATTGAACCATGGTGAACCCAACCAAAGCAGGAAGGTTTGTTGTTGGGCGGGTGTGAAGGAAAGGAGGAGTTGGAGGAGTTTGATCATTTGGAGATTTGAGATTGGGGACTTGAGATGTGAGACTTGTTATAGGGTGATTTTTTAAGACAGGCCGGAGGCCTTGGGTACCTAGCGTACCGAGACGCTGGGAGTGTATACTATACTGTGTGACTTCGAATTTCTTTCGTGTAATTAGGGTTTGTGTCACTTCAATTTTCTTTCGTGTAATTGGGGTTTTCTTTTGTGTTACTTCGAATTTCTTTCGTGTAATTGGGGTTTTCTTTTGTGTCACTTCGATTTTCTTTCGTGTAATTGGGGTTTTCTTTTGTGTCACTTCGATTTTCTTTCGTGTAATTAGGGTTTTCTCTTGTG
>CANJNG010000163.1 GCA_947475205.1 Bacteroidota bacterium
GATACAGTAAATGAAAGTTCATTTCCCAGGATTAAACGCATTACGATTTATTGGTGCCTTTTCGGTAGTGTTTTGCCATATCGAACTTTCAAAAAAGGAATTTGGATACAGCCATATTTACGATTCATTTGATTTTTTTAGGTATACCTCCGGGCATTTGGGTGTTGTATTATTTTATGTATTAAGTGGATTTTTGATTACCTACTTATTGCTGGCCGAAAAGCAGACTTTTCAGAAAATAAGCATATTTGATTTCTATGTGCGGCGAGCCTTGCGTATTTGGCCAATCTATTACCTGCTAATTGGTTTTGTATTCTTTATTTTACCTCAAATCCTGACTGACTATCCGGGAAGACTACCCATTACCGCCGATAACTTTTTGTCAGTTTTTGCAATTTATTTTCTCCTTGTACCCAACTTAGCAGTAATTGGAATTGGCGGGGCTGGCGGAGCATTTCAGTTGGGCACAATTGGCACCGAAGAGCAGTTTTATTGGGGTTGGCCGTGGTTGGTGTCCTCTACGAAACATATTTTCTGGGTGCTGTGCTTTGTTTTTGTGTCTATTTCGCTATTGCCCCATTTTGTGGATTACAGTCTGGCACATTTTAATTTCCAGGGTCCATTACTCTATTTTGTTACAAAACTCAAGCTATTTTTGCCCGTTTTTCAAATAAACTGTATGGCAATGGGCGGATTGATGTCGTATTTTGTATTCACAAAACAGAAAAAAATACTGTCGGCTTTCTATCATCCAAGTGTTCAGTTTTTGTGCATAATGCTGGGCTTTGGAGGCTGGCTGTTCGGAATGCACTTTAAGTATTTTACTGATGAAGTGTATGCCGTTTTGTTTGCCACAGTTATTTTGAATGTGGCTACCAATCCTAAGAACATCTTTAAAATAGAAAATCCGATTACCAATTATTTAGGCAAAGTATCTTATGGACTGTATGTTTTTCACTGGGTAATTGTACTTTTGGTACTTGCTTTGGGAAAGAAAATATTTACCGATGTTGCAGAAAACTCATTGATTATCCATATGTTTGTGTATCTGCTTTCGGTGGGGCTAACCTTGGCGGTGTCGCACGTTTCCTACACATATTACGAAAGCTATTTCCTAAAGATGAAAGACAAATTTGCCAAAATTCATAGTAGCTAAATTGCGTTAAGATGGAAGATAAACTCTACAAAATATGCATTTGTCCGGTAAAGAATGAAGCGTGGATTATTGAACGATTCATAAAAGCTACTTCGCTTTGGGCCGACTATATAATTTTAGCTGACCAAAATTCGAGTGATGCCACCGTTGAGATTGCAAAAGCACACAGCAATGTAATCGTAATCAATAATCCGGGTAATTACAACGAGTTTGAGCGTACCAAACTTTTGATAAATGAAGCCCGGAAAATTGGCCAACGAAGACTCATTCTTGCTTTGGATGCTGACGAGTTTCTGTCGGCAAATTATATGGAATCGCCCGAATGGCAATCCTTGATTTCGATGCCACCCGGAAATTTAGGCATGATTGAACGGGTAAATATTTCACCCGAAACAATGAATTTGAATTATTTCGCACCACTGCAAATGATAGTGGCTTTGATGGACGACAACTCGGCAAGTATTGAAAATACCTCGCAGTCTAACATTCACAACATCCGTTTACCTTGGCCTCCCGGAGCAAAGGTTTTAAATTTGCGTGAAGTAAAAGTCTTGCACCTCGATTTTGTGGACTATAACCGAACGAAAAGCAAAAACCGTTGGTATCAGTGCTTCGAGATGCTTAAGAACAATCTGTCACCTACCGAATTGCGGGATAAGTATCAACTTCCGTATTCAGTAAAAGATTTTTTAAAAACGGTAACTTTAACTCCAATAAATAACTCGTGGATTGAAGGCTACCAAAAACTAAATATCGACCTCACAAGCAATATAATTCTTGGCAGTTATTGGTGGGACGAAGATGTATATAATTGGATAGCCGAACATGGAACATCTAAGTTCAAATTGGCTAATATATGGGAAGTAAACTGGGTAAATAAAGCGAAGGAAAAAGCCCACTCAAAACCCGATTCGTTTCAGCTAAACCGCAGCATCATGGATAAAGCGATTTTCTATTTGCTTTACCGGAAAACTGCCTTCACAAAAACAAAAATCGGCGGACTCGTTACTCGAACCTTACTATTTTTAAGTTGATAAATGAAAAAAGCAATCCTCGATTTTCTGAACGTAACTATTGACTTCCTAACCCATATTTTGAAGTTGGGAATTAAGGATGGGTTAAAAGTCTATTTCAAAACACGATACTCTTCGGCTTCAACCATTGAAATTGCCTTAAAGGACATTAAATATCCGGTTTTTCTTAGAAATAAAACCAGCGATATTCCCACATTTTACCAAATATTTTTTCATAAAGATTACGAAATTGATACGCAGGGTATGAAACCTAAAACTATAATTGATTGCGGTGCCAATGTGGGTTATGCTTCAGTTTATTTTAAGAATAAATATCCCGAGGCAAACATTTATGCTATTGAACCCGAGCAGTCGAATTTCAAGCAATTGCAGTTAAATACAAAGCCGTATTCGGGAATTATATGCATAAATGCCGGAATATGGTCGAGCGAAGCTTGGCTGAATGTGGAAAGCATATATGATAATTCACATTGGGCGTTTTCGGTGGTAGAAACCCAGTCTCCAAGCTCCGATTCAATAAAAGCCGTATCGATTGATGCTATTGTAAAGGAACATAATATAAAAGAGATAGACATTTTGAAGGTGGATATTGAAGGTTCGGAAGTGGAGCTATTCTCCGAAAATTACCATTCATGGCTTTCCATTACCAATATTCTGATTATAGAACTTAACGACCGCTACAGAAAAGGAACAAGCAAGGCTTTTTTTAACGCCATTGCTCAGTTTGATTTTAGCATTTATTTCATGGGTGAAAACCTGATTTGTGTGAAGAACAAATAGCTTTTAGCCGAATCTCTTAGGTTTCTCTAATACTTTTGCAAAAAATATTTAATGAACAAAGTTTGGTTCTTTGTTGCATTTAGTCTTGTATGGATTAGTGCATCGGCTCAGGAGTTTCCCTGCGAATTACCCGCAAACAAAAAGGCCAAATCTTTATACGAAGAAGCACGAAAAGAGAAACTATCATCCAAAAGAAGAGAACTGTTGAAAGAGGTGGTGGAACTCGAACCCGACCACTACGCAGCCCTCTATGACTTTGCTTACGAGAATATAAAATTGGCCGAAAAGAACCCTCGGATGGATTACAAATTTGCCGCCGATAAGCTGAAAAAAGTGACTGAGCTTTGCCCTAATTATCATCCGTACCCTTATTATTTCCTCGGTTCATTGGCTTTTGGGGCGAAGAAATACGAAGAAGCACTTGCTCAGTTCAATAAGTTCTTGGAGTTTCAGCCTGCCGATGAAAAGTTTCTTCCCAAGGATTATGAGAAACGCAGAGCAGAGGTAGAGAAAATGGAAGCAACGGCAAACTTCTATGCCAATGTTTTGAAAAACCCTGTACCGTTCGATCCACAATTAGTGGAAGGGATTTCCACAAAAGACGATGAATATTTGGCCATCGTGTCACCGGACAACGAGTTGTGCTTTTTTACCCGAAAATCGGAACGGATTAGCAAAAATTCATTAGCCGGAAGTGTAGCAGTAAAGGTGGAGGAGTTTACCCTTTCTCAAGCTAAAAACGGCAAGTTCGATAAAGGCGAAAAAATGGCTCCACCCTTTAATCTCACCGACAATGTGGGCGGTGCAACCGTATCAGTTGACAATAAAACCATCTACGTTACTATCTGCAAAGCTACCGCCACAGGTTATTACAATTGCGATATTTTTGAAAGCCATTTGAATGAGAAAGAAGACTGGACAGTGCCGCAAAACCTTGGTCCGGGCGTAAATCAGCTCACATCATTTGAAGCACAACCGACCATTTCCGCAGATGGGAAAACCTTGTTTTTTGTAAGTATCCGCAAAGATGAAATAGGCAGCGAAGACAATATGGATTTGTATATGAGCCAAAAAGATTCCAAAGGGATTTGGGGGAAAGCGGTTAATTTAGGAACAACCATAAACACACACGGCCACGAAAAGTCGCCTTTTCTTCACTCCGATAGTCATACCCTTTACTTTTCGAGCGATAGCCTTCCCGGGATGGGTGGCTTTGACATTTTTTATACCCGCCAAAACGATGATGGCAAATGGCAAACCCCTAAAAATATTGGTTATCCCATTAATTCTGATGCCGACGATTTGGGCTTTTTTGTTAGCACCGATGGACAAACAGGCTATTTCTCGTCCAATGTTTTGAAAAAGGCCGGAGGTTGGGATTTATATTCTTTCAGTTTATACAAGGAAGCCCGTCCCGAAAAGGTAATGTTTCTGAAAGGGGAACTCAAGGATGAGAAAAACGAACCAGTAAAGAATGCCCGCATCGAAATAAAGAATCTGAAAACAAAGGAAATCCATCACATTCCGGTTGATTCTGTTTCAGGGAAATATGTAGCGGTTTTTAGCATGAAAGAGGATATGGTGGTTACTGTCAAGAAAGATAGTGCCGCCTTTGAAAGTCATTATTTCTCCAAGAAAGACACTGCCCTTGCAGGAAAACCAAAAGTGATGGATATGGAGATTAAAAAAGTGAAGAAAGGCGGAGCGTATCGCATTCACGATATAAATTTTGAAAGCAATAGTTGGGATTTGAATGACCAATGCACCAATATTCTCACCGAATTCGGAGCTTATTTGCGGGAGAATCAAAATCTGAAAGTGGCTATTCACGGCCACACCGATAACTTAGGCAGCGATACCGAAAACCTGAAACTATCGGAAAACCGAGCGAAGGCTGTGTATAGCTTTCTCACTACGCTTAACATCGAAGCTTCACGCCTTTCCTACAAAGGTTTTGGAAAAACAAAACCGCTAGCTTCAAATGCAGATGAAACCGGAAGAAGTTTAAATAGACGAACGGAGTTTGTGGTGGTGGGGGAATGATGAATACCACCATTTTTTGTTGAAATATTCGCTAAATCTTTCCAGCCAACTCTTTTATTTCCCCTACAAAAGCTTTCCAGCTAAAGCGTTCTTTTTCTTTGGAAACGTTTGCTTCGAAGTCGATGGCCTTTTTTGTGCTTAACCACTTTTCTATGGCCTCGGCAATTGATTTGGGTTCGGGTTCTGCTACATATCCCGAAAAACCGTCTTTTACAATTTCGGGCAAACCACCCACACGGGTAACTATCATTGGTTTCTCGAAATGATAGGCTATTTGAGTAATCCCACTTTGTGTGGCGTGTTTATAGGGTTGCACCACTAAATCGGCTACAGCGAAATACTGATTTACTTCATCGGAAGGAATAAAGTGGTTGAAGAAATGAACTTTGTTTGAAATCCCTAAACCTTCAACGAGATTGAGGTAGGGCTGTTCGTCCTCATAAAACTCCCCGGCAACAATAAGTTCCAACGTTGAATTGTTCTTTAGGACTTCTTCTCCCATAGCTTTTAGCAACAAATCCAAGCCTTTATATTCACGAATAAACCCAAAGAAAAGCAAATAGATTTTATCGGGATTAAGGTTAAGTGTAGCTAAAGCGTTTTGCTTATCGGCCTTTTCCCCAAAAATATCATAAACAGGATGTGGGGTAGATAGCTTGGGTTTCCTACCGCCAAACGTATCTAAATCGTTCAGCACCGAAGCCGACATAGTTATAAATCCGTCACACGACCCTAAGAAGAACCGCGTGAAGAACCTATCACCAAAACGCTTTTCGTGTGGGATAACATTATCGGTAATGGCAATAATTTTCGTTTTGGAAAACAATCGAACCAGATAATTCACTGTTCCTAAACTCGGCCCCATAAACGGCAACCAAAAGCGGACAATCAACACATCGGGCTTTTGTTTCAGAATGTACAGAGCCGTAGCAAGCCAACTAAAGGGATTTATTGAGTTTAGACGGGAGGATATTTTTAATTCCTTCGGCGGATTGCTGTGATCGTATTGTGTTTTGCCGGGAAAGAGAAACTCAGGATATTGAAGGGAGAATGATACAATCTCTGTTTGGAATTCTTTTGCTAATGCGGCTGCAAGTGCTTCATTAAAATCAGCAATTCCTCCACGTAGCGGATAGGCTGGGCCAAGAAGTATGATTTTATTTAACCGCATTCAATTCCGATTAATTCCTTGAATAAAAAATCTCATAGCCTCCGATCCAAATCCACCACCACAGCATTTTTCCATTCATTGAAAATGCCTTCCTCAATTTTTTGACGGGCAGTGCGAACCAAATCGAGGTAAAAACCGAGGTTATGCACCGATGCCATCATGGGGCCAAGCATTTCGCCGCTGTGGAAGAGGTGTCGGAGATAAGCTTTCGTGAAATCGGTGTCCACCCAAGTGGTGCCTTGTGGGTCGATTGCCTCAAAACAATCTTTCCACTTTTCATTTTTGATGTTTATTTTCCCTTGCCAGGTAAACAACATTCCGGTGCGGGCATTGCGGGTAGGCATTACGCAGTCGAACATATCCACCCCTAAAGCAATATTTTCCAGAATATTGGCCGGTGTGCCCACTCCCATAAGGTATCGGGGTTTGCTTTCGGGCAAAATTTCATTCACAATCGCCACGTGTTCATACATCATTTCGGCGGGTTCGCCTACGCTTAATCCGCCAATAGCGTTTCCGTCGGCCTCTTTTTCGGCAATTACCTTAGCCGATTGTTGCCTCAAATCTTTATAAGTGCTGCCCTGCACAATGGGGAACAGCGACTGGCTGTGGCCGTAAAGCGGTTCGGTTTCGGCAAAGCGTTTCAGGCAGCGATTTAGCCATCGGTGGGTCATGTCCAAGCTCTTTCGAGCATATTCATAATCGCAGGGATAGGGTGTGCATTCATCAAAGGCCATCATAATGTCGGCTCCGATGTTTCGCTGAATATCCATTACTCCTTCGGGACTAAAAAAATGGGCACTCCCGTCAATGTGCGATTTGAATTTCACGCCTTCTTCGGTAATTTTCCGGCTTTTTGCTAAGGAATATACTTGATAGCCTCCGCTATCTGTCAGGATAGGTTTATTCCAATTGTTAAATTTATGCAGGCCGCCTGCTTTGTTCAAAATCTCGATTCCGGGGCGTAGGTAGAGGTGATAGGTATTCCCGAGAATAATCTCTGCTTTTATGTCGTTCTGCAATTCCCGCTGATGCACGGCTTTTACTGTGCCTGCCGTACCCACCGGCATAAAGATGGGTGTCTGAATAGTTCCGCGGCTTGTCAATAACTCGCCTCGCCGTGCCTTAGAATGCTTGTCTGTGGCTTTAATCCGAAATTCCAACCTGATGTGTATAAATTAGGGCAAAGGTAGAATTTGCCTCCAAGTTGTACATAATTTAATAATTGGTATTAAACACTCTTCACATTCTTGAGTTTCGCCAGCTCAGAACCATAATAGCGAAACAAAAAATCATAGACCACCAATTCGTGCTGCCGCTGTTTGGTTCGGAAAATCCGGTTACAAGTCATGTGAATGAAGCTTTGCATTAAACCATTAATTGCAGCAGGGCTAATGTTTGATTTCAGGTGCTCTACAATGGGCTGATTTGCACGGGAGC
>CANJNG010000164.1 GCA_947475205.1 Bacteroidota bacterium
CGTTCTTGGATGCAAACAAAGAGCAAGTGGAGCAACCCTATGAACCGTACAAGCCGCTACCCTTCCAAAAGGTTAATGTTGGCCGTGTGGAGCGACATACGCCCTACGAAAAACCCACGCCCAAAGTGCAACGAAACGAACCTTGCCCCTGTGGGAGCGGAAGGAAGTATAAACATTGCTGCATAAAAAACTAAATAAGCAAACCAAAGCCGACCCGTTACCGACTTACCCGCCGCAAAAGAAATAAACACATCCTATAACACAGGGTACGCTCTCGTTTTCACGAGGGCTTTTTTAATGCCTTTTATTTTAGCGAAAGCCGCTTTTAGCCGCCTTTCGCCCCCTTTAAACACAAAACACCAGCTTACAAACACAAAAGCATTGGTAAGGCAGCCTACACCAAAACGCCGCCAAAAATTGAACAAATATTTGTGCCTTCAAAACGTATGAACCCGCTATCAACGCTCCTAATTCACTTTCACCAATGGTACACCCATCACGAATATACAGTGTGGACACTCACAGGAGGAACAATAGGAGGATTAACAGCGGGAATAATGGACTTCCATGTATTAGATTTTTCGTTTGCCGTACTGAAAGTAGCATTTTTCGCTTTTGTATCGGCCACGATAAGCTACTTAACTAAATGGGCTTTAGATGCTATTACCAAGAATAAATCAAACTAATGCCCGCTGAATCTTCAACCAAACATAACCTATTCATTCAGGTTGCTTCCACACTGTTAGGTGCTGGAATTTTGGGTGCAATTGGATGGGGAGCTACAAAGGTTTACGCTGGAAAGAAGTTGGAAATCGGGCTTGATGGCAAACCTAAAATGAAAATTCCTGAAGCCATCTTTAACGAAAAAACAGGAAAAAACGAAGCCGTTATTCCCGTTTCAGTTCCGATAAAAATCACAAACACCACTTTCGGAACGCTATCATTCAGCCACCCTACGGCGAATATTTACTACCAAAACATTCAGATAGCCTCAAGCAAGCCCGAAGCAAAGAAATACGAGCTAAACCCACACAGCACAGTAAGGTTGACAATTGATTTTACCGTGCCTGTTAAGGAGTTTGTGCAAGGTGGAACGGATGCAGTTAAATACTTCATTGGCCGCTTTACAGGAAAGAGCCAACCACAACGCAAGCTCACGCTTCAAACCATAGTTCACGCTTACGGATTTACGCTTGAAGAGCCTTTAGACACATATATCTAAAATGGTAGCCAAATATCAAAGGGAAATAAACCCCACGAAAAAGTACGATGCTCTTATACCAAGAGCAAAATACACGCAGGATATTGTAAATAAAGACGGCAATGTTAAGGACACCGTTGGGCAAATGAAGGAAATAATCATTAACACCCATTGGCAAGCTAAGAAGATTGCTGAAATGCTCGCAGCTCAAACAGGCTACCATCAAAACAAGGATTTACCTAAGTTGCTTCAAGCCGTATGGGAATTCGTTTACAACCACTTTCAATACGCAAAAGACCAAGACGGATTAGAGCAACTTAGGTCATTCCAACGCTCATGGAAAGACCGCTTTACAGGTATTGATTGTGATTGCATGAGTATCACAATTGGTTCAATTCTATATAACCTTAGAATCCCTTTTTTCTTGCGTGTAACTAAGTACACAGGCGACTGGCAGCACGTTTACGTTGCCGTTTACGATAGCAAAAACTCAGTAAAAATAATCATGGATTGCGTGCTGGATGAGTTCAACAAAGAAGAACCGTTCGGCGACAAATTCGACACACTTATTAACCCCCTTAATACAATGAATGGACTTGGAATGCCTATTGCCTTTTTGAATGGCATAGACGAAATTAACGCACCCGAAGAGCTTGAAATTGGCAACGCACAGGACGACCTTATGGGAATCCTTTGTGGCCGTGATTTTGACGATATGGAAGGATTGGCTGGAACAGAAACCGACCAGCTTTCAGGAAACGACAAGTTCAGGCACAAAAAAGGCTTGTATAATCATCTTCTCAAAACCCGCCAATACATAGCGAAATACCCCGCTTCCGTAATGTCGTTGCCCGGTGGAGCTTTGGCACAATTGTCAATGATTGACCACGCATTGAAGCATTGGGGAACGAAAAACCATCATCTTGCAATTGACGACCTTGTAAAAGAGGAAGAGCGTATAAACGGCCTTTGTGAAATCAACGGCGTAGCTGGATTGCACGGACTTGGCGATAGCTCATTTGATGGAGCTGACGATGATTTGGGCGACCTCGGAAAACGTAAACGGGAGAAAGGGAAGTTTTGGAAAAAAATCAAGGAAGCTGGAAAGAAAGTTTTTAAGGGAATCCAAAAATTCAACCCGCTGATGGTAGCTGCAAGGAATGGTTTTTTGCTTGCTGCGAAACTCAACTTTTTCAACATTGCAAAGAAGCTATTCCCAGGATTTATGACCGAAAGCGGAGCTACTTCCGCAGGAATATCAAAAGCCCTTTGGGAGCGTAAAGTAAAGGCCGCAAAACAGTTTGCCGACAAGTGGGAGAACTTACTTGGAGGTAAAACTCAAAAGCTAATTCAAGCTCTTGCGAAAGGCTGGCAGAAACGCAAAAAGGGGGGTTTTAAGCCCCGCATTCGCCCCGCAACTAAAACCACAGTTGCAGGATTAGGCGAATTGTATCAGTGCGATGGCCGTGTTGCATTCTATGGTAACGACCCTGAATTGCAAGGACTTGGTGAACCAACCTCTGTAATTATAGGTTCTTCAATTGCAGCCGCAGCCACGCTGATTGCTACGCTTGCTGCCGTTCTGAAAAAGAACAACGCTGGCGATGGCGATGAGGAAAGCACCTCGGACAAAGTAGCCGATGTTGCAAACGCCGCTGGCGATGCAGCTCAAAATGTTACGGCCAATATGGAAGGAGTTGACCCAGAATTAGACGGGTTTGACGAATACGATGGAGTAACGGGCTACGAAACGGATGCAGAGCTTGGAGAGCTTGGCCGAAAATCAAAAGCCGAACGGAGAGCCGCCCGAAAAGCGAAACGTGCCACCAATAAAGCGAAACGAAACGCTAAGAAATCGAAACGAAATGCAGAAAAGGGCGAAAATGGCGAATCGGGTTCGGAAGTGCTTGACACAACCGAAGCTCTATTACCAGCAGCAACAGGCATGGTTTCAGCCGCTAAACAGCTTTACAAAGCTAAAACAGGGAGCGACCTTGAAGATAAGTCTTTAGAAGACTTCGCCACCAATCCCGAAAAAGGACTTTCCCCTGAAGCACAGAAACTTTTTGAAGAGAACGACAAGAAAATGAAAAGCACTATGGGCGATGGGTTCTTTGGAAAGTTGATGAATTGGGTAGGCGAAAATAAAGCGATAGCCGCAATAGGTGGAGCGACTTTAGTTGGTGGCGGATTGTATGCAGCAGGAGCTTTCGATAAAAAGAAAGGCGGCAATTACGAACAAAGCCCCCGCCAAATTGCACCAACCCAACCAGCTCTATCAGGAGGCCACAAAAAAAGCAAAAATGGTTCAGTTGCCAAAGTTTTAACACTTAGCTAAAAAGAATAACCGACTGTGGACGGCATCCACAATTTTATATAAACCGCTAAAATCTCTAACAAAAAATGAGCAAGACAGCAAAAAAATCAAGCACTGCAAATGCAAAAAGCAAACGCAGAAAAGGAAATCGGAGGTCCGGCTTGTCTGGGTTTGGAAACGCAGTCAATAAAATGACAAGCGGCATACCCAGCTACATTTCCAAACCCGCAGGATTTATCCTCGGATTAGCAGTTGCACGAGGTGCAGGTATGGTAGTTGACAAAGTTCTGAAAGTGGACTATGCCGATGAAAAATTCAGCATTAAAAAGCTGGCAAACCCCGCCACACAGCTTGCAGTAGCAACAGGGCTTTACTTAACCCGCAAACACACAGGCGAAATCGGCGAATGTGCCGCTTACGGTGCTGGTGTATCAGGAGCGGTTAAAGCAATTGGAACGTATGTTCCAGCAGTTCCAAAATTCTTAGGACTTGGAATGTTAGGCGAATCAGAATTTGACGGTCTTGAAGCAACCTTCACAGCCGCCGAACAAGCCGCAGCAGCTCGTGTGCTTGCTGCCCACAATTCTGAATATATGCCCGACTTACCGAGCCGTGAAGTAGCAGGATTGCTTGGCGACCCTGACGAAATTGGCGACCCTGAACTTGATGGTGGCGACTACGGTCAATACCGCAAGCCAAAGCCGCTTTGGATGCTTCAATCCGAAATGGACAAAGCCGAAGAAGAAACACCGTCCTACGAAATCGTGTAATTCAAACCAAAAACAATAAAAACCGACTGTGGACGGAATCCACAAAAAAACAAAACAAAAAATAACCCGCTATCCGCACAGCGATAGCACAACAAAAACAAAATGGGAAATTACGAATCATTATTAAGCGGCCCTGAAGATGTAGCTATCTTGGGCTTAGGTCTTCTAAACGGAGAAGAACTGGATGGATTAATTGAAGCGGTTGCTAAAATGCCCCGCTCAAGCGTTGTTCGCAGAAAGTTCAACCACTTGACCCGTAAAGGTCATAAAGGCAGCATGATTAATGCTGGCAAAGGTGGAGAGGGCGTTAGCTCTGTATCTTTCGGCAAAGACAGCCGCACCGAGGTTTTAAAACGCCTTGACTTGCTTCCTGAAGAGTACCGCAAAGGACTTATGGGAAAAAAATTGCGTATTGCTGATGTGGAATTGTACCAATCAAAAATCCTTACACAAGGAATTATTGATATGTTCACCACTGGCGATGTTGCAACGCCCGGAATCGGTAACGTAAGCCAAGCCGTTATCACCAACAATCGTCCGTTCTTGGTTACAGCTATTCAATTTATAACCGGCCCATCACCGTTAAACAACGGTTTGGATGCTGCCTACGCAATTGCACCGTCAAACGTGTTAAACGGCGAATGGTACTTTACCGTAGCTGGATTGGAGAAAGTAGCAAAAACCCCAAACAAAACCTTCGACACCACGAACAGAACTGACCGTGCGATTGGAGCGTATGTTGTGGATAATCCTTTTTGGGTTCTTCCAAACGCTGAATTGAAGTTACCCGTAAACGTAGTAGCAGCATTCGCAGGGGGTTTTGTTAATCCTTGGGGTAAAGTGATTTTGCACGGGGCACAAATCAGCGAAAACTAAAAAACAATCCTCGGCTTCTCTCTGTGGATAGGCAAAAACGCACCCCCTGCATTGGGGGTGCGGCTTTTGCTTTTTAAACCAAAAAGACACCATCAACCAAACGCAAAATGAGTACAAGAACTTTCAGACACCAAAAATTCACAATACCCGTAGCTGGTGCTGGTAATTATCCATTACAGGAAGTTATCGACCAAACTTTCAAAAATGTAATTGCAATTGCAGTTCAGGCCACAAACCCCGCAGGGCTTGTAGGTTCTACTTTCAGTCAACCGCTATCCATTGGAGGCGAAATTGTGTTTGATGGCGGCTATGAAGCTAAAATGCTTTATGCTGGACAGGAAGTTGCCCCAAAGGAGAAGTTTATGTTTTTCGACAAGCCGTATAAGGCCGAAGGGAATCAGCTTGTTTCCCAATATACCGACACTTCGGGTTTAACTTATGGTGTAACCATTTATTTGTGGTTGACTAACGACCTTATCATTAAACAAGCCTAATTCAAACGAACTGTGGAAACAGAAAGACAATATCGAGAGAGGCATTTGGTTTACACCTTCACGGTAGTTCACCAGCTTTTAGCGTTATTTCCTGTTCAGTTTGAATTTGACTTACCCCCCGAAGCTCGTGAGCTAATTGCATATTGGGTAGGTTCACCAGTATTGCCACAGGCAAACAGAAAAGTAGGTTCAGTTGCTTTAAAAATCAATTCTAAGGCACAGCACATATTTAGCGGTTACGCCGAAAGCTACAACCCTGCTACGCAACTAAGGAAAACGCAGTATATGGAGCTTACAGAGCCGCAGGAGCTAAACCAAAATAGCCGCATTCAGGGAATGTTCAGAGATGAATCTCCTAACGTAGCTATTGGAGCAGCTTACACAGTAAAAATCTACCTAAAAGTACATTGCGATGTATAACGATTATTTAGCATCAAAAATTGATATGGACATGACCAACATGGGTATTTGCGAATACACGGTTGAGCCTGTTTATTACAAGAACTTTCTTGCTACACAGCAGGAAGTTGATACTAAAAACGCTTGGTATTATTTGAACACAAACCCAAACTTCACTACCCTACTTGTTATTGGTGAAGATAATCAATTTTCAGTTGTTCCTGTGGGGTCACCACAAGCCAACGTATATCCAACCGTTGTTGATTTCAATACTATGCAGAGCTATCAATATCCTTCCTTCAAAGGGAAGTTGCTCATTTTGCAGAATCCGGGAATCAATATCGAATTCTTAGCGGTTACTCCTCTGCTTAGAAGGACACCACCGCAAAAACCAACATTTTTAAAACAATTATTCACTTTATTAAAACGAGAAGCCAATGAGTGATACAGAAATTTACAGGATATTTCCTGACGTTCATATTATCTGTGAGATATTGGACAAGAGCCGCACTGAATTTGAAGAGCGTGAGCAAAAGGGTACTCCAAGAAACCCACCGAGCAAACACGCCGTTATTGCAAAATGGCAGGTTAATGGCAGCTTTGAAGATACAATTTTCGAGCCGACCAATAACCCCGCAGAGCTACTTAAACAAGTAGAGCATTGCATTTCCCGTGAAGTTCCGCAAGCTAAACTATTACTTTTTGAAGGTTCAGGCCGCAAAGATGCACAGCCTTCAAAAACATTGACCCTTATTGTCAAGAAACAAGCTCAAACAACTACGCCCCCAACCCCTGTAAGTGGTTTGGCTGGATTTGGCAATTTAGACAACTTTGATAAGCAGCCAATATCTTCCGACCCAGCTATTGTATCATTACAATTTATGATGATAAGGCAAAAGGCCGATGCAGAAGTTGATAAGGCCAAAGCTATATTAGCTGAAAAGGAAAGAGCGTTTGCCGCCGAAACCGAAAGGCTTAACAATCGAATTGCAGAGCTGGAAGCTGAGTTAATTGATGCAGATGGAGAAATTAACGGACTAAACCAAGGAATAACAGCCGATGGCGACAAGTGGGGTAAGTTTTTTGGCAGCATTCTTTCAAACGGGCTTGAGGGCTTTGTCGTTAATAACCCTAAACTACTTAAAGCTATTGGTGTGGATGAGGCCACAGTAGCCGATGTTTTTGGCGGAAAAATTCAGCCAATCCAACTTGCCGCACCAACAGCAGCCGCAACAGCTCCACCAGCCGCTTCATTTTCTGCCGCAAATGAAGATGATTTATTTGAAGGTGTAGAGCCTCATCAAGCTGAAGCCACAAGGGAATTCGTAAAGCTGATGAACCAAATGAATTGGGAGGAATTCAAAGCTCTAATGGGCTTAATATACCTTGTTAGCGATGGCGGCGATAAGCCGAC
>CANJNG010000165.1 GCA_947475205.1 Bacteroidota bacterium
ACACAAAACTTGATGGTGGGTTATATCGAAGTAGGCGATTATCTCGCTTGGAAATACTTCATTGAAAAATGTAGGTAGAATGGGGATTATATTTAAACCATAAATGTAGACTTTTATCTTTTACTCCCCAACTTTTGACGCTGACCCCTCAAAGGCTGTGCCTGTGGAAGAGAAAATATGCCCAAGATCATTGCGGTCTTTATCCCTCAGTATCATTTCATTTTCGTATTCCTCCCACAAATGAAACAAATTCCAATATAAATGGATAAATTAATTCTCATCTGATGAAGAACTAACAATTTCGCGAACCTATAGCAAGAAAGTGGAATCTAAATTGAAAGGATTGGGACTGGAAGAGTAGGAGGGAGGCAATTAACTATTGCCGCTATATTTTATTTCGACTAAGCTAATTTTGAAAATAGTATAAAACCTCGGAAAAGCGTTTCATTACAACAAATCAATTTCTTTGGCCATAGCAATATCCAATTGGCTAAGCCCCCCAATGTCGTGGGTTGTTAGCCGGATATGAACCTTGTTATACACTCCCGACCAATTGGGATGGTGGTTCATCTTTTCGGATAGCAAAGCCACTTTGGTAAGAAAGGCAAAGGCGGAAGCAAAATCCTTGAAAACAAAATATTTCTCTATACCATTGTTCTTTAATGCCCAGTCGTTGTTGGTTTGAAGGAAAGTATCAATATTGGATTTGCTTAAATTGCTCATGCGTTATTTTAATTAGTTATATTTTACAAAGTAAACAAATAGGCACTTACCTAATTGGGGATTTAAAGTTTGAGATTCTATTGCAATCCAAATTTTATATCTACCAGTCTTTACCTATCTCTTAACCAAATCGCCAGTTCTTATTTAGTCTAAATCTAAATTTAGTACCCTAAATTTCAACTCTTAAACTGCAAGTATTTAATAAGCAGTTTGTTGTAATGGGTTTATTGTTGATAGTTTTACAATGCCGAAATATTGAATTTGATGCGAGGTTTTAATAATCTACATTTGCAGCCAAATTAAATATTTACGCAACGAATGAGAAAAACTCTACTATCTGTAGCCGCAGTAATGGCAACCCTAATAATTGTGGGTATAAGCAACGAAACTTCTATTTCTAACCCCAATGGTGCACCATCGGGCCGCAGTGGTTCACCTTCCGATGGAGCAACTTGTTTTAGTAGCGGATGCCATTTTGGTGCACCTACCACCCAGGCCGGAATGATCACATCTACCATTCCTGCATCGGGCTATGTTCCCGGAACAACCTATACCATTACAGCAGCTATTACCGGGAACAACAAAAAGGGCTTTCAAGTATCGCCACAAAATGCAAGTGGCAGTGCAATAGGTACCTTGATTGCGGGAACCGGATCACAAGTGCTTTCAGGTAAATGGATTACTCACTCTATCTTTGTATCGAGCGGAACAGCTACTGCAACTTGGAACTTTCAATGGACGGCCCCGCCAGCCGGTACAGGTGCCTTTACCTTCTATGGTGCATTTGCCAATAGCCGCGGCACCACCAAAGTTTCTACATTGGATGTAATAGAAAATACTGCCACAGGAATAGATGATATAAGCATTGTTAATGGCTTGAGCATATTTCCAATGCCTGCCCACGATAAACTAAACATTCAGTTTACGCTAAAACAAAATACCCAAGTGGTAGCTGCCATCTACGGCCTTGATGGAAGAAAATTAATGAATATTGCCAATGAAACCTTAACTGCCGGAAATCAGCAATTTGAACTTAACGATTTGAATTCAAAATTAGGTTCAGGTGTGTTTTTTATTAGAATTGATGCAAATTCAACACAATTGGTAAAGAAGATAGTAGTAGAATAGGAGGAAATAGGTCAAACTTTCTTAATTCAAAAAGGCAGTTCGGTAATTCGAACTGCCTTTTTTCTTTTGTAGAGGACTGGTGTTTGTTTAGATACTATTTATCCTCAAAAAACCGCTTCAGCTGAAAAACAAGCATCTCCATATTAATTTTATCGAAGGGATGCGGTGTTTTCGGGAAAATGCAAAGCTGAGATTTGGGTAGTTGCCGATGAATAGCCAACGTTTCTTCTATGGTGGTGGTAGTGTCTTTATCCCCAACACAAAGCAGTACTTCATGTCCAATTTGCTTAAAGTCTTCCTCAGTCAGCACAATGTCTTTGCTGAGGTTTCCCATCATATCTGCAGTAGCCGTTAAAACATCTTTCCATAAATCAGCACCATGCTGGGTAATAAGTTTGGTGGCAAATGCCGGAATCTTTTCCAATATTTTATTGGCATTAAGCATCGCCATTTCCTTTTGGGTAGTGGCTATATCCCAATTAAACTTTACATTGAGTGTTGCAATTTTAGCAACCCTGTCTGGGTGTTGTTTGGCAAAATAAAAAGCAGCATAACCTCCCATGCTGTAGCCAAAGAGGTTGAGTTTGTTAATTTTGTTTACATCGGCATAGTTTAATATATCATTGGCAAATACTTTAAAGGTGTAACCGCCTTTAGGAATAGGCAATCCGCCATAGCCCGAAAAATTAATGGCATTAGCCATAATTCCCTTTTTTTTCAGAAGGGGAATGAGGTCATCAAACTGCGACTTAGAGCCAATTGCACCGTGGAGGAGAAGCATTTTGTTGGGTATTGAGTAGTGGGTAGTGAGTGTGGAATAGAGAGTATAGAGTAATGAGTAATGAGTATAGAGTAGAGAGTAGAGAGTAGAGAGTATTGGGTAGTAACTAATGGTAGTGTCAGGTTTCCGCCGAATGGTTCTCACTACTCTATACTCACTACTCTATTCTCACTTTGCCAATTCCACCAGATATTGCCCGTAACCACTTTTAATCAGCGGTTGCGAAATCTCTACAAGTTGCTCGGTAGTAATGTAATTCATACGCCAAGCTATTTCTTCTATGCAACCAATTTTTAAGCCTTGGCGTTCTTCAATTACTTGAACAAATTGTCCGGCTTGCATCAATGAGGCAAAAGTTCCGGTATCGAGCCAAGCAGTGCCCCGGTCGAGAACAGCCACCTTTAGTTTTCCTTTTTCGAGGTAATATTTATTTACATCCGTTATTTCGTATTCACCTCTAGGGCTTGGTTTCAGGTTTTTGGCCACTTCAATTACGGAATTGTCATAAAAGTAAAGCCCCGGAACAGCAAAGTTTGATTTTGGATTAGTGGGCTTTTCTTCAATGGAAAGTGCATTATAGTCTTTATCGAATTCAACTACTCCATAGCGTTCGGGGTCAGATACATGATAAGCAAACACGACTCCGCCTACGGGGTTGTTAATTTCCTTCATCATCTTCCACATTCCTGAACCATAAAAGATGTTGTCGCCTAAAATGAGCGATGCTTTATCGTTTCCGATGAATTCTTCACCAATCACAAAAGCCTGTGCCAAACCATTCGGAACGTGCTGCACAGCATAGTTAAAATTGCAACCTAAACGACTTCCATCGCCTAATAGCTTCTCGAAATTGGGCAAATCGTGGGGTGTACTTATTATGAGTATATCCTTTATTCCGGCCATCATCAGCACCGAAAGTGGATAATAAATCATAGGCTTATCGTAAACTGGCATAAGCTGTTTACTTACGGCAAGCGTTAATGGGTGAAGGCGAGTGCCGCTGCCTCCTGCTAGAATTATTCCTTTCATTTATTTTTTCTTTGATTAGTTCAATGAATGCGGACAAAGATAGTATTTCCTTAATTCGGAAATCGGGGTGGATTGAAATGCGGACGGGTTGAAACCCCTCACTACAATGTTAATCATCCCATCCGGGATTCCGCTGCCGCCGGATAGTGAATCCCGAAAGGGATGATTCAATTTGTAACAACGGATTTCAATCCGTTGCGAATTAAAATGCGGATTATCGAAACTCAATTCATCCTACTTTTGCCGTAATGAAATTAATCATTCCTTCACTTACACTTTACATTCTCTCGCTCAGCTTTCCGGCGTTTTCACAAACAAAAGCACTTGTTTTATCGGGCGGAAGAGCACATATCGGGAATGGAAAAGTTATAGAAAGTTCGGCTATTGGTATCCAAAATGGAAAAATATCCTTTGTGGCTGATTCTAAAACTATCCGCCTCAATCCCGACGAAGCCGATATAGTAAACATCAGCGGAAAGGATGTATATCCCGGCTTTATTGGTACTTGTAATACTTTAGGAATAAATGAAGTGGATGCAATACGGGCCACAAACGATATGCAGGAAGTAGGTGGTTATACGCCGCACGTTCGTTCGCTTATTGCCTTCAATCCCGAATCGAAGATTATTCCAACGGTACGTAGCAATGGGATTCTTACTGTGCAGTCCGTTCCCCGAGGTGGGGTTATTTCCGGTACATCATCTATCTTTATGCTCGATGGCTGGAACTGGGAAGATGCCGTTTATAAAACCGATGACGGCATTCATGTAAATTTCCCTTCGTGGTTTAGCCGCACAGGTTGGTGGGCCGAGCCCAGCGGAGTAGATAAAAACAAAGAATATGATAACCAACTGCGTGACCTTCGTAAGTTTTTTGCTGATGCAAAAGCCTATTCTGCGGTTAATTCCCATCCCGAAAAGAACATTCGGTTTGAGGCCATGGCTGGACTTTTCAGTGGAACAAAGAGCTTGTATATTAATGCAGATTATGTAAAGGAAATTGTTGAAGCCGTGCAATTAGCTACTGATTTTGGTGTGAAACACATTACCATAATAGGAGGGAGGGATGCCGGAAAAGTTACCGATTTGCTAAAAGCTAAAAACGTGTCGGTGATACTGAACCGCCTTCACGAACTACCCGACAAAGCCGATAGCGATGTAGATCAAAGCTACAAACAAGCGACTGCTCTGCAAAATGCCGGAATTCTATATTGTCTTAATTATGCCGGAGGTATGGAAGCAATGGGACTCCGAAATCTTCCCTTCGTTGCCGGAACCGCCGCTGCTTATGGTATCTCCAAAGAAGAAGCATTGGCTTCTATAACCTTAAATGCTGCTAAAATATTAGGCATTGATGCCACCCTCGGTTCGCTTGAATCGGGAAAGGATGCTACACTTTTCGTCAGTTCGGGTGATGCTTTGGATATGATGACCAATAATGTGGAAAAAGCCTGGATAAAGGGCAAGGCCATTGATTTGAACAATAGCCAAAAAGAGCTGTATGAAAAGTACAGTGAGAAAATGAAGATTAAGAATTAAGCATGACAAACAAATATCTATTAATCATACTAATACCGGTATTCATAACACTGAATTCCTGTAAGAAAACTACCATTACTCCGGTGTCATGCTTCACACAGGATAAATCAACGGTGGTTGTGAACGAATCGGTTAATTTCAGCAATTGCTCTTCAAATATTGGTACTGTGAAATGGGATTTTGGAGATGGAAGCGGAAGCACTGAGCAATCGGTTAGTCATAGTTGGACTAACTCGGGAACCTACACTGTAACACTTACGGTATATTCGCCCGATGGGTCTATAAATGATCAGTCTACGGTTACTATTACCGTCGGAGGAGGAAACAATGGAAGTTCAAATCCTGGTAATTACACGAAATTTCAAATTATGAAAGTTGAGATATTGGGTTTTCCGACCAAACAGGCCAATGGTGACCAATGGGATGGTAACGATCATCCGGATATGTATATTTCTTTAGTTAACGCTGGAGCTGCTTTTACATATCCGTATGATAACATATACACTAATTATGATTTGAGGTTTTATAACACTATTACCCTTAGTAGCTTAAAATGGGATTATGCAAGCAATCCTGTAACCGTTAATTTTCCGGCTACGGGTAGTTTTCAATCAGATATTCATTTAATGGATGATGATGGCGGAGGAGCATGGCACTATGGTAGCATTATGTCAACTGTAACCAACGTTGATTTTTATAATGCTTCCAACTACGGCCAATCTCCATTGACCTTTACTCAAGGTTCATTTTCAGTTCGATTTACTTTGACCTGGCAATAAGCTGTGGGAATCCGCTCCATTTTAAGTAAGCCCATTGCTTGGTACATCAGCCGCCGCACAAAAGCGTGGGCTGCCAATGCTGTTGAGCATCAGCAAGCTATTTTTCAGCAGCTTATAGAATCGGCTAAAGCCACCGAGTTTGGCCGCCGACATGGTTTTGAGCAAATAAAAACCTATGCCGATTTCAAACAGAAAGTTCCTGTGCGGGAATACGAAGGCTTTCAGGAATACATAGATTTAATACTTAAAGGGCAACAAAATATTCTTTGGCCGGGCAAACCCATTTATCTGGCTAAAACTTCCGGTACAACAAGCGGAGCGAAGTATATCCCCATCACCAAAGAAAGCATTCCGAACCACATAAACAGCACTCGCGATGCTTTGCTCAATTATATTGCCGAAACGGGTAATAGTGCGTTTTTGGATAAGAAGTTAATTTTCTTAAGCGGGAGTCCGGTGCTGGAAAAGAAAGCCGGAATAAACCTTGGACGGCTTTCGGGAATTGTGAACCATCATGTGCCGGCTGTGCTTCGCCGAAATCAAATGCCCAGTTACGAAACCAATATTATTGAAGACTGGGAGACCAAGGTGGACAAGATTGTGGAAGAAACACTGAACGAGGATATGTCGCTCATCAGCGGAATACCGAGTTGGGTACAGATGTATTTCGATAAGTTGCAAGCTGCAAAAGGTGGAAAAACTATCAAGGAGATTTTTCCGAATTTCTCCTTGTTTATTTATGGCGGAGTAAATTATGAACCCTATCGTTCCAAGTTTGAAAAGTCTATGGGCGGAAAGGTGGACAGCATTGAGCTTTTCCCGGCTTCTGAAGGATTTTTTGCTTTCCAAAACGAACAAGCCGATCGTGGCCTGTTGTTGATGACTAACTCCGGGATATTCTTTGAGTTTATACCTACGGATGAATATTTCAATGAAAACCCAAGCCGTCTGAGTTTGGGTGAAGTGAAGATGGGAGTAAATTATGCACTCGTTATTAGCAGCAATGCCGGACTTTGGGCTTACAGCATTGGCGATACAGTGAAGTTTACCTCCTTGAATCCGTTTAAAGTTATGGTCTCGGGCAGGATAAAGCACTTTACTTCCGCTTTCGGCGAACATGTTATTGCCGAAGAAGTAGAAGCTGCCATGGAAGCTGCCATTGCCAAGCACGGCGGTGAAGTAATTGATTTTCATGTTGCCCCACAGGTTAACCCTGCTGAAGGCTTACCCTATCACGAATGGCTGATTGAGTTTGGTTCACTGCCATTGGATTTGAAAGCTTTTTCTCAAACACTTGACGATACGCTTCAAATCAAAAACATCTATTACAAGGATTTAATTGTGGGAAAAGTGCTGCGGCCATTGGTGGTAACTCAAGTTAATTCTGGAGCATTTAAAAACTACATGAAGAGTTTGGGCAAACTGGGTGGACAGAATAAATTGCCACGTTTGGGAAATGACAGAAAGGTGGCGGATGGGGTGGTGGG
>CANJNG010000166.1 GCA_947475205.1 Bacteroidota bacterium
AAAGGTCGCCTCGAAGATATTAGAGCATCTATTGCTAAAAAGATAGCCGAGCGTCCGCCAATAACTGTTGCATAGCATGGAGCTAAACACCCGAAAGCAGTATTTATTAGTAATTATTGCTGCATTAGGCTATTTTGTAGATATTTATGACCTCACCCTTTTCGGAATAGTCCGCAAACCCAGCCTGCTCAATCTCGGTATTGCCGAATCAGAACTCCGGACAGTTGGGTCATTTTTGCTCAACTGGCAAATGACCGGAATGCTGCTGGGAGGTTTGCTGTTCGGCATCTTCGGCGACATTAAAGGGCGGGTTTCCGTGTTGTTTGGTTCCATATTTTTATATTCAGCAGCCAACATTGCAAATGGATTTGTGGAAACTATCCCGCAATATGCCGCCCTGCGTTTCATTGCCGGTATTGGCCTCGCCGGAGAATTAGGAGCTGGCATTACGCTCATTTCCGAAACAATGAGCAAAGAAAAGCGTGGCTGGGGAACAATGATTATCGTAACCTTCGGAGCATTAGGAGCCGTGCTA
This sequence comes from Bacteroidota bacterium, assembly GCA_947475205.1. Taxonomy (GTDB): domain Bacteria; phylum Bacteroidota; class Bacteroidia; order JAIBAJ01; family JAIBAJ01; genus JAIBAJ01. Next base: position 536 of record CANJNG010000166.1, read on the forward strand.
TCCTCGCTAATAGGCGACAAATTCCATTGGCGAACTGCCTATTTTGTTGGTGGAGCCTTAGGCTTGGCCTTGTTGGTATTGCGGGTGGGTACTTACGAATCAGGAATGTTCAACCAAGTAAAACAAAGCGGAGTAAAGCGTGGAGCATTTCATCTCATCTTCACTAAAAAAGAAAGTGCATTGAAATACCTGTGGTGCGTCTTCATTGGCATTCCTATATGGTATATCATCGGTATACTTATCATATTCTCTCCCGAATTATCCAAAGCTATGCAAGTGGACGGAGTTGTTCACGCCCCCAGAGCAGTTATGTTTGCCTACCTCGGACTCAGTGCGGGAGACCTATTAAGTGGCCTGTTTAGTCAATTAATCGGTTCCCGAAAGAAGGTAGTTATCGGCTTCATTGCCGCTTCGGTTTTAGCCATTTCCTATTATCTTTTTGTTCCCGGAATGAGCCTCAATACATTTTATCTGATGTGTTTTGTGTTGGGAACTTCCACAGGCTATTGGGCCATATTTGCCACTATCGCTGCAGAACAATTCGGAACTAACATCCGTGCAACAGTAGCCACCACAGTCCCCAACTTTGTTAGAGGTTCAGTCCTACTCCTCACCGCCGGATTTAATTTCTTAGCTCCCGATTTTGGTTTGATTACCGCGGCCGCAATTGTTGGAGCAGTGAGTATTTCCTTAGCTCTAATCGGTACGCTCTCTATTAAAGAAACATTTGGTAAGGATTTAGACTATCTGGAAGATATGGGGTAAAAGGGAATAGCCAATTCTAAAAAGTTAAACTAGTTCGGCTGAATTATGATATAAGCATTTGCCCAAGGGGCTTCAATATTGATTGCAGCACCTTTATACAACCCTTGCATAGTAATTAGATATTCCCCTTCCTTATTCCATGAATATTTTGGGTCTCGTTCATTAGATGTTCCTCCATCGCCAAAAGACCAGCGAAAACCCGTGTAGGTTCTACCGGAGCAATTAGTGAATTGAATTGTATCTCCTACTTTGAAAACATTTTGATTGGTACCTCCTGCTGGACCGGAAAAAGTAAAGCAGGGAATTCTATCAGTATTGGTAGTCTTTTTACAAGAATTAAAGAGTAATCCAATGAGTAATAGATGAAGGAAGTATTTCTTCATTATCTCCATTACTAATTCTAGGAACTAATACCCAAAAATATCCTTCAAACTCAATTCCTTCACTTCACCATATTGAGCCAAAGCCTTTTTGTCCAACAAGGTTTTATCGCCCAACACAAGCACTACCTTAGGTTTACCACTAATATAAGTTTTGTGAAAATCTTTAACATTTGCTAAGGTGGAAGTAGGCACAAAGGCATAATTATCGCGGCGAATGTCATAATCAAGACCAAGTTTACGCATCCTTAGAAAGTAGTGCAGAACCCGTTCCTTGGTAATTCGTTCAGTGCGGTACTTGTTGAGCAAAGCATCTTTAGTTGAAACAAATGACTTTTCTGATTCAGGCAACTTGTTAAGTAAATCATTCATACCTTTCATTGCTTCAGGCAGCTTATCAGCTTGTGTACCAATATAGGATATGTTATAGTGAGAACGGTCTTTTTGTTCTGGCGACATATAATTACTCCATGCACTATAAGCCAAAGCTTTGCTTTCACGCAAGTCTTGAAACACAATACTGCCCATTCCCCCGCCAAAATACTCATTAAATACGGTTTGTTGGGGAACTATACTTTTATTGTAAGTCTGTCCTTTGTTGAGCATAACTATCTCCGCTTGTTTCATTTGGGGATAATTAACTAAATATACTGCTCCTTTGTCAGTAGCTTGTTCTTTGAAAAGCTCGGTTTTAGGTACTTTGGTCAAAGTTGTAGGAGTAGGATGAACTTTAACTAATTCAGTTTTAACATCTGCTGCGGTTGTTTTTCCGTAGAAAATAACTTCATGTTCGAGGCTGAAAACGTTGTGCAAAATAGTAGTAAGCTCATCGGGCTTAATAGATTTTAATTCCGATTCGGGAATAATATTCTTAAATGGATTTGAAGAACCATATTCTCCATATTCAATCAATCCCTCAATAATCCACTCTTGATCAAGTTTATTATTAGCCCTTGATTTCAATTCATTATCAACCAAACTTGCATAAGCAGTTGCATCTGGCTTGGCGTTATGAACAAGATTATCAAACAATTCGGTAGCTTTGATATAATTCTCATTTAAACCTTCTACTGTGAGTTCAGTTTGGTCTTCTTCCACCTTTACCCTCATAGAACATCCCAATTTATAAAACTCTTGTTGCACTTGGGCTGCGGTGAGTTTATCTGTACCTAAGAAAGGCAGATAATTAACAGCCAAGGCCAATTTCTTATCCTGATTGCTCCCTTTATCAATTATATAGGATAGCGTGAAAAGATTGTTCTCGCTGTTTTCTTTGGAATAGAGTGTAAGTCCGGGTTTAATTTCAGTTTTGGTAATTTCTTTTGCAAAATCAACAAAAACCGGTTCTGAAGCGGGAGCCTTTTCATCAATAATAGCTTTGACAAATGGGCTTTGCGAGTCTCGGTTTACTTCCACCGGAGTAATAGCTGGCTTTTCCACCTTTTGCACATTTTTGTCTTCGCCGGTGCGTTTGTAAACCACTACATAATTGTTGTTGTAGTTTTTCTTCACAAAATCAATCACTTCCTGTTTGGTTATTTTCTCTGCCTCTCCAATCTTCCCAACATATTCAGCCCAGGGCATATCGGTAATAAAAGCATTAACCATTGCATCAGCTCTGCCTTGATTATTGTCGAATGCTTTGGCCTGACTGCGTTTCATGTCATTTACCACGGCTTGCAACAACCAATCGGGGAAGTCGCCTTTCTTGAGTTTTTCAATCTCAGCTAAAAGCAAATCTTTCACTTCTTCCAGTTTCTGCCCCTCTTTGTTTTTAGCAGAAATCATTTGAACGGAATAGTCTTTAAAGCCCATAAAAAATGCTTGTCCACCCAATATCTTTTGCTGCTGATTAAGGTCTAAGTCTATCAACCCAGCAGTAGTATTGTAAAGTAAAGCACTTACCAATTCGGCCATTTTAGCATCCTTGGTATTTATCCCCGGAAAGCGAAACCCTAAATCTACTTCTTCCGATTGTGGTCCTACAACTTCTTTCACAAGAGGTGCAGAAATGGCATCCTCAACAGGAGGCACAAACGTTGGCACTTCCTTTTTCACCATACTTCCAAATTCCTTTTCCACCCAGGCAATAGTTGAATCAGGGTCTAAATCACCGCTCATCACTATAGCCATATTGTTAGGTACATACCAGGAATTGAAGTACTTCTTTATCTCTGTAATTGAAGGATTTTTCAGGTGTTCGATAGTCCCAATAGTGGTTTGGGTTCCGTAAGTATGCTTTTGGAAAAGTCCGGCAAACATGGTTTCCCACACTTTATTATTGTCATCATCAAGACCAATGTTCTTTTCTTCGTAAACGGCTTCCAACTCGGTGTGGAAAATACGCAACACAGGTTTGCGATAGCGTTCCGCTTCAATTTTCAACCATTTGTGCAGTTGGTTCGAAGGCACATCGTTTACATATACAGTTTGTTCTACCCAGGTGTAAGCATTAGTACCTTTCGCCCCGATAGCAGCCATCATTTTATCATATTCATTGGCAATGGCAAACTTTGCTGCCACTCCCGAAATGCTGTCTATTTGATGGTAAAGCTTCTTGCGTTCGGCCTTGTCGGTGGTTTTGCGGTAGGTCTCATAAAGGGCTTCAATCTTATTAAGTTCCACTTCTTCCTTAGCATAATCTAGAGCACCAAATTTATCGGTACCTTTAAATAGCATGTGTTCAAGGTAGTGTGCTAGTCCTGTTGCATCAGAAGGATCATTTTTACTTCCTGCTTTAACTGCTATAAAGGTCTGCACACGAGGAGCATCTTTATAAACGCTCAAATACACTTTCAAACCGTTTTCAAGGGTGTAAATGCGAGCATTAAGCGGATCGTTAGCAACTGATTCGTAGTTGGCAATTTTATCGTTTCCGCAAGAAGCAAGGATTAAGACAATTGCCGAAGCAAAAAGGTAGGTTAGTCTGTTCATTGATAATGAATAAATAGGGCGGCGAAGATAATAGGATTGATATATTTGCAAACACTATACTAGCGACCAATAATTAAATACTGTTAATGAGTGGTTTTTAATTTATAAAACCTCTTTCTTAGCACAATGATAAAATGGATTTCAGTTCTTGTAATGCTTAATTTTCTGGTACCCGCAAAGGCTCAGGAAGTGAATTGGATGACTTTCGCTCAAATGCAAGAAGCCCAAAAGAAGGCTCCCCGAAAAGTTATTGTGGACATATTTACCGATTGGTGTGGCTGGTGCAAAAAGTTAGATAAAGATGTATATGAGAATCCATTAATTTCAAAATACATCAACCAACATTTTTATGCTGTGAAGTTAAATTCAGAAAAGGAAGGCCCAATTATGTTTAAAGGCGATAGTTTTAAGCTAGCACCAAACAGCCCAAGAAAGAACACACATACCTTGGCTACCTTTTTAATGAATAACCGTTCGGCTTATCCTACTACGGCTTTGCTTGACGAAAAATTAAATATTTATAGCTCTATTCCCGGCTACATGCAACCTCAAGAGTATGATGCCGTGATGCACTATTTTATCGAAAACAGACAAGGAAAGCAAACCTGGGAAGAATTTAAGGCTTCATTTGTTTCGGATATTAAATAGCAATAGTTGATAATTTTTTAACAATTCGATGAATTTTCGTTTTTGGCAGCTACTTTTGCTGTTCTATATAGATAAAATCTAAAATCGATTAAAGATGAATTCCGTTATGGCAAATTTACTTGAACCCCTAACTATTGTTTCTACGAAAGATACTCCTAGTGTTATATTTGAGCCTCTGAAAGGTCGTTTTGAAGTTTCAGGAAGGTCGTTTCCATTAAACGCCAAAGGATTTTATCAACCCGTTTTAGATTGGCTAAACAGCTATGCACAAAATCCGAACGAGAAAACAGAGTTTGTTTTTCGCCTTGAATATTTTAATACACCTTCATCGAAAAGCATTACCGATATCCTGAAAATCCTTAAAAACATTAAGGATAACGGACATAATATTAGTATTCTTTGGTATTACGAAGAAGACGATATAGATATTCTTGACTTAGGTCATGTGTTTTCACGAATTGCTGATTTGCCTTTCGAGTTTCGCGACGCTAATTAGTATTTCATTTTATTTATTGGGTTACTGATTTTCTATGCAAACACGGATAGGAACATCAGTAACAGAAGTTGCTTACTTACTTTCCATTGGTGAATTAGTTGCTATTCCTACCGAAACAGTGTATGGTTTGGCTGCAAATGCATTGGACGAAAAAGCCGTTCAGAGTATTTTTAGGGTAAAGAATCGTCCGGTTTTTAATCCACTTATTGTTCATGTTAAAGATGCCGAACAGTTTAGCAAATATGCTTCCGAAGTACCTGCAATCTGCTTGAAATTGGCCAAAGCATTCTCGCCGGGTCCCATCACCTTTGTGCTTCCCAAACGAAATGTTATTCCAGACCATACCACCGGCGGCGGAAACTCTGTAGCCTTGCGTATACCGCATCACCCGCTGACTTTAGAATTACTAAATCAATTACATTTCCCTTTGGCTGCTCCAAGTGCAAATCCTTCAGGATATATAAGTCCGGTATCGGCACAGCACGTTTTTGACCAGTTGGCCGGAAAGATTCCATACATTTTAGATGGTGGCGATTGCCCAGTGGGGATTGAAAGCACGGTGATAACTTTTGAGAAGGAAAAAGTGGTGGTTTTACGCCTTGGGGGATTAGGAATTGAAGATATAGAAAGGGTTGCTGGAAAAGTAGCTTTGCAAATTAATCAATCGTCGAACCCATCGAGTCCGGGTCAATTGAAATCACACTATGCTCCCAAAACTCCATTTTTATTGGGTGATGCAGCTAAATTGATTTCAGAAAATAAAGAAAAAAAAATTGGTTTGATTTGTTTTGGTGATGTTGAAATTCAAAATTCAGCCATTTATAAAAGCATAAATCTATCCTCCAAAGGCGATACTTATGAAGCTGCTTCCAAGGTTTTTCATGCTATGCGTGAAATGGATGCTGCGGGCTTGGATCTCATCATTGCAACCCTTATTCCTGAAAATGGTTTAGGTGCTGCAGCGAATGACAGGTTGGAAAGAGCCGCGGCGGAGAAGTAGAAATGCATCACAATCTCTTGACTATTTTAGTAGCTTTGTGCCGCCCCTACCCTACTATCTCATTACTCAATACTATTTACTAAAATATGGCTCATCTTGAACGAAGTCTCGGCCCTATAATGCTTTGGGGATTAGGAGTTGGATATGTAATTTCCGGAATGTATTTTGGTTGGAACTTAGGATTAGAGAAAGGCGGAACGCTTGGTTTGGGGATTTCCACTTTGTTTATAATGGTGATGTATTTCACCTTTTCCTTGAGCTATTCCGAATTGGCCTGTGCAATACCCAAGGCTGGCGGTGCGTTCGACTATGCTAACCGAGCATTAGGGAAAAATTGGGGCTTCATAACTGGACTTGCTCAGATAATAGAGTTTGTGTTTGCTCCCCCGGCTATTGCCTACGGAATTGGAGCCTATTTTCATATACTGATTCCCGAAATTCCCGAAATAGGCTTTGCCATTGGGGCTTATCTCATTTTCACCTTCCTGAATATTTTGGGAGTGAAAGCCTCAGCAAGCTTTGAACTGTTGATAACAATAGTAGCCGTGTTAGAGTTATTGGTATTTTCAGGATTTACCCTACCGCATTTCAAACTCGAAAACCTTACCCACAATAGTTTCCCACACGGGTGGCAAGGCATTTTTGCTGCTGTACCT
>CANJNG010000167.1 GCA_947475205.1 Bacteroidota bacterium
CAAACAGCACTTCCTTTAGCAGATATTTCTGCACGCCGTTCTTCATCCGTAAGTTTTCATCGAGCGAAAAGGCAAATTCTATTAAGCGATAATCAAGCAGGGGACATCTGGTTTCGAGGGAATACCGCATAGAAGCCCGGTCCACCTTAACAAGCAGGTCATCTTTTAAATAGAAATTAGCATCATACACCGCCTGTTGCTCCTTAGCTGAAAGTGGACGATTTACACCCTTTAAATCCAAATCCAAGTGATAGTCGGTGGGTTTCCGAAGCACAGATTGTATCTCTTTCTGCGAAAATAAATACTGTTCTTGAGAAAAGATATGTGAATGCACATTGTGCTTGCTTTCGTAATCAAACACATCAGCAGCACGTTTCATACGGTTATTGCCCAATTTTAAGGTAAAGGCAATCGGTTTTTTAAATGTATTAATATATGTCTTAGAAAGTCTTTCGGCCCAGTGGTAAGCACCATATCCCAAAAAAAGTTCATCGCCACCATCACCCGAAAGCGTCATGGTAACGTTTTGGCGAGCCAATTTACTTACGAGCAAAGTGGGCAAAGCACTGCTGTCGGCAAAGGGTTCATCATATATTTCGGTGATGTCGTCCACCAACTCTAAGGCATCTTTTTCAGTAACGGTAAACTGATGGTGATTTGTGCCAAGTTGTTTGGCCACTGCTTGGGCGTATTGGCTTTCGTCGTGTTTCGACTCAGTGAAACCAATGGAAAAGGTGTTTAATTTGGATGTGGAAACTTTAGAAGCAATAGCAGTAACAAGGCTGCTGTCTATGCCGCCGCTCAAAAACGTCCCGAAAGGTACATCGCTTATCAGCCTGTATTCTATGGAACTATGTAGCAGTTCTTTTAGTTCTTGTTTAGCCTTCTTTTCGTCTGAAAGCACTTCTCGATTTAAAGCATCGGTGAGCTTCCAATAGGATGTTAACTGAAGATTTTGGCCATCATATACTCCCCAACTTCCTGCCGGAAATTTCATTACTTCATTAAAAATAGAATGTGGTTGCGGAATATACCCTAGATGCAGAAACTCTGAAATTGATTCGTTTCTGATTGTGAATTGCTGTTTTAGACCGATGGCATAAAACGATTTCAGCTCGCTAGAAAAATAAAGCGTGTTATTTATTAGGCAATAGAAAATGGGCTTTTTTCCAACCCTATCGCGGAAAATGTATAGTTTACGTTCGGCAGTATCGAATATCACTAAGGCAAACATTCCGTTAAGTTCCGAAATGCTTTTCGGCCCCAGTTTGGCAAATAATTCAAGAATAACTTCCGTATCACCCGACGTTTTGGTTGAGATATTGTGCTTGGCTTTCAGTTCCGTGAAATTATATATCTCCCCATTAAAAACAGTGATGTATCGTCCATCGGCACTAATCATGGGTTGGTTTGCACTTTCTGAAAGGTCAATAATACTGAGCCTTCTATGGCCTAATCCAATGCCGTTTTCTTCCCAGTATCCGGCTGCATCAGGGCCCCGATGCTTTATAGCCGTTGTCATTTCCAGCAACGTGCCGGGTTGAAGATTTTTATCGGAGAAGTATCCGGCTATGCCACACATAATATAGATGCTAAGGTATGGATTTTATGTTTTGGTAAATTAACCACAGAGAACACAGTGGACTTGTACAAAGAACACGAAGTAAATATTCTTACATAGTGTTACCATTGGCTAATTTAAACTCTGCAGGGTTTGGTGTTTTTCTCTCTTTTGATTTCTCTGTGGTTGATTTACCTTCCAAGCATTGTTTTTTAAATTTTCTCCAACTGCAATTTCAAACTTTTGGTATTGCTTAAAAAGGTCTGCTTCAAATGATTTTCTAATGGTGGCCCCTGATTATGCTTTTCCTTTTTCGGATCAACTTGCACTCCATTTTTCCAAAAACGAAAGCATAGGTGTGGACCGGTAGCCAATCCGGTGCTGCCCACAAATCCAATCACATCTCCTTGTCTTACCCGCTTTCCGGTCCGCATTCCTGCTGCGATGCGGCTCATGTGTAGATATTGGGTTGTGTAGGTTTTATTGTGCTTAATTTTTACATAATTGCCATTGTTTACGTTGTATTTGGCATCAAGCACTTGCCCATCGGCAACCGATAAAATGGGTGTACCCGTTGCCGCAGCATAATCCGTCCCTAGATGTGCTTTAAATATTTTTAGCACGGGGTGAAAGCGTTTCATTGTATAAGCCGAACTAATTCGAGAGAACTTCAACGGGGCTTTCAAGAACATCTTTTTAAGGGAATTGCCTTTTTCGTCGTACCAATTCGTTGTGCCATTCTGCTCAAACGGAAAGGCGTAAAACTCCTGCCCACGATTTTTAAACCAAGCTGCTTTTATGCGGTTTATTCCCACCGAACGCCCTTCAATTCTCTGTTCTTCAAAAATTACTTTAAAGGCATCATTCTCTTGTATTTTATGAAAATCGATACTCCAGGCATATATCTGCGACAGCATCATAGCTAATTCGGGGTTCACATTTTTACGCTCCAATTCGCCAAATACGCTTGATTTTATTTCGCAGCCAAATTGATTTTCCATATTTTCAATTGGCTTCTTACCCAGTAATGCCTTTATGGTGTCGCGAAGGTCGATTACCAAATAATCGGAGTAAGAATGCTCGTAAATGAAATACTGAATTCGATGCGGTTTGTGTTTCTGCTTTAGCACCATTATGGGTTTTCCGGCCATAAAGCGACGAAGATTAAATTCCTCGTTAGCAACGTTAATGGTCTTTTGGCTTAAACTGTCGGGTAAGCCATGTTCTTTCAATAAACCGGCAAAGGTTTGGCCATTGTCAACGGTATCTTCTTCCACTAAAAAGGTATTGGTTTCAATACCGTATTCCACCCGCGAAGGAACGGGTTTGATTTTATGGATAATCTTTTTTGCAGAATCGTCCACTAAATTGAACAATTCTTTTATCAGAAATATAGCAATCAGCACTATACCTGCTACCAAAGCTAATTTTAGAACCTTCTTTGGAGTAAGTTTTTTTTTCTTGGGAGCAATAGGCTGTTCGTCGTTCATTTTCAAGTGGCGAAAATGATTTCAGAAACCTCAGTTTTTTGAGATTTTAAAATTACTTACTAACGAGGGGATTTTGAAAAGAGGGGAAATAGTACAGAGTAGTGAGTAGAGGGTAGTAAGTAGGCTATCGCATGATTTTTGACAATCCTAAATCCCAAACCAATTGTTACAAGACAAATGGAAAGCTATTACCCCTTTTTATAAGGCAGAAACTTAGCTAATTTCTCAATCAATTCAAGTTGCTTGAATGGCTTAGAGATATATTCATTAGCCCCGGCTTTGAAGCATTTTTTAGCATCTTCAATGCCGCTGTTGGCGGTTAGGGCAATAATTGGAAGAGCCGCTTTTACTTCTGAGCCGTATTTTCGGATTGATTCAGTAGCGGTGTACCCATCCATTTCGGGCATCTGCATATCCATCAATATTAAATCGTAGTCGGCTTTTTCGAGCATTTCCAATACTATTTCCCCGTTTTCGGCTACTTCGGTATTTATATTCAGTTTTTCCAGAATGCGAATCAGTAACATTTGATTTACCGAATTATCTTCTGCAATCAGCACACGTGCACCGTTAAAGTCATAGTGGGGCTCATCGCCAAACTCTCTTTTGGGGGGTGCAACTTGTGGAGCAACAGGTTTAGCTTCTTCGGTAGATTGAAACAGCAGTTGAAATGAAAATGTACTTCCGTGGCCAATTTTACTTTCGGCCCATATTTTTCCCCCTTGCAACTCAACGTATTGTTTGCTTAATGTTAAGCCCAATCCTGTGCCGCCAAATTTGCGTGTAGTATCATTACTGGCTTGGGTAAAACTCTCAAAAATGCTGTTCATTTTATCTTCCGCCACCCCAATTCCAGTGTCTTTGATGGAGAACTGTATCAATGTGCCTTCTTTTCTTTCCGAGATTTTTGAAACCAATAATTCCACACGGCCTTCAGGGGTAAATTTCACAGCATTGCCCACCAAATTGTTGAGTATTTGCGATAGTTTAACCGAATCGCCAATGATTTCTTTTGGGAGTTTACCATCGATGGCACAAATTAGAGCTAGCTGTTTTTCTTTGGCTTTTCCTTCAAAAAGCTTAATTGCATTTTGAATTACATCTTTCAAATTGAAACGCTTATGTTCAAAGGTTACTTTTCCGGCTGACACTTTGGCTAGATCTAAAATATCATTTAATATAACCAATAAATTATCGCTTGACGAACGAATGGCTTTAAGCATTTCCTGCTGGCTCTCGTCGGTTTTGGATTGCAGTAGCACTTGGGTTAAACCTGCAATGCCGTTCATTGGTGTACGAATTTCGTGGCTTATGTTGGCTAAGAATATTTCCTTGGCTTTCATAGCATCTTCGGCAATTGTTTTGGCTTTGGTTAAGCCTTCTTCCACTTTTTTGGATTGAGAAATATCTCTCAAAATGGTGGAATAAAACACTATTTCGCCGGATTGGTCGCGGTGAGCCATTATTACTTGTGAGCAAGGAATGCGGTTTCCGTCTTTGTCGATAATGGCTGATTCGCCTTCCCAAATTCCTGTTTCATTTAATATTGGCACAACCACTTCGTTGAACATTATCCGAATATCTTCGGGATAGGAATCAGCAATAGTAAATGACTGTTTTTCAGTTATTCCCATCACATTACGAAAAGCTCTGTTTCGGTAAGCTCCTGTGCCATCAGGGAATGTCATCCCAATAAAATCGTTTGTTTCTTCAATAACCTGGTTGAGGTTTTTGATTTTCTGCTCGGTTTCTTTGCGTACTAATATACTTCTAACATGGAGTAACAGTGCGGCTTTTTGGCCATATTGAATTTTGCTGCATTTAATCTCTACAGGGAGCGACTCCATATCTTTCCGCCACATGTAGGTTTCTAAGGTGTCGATTTCACCGTTTATCATGCGTTGGAAATCGCTGGCAACTTTTGGTTCAAGACCTTTGGGCGTAAATTCTAAGATGTTGTGACCAATTAATTCTTCGGCAGTAACATTTTGTAATTTACATGCCAAAGGGTTTACGGCCAAAATGTTTCCATCAAAATCTTCTATAAAAATGGCATCGGGCGAGTTGTTAAAAACTTCTCTGAAATTACCTTCATAATATTTCAGCAACCGCTCCATTGATTTTCCTTTTGTAACGTCTTTAATCATTACGGCCACTTCTTGCACCTCACCATCAATGGTTTTAATTGGTGTGTAGGTGGACTCTAATACAGCATTTTTGAGTTCGTGGAAAGTTTCAACGGTACTGAAGCTTTCACCTGCAAATGCCCTGTCGAAATATGCTTTAACGACTGCTTTATCCTGTTCATTTTGCCCCATATCCAACACATTCATTCCAATTTGAATGTCAATTCCAAGGTGTTGCTTTATAAGTTTACGTTGCTCGTTGTTGAACGAACGATAGCAATAATTTCTATCAATGGTAATAACACTGAAACCAGAATTATTCAGTACGGTATTAATCCTTGAAAGATTTTGGTCTAGTTCTATGGTTTTTTCGGCTAGTTCGGTGAGATTTTCAATGGTACCAATAAAGCCCAACTTGTCTTCGCCGCCTTTGAGGATGGCAACCTTTAAGCGAACTTGCAACACTTGACCATTTGGTTTTACAAAGCGGGTAATAACTTGCAGCGGACTATTTTGGCCAATGGCAATTTCCCAAAGCGAAGTAATCTTTTCCTTTTCTTCAGGATGCAAGACCGAAAGCCAACCTTTGCCCATGCAATCATCGAATTTGATATCAATTAATTTGGTAAATTCCTGATTTACATGATTGCAATTTCCTTGTTCATCAGCTACCCAAATTCCTACGGGCGATTCTTCATTTATGGATCTGAAAAATGCTTCGTTTAGTTTTAATTTGTTTAGATGTTCTACTTTCTCGGTAACATCTTTCACAATTCCTAAAATCTGTTGCACCTCGCCTTTTTCGGTGCGGCTAAATACCACTTCTCGGGATTTAAAGTGACGAACATCTCCATTTTTATGTACCATTCTGTAGGAGAATTCTACTGCTTCACCATCTTTCGCCTTTCTTAAATTTACTTGATGTTCTGCTACTAAACCAAGGTCTTCTTTATAAAATAGCTTCTCGGTTACTTCTTTTCCAAAACGCATAAGGTCATCGGGAGTATAGCCCAACATCTCGTATATTTCATTGTTTGTAAAAGTTGTGGACTGCGTTTCGAGGTCGAAAACATACACTGTTTCGGGCAGCATGTTTAAGATCTGCGAAACCTGTTCGGAGTTATCACCGAAATTGAGCGAGTAAAAGAGGTTTTCGGTAATAATACCCGAAGACGCTATAACTTGATTTACCTTTCCTTCAGCGTTTCGGCTAAATACGGAAAGTTTTACATAGAAATGAGGTGCTGAGCCGTTTTTATGGTTGCCTCTCACAAATAAGGAATACACCTGACCATCGACTAAGTTGGGCAATGCTTCAAACATATTTTGCAACTTGTGCATATCATCGGCATGAACCAAGGTGTTAATCATTGAGCTACCCATTTGAATAAATTCGTTGGATGAGTAGCCAAGCAGTTCGTGTACTTTGTCGTTACTATAGATTACGCTGAACGAATCCAAATCGAGTACCGCAATAATGTCGTGCTGACTATTTACCAGTTTATTTACAAAGCGGTCTTTTTCTTGTTCTTTGCGTTTTTGTTCGTGCTCGGCAGTTAAATCGTGCCAAACCACTAAACGGTATGATCTATTACGGATAGTGATGCGGGTAATGGTAACTCTTACGGGAACAATGCTTCCGTCAAATGCTTTGTGATTCCAAAGTGTTTCTGCATTGTCGAGCCCTTGAAGTTGCTCGTCTAATTCAACACGCTTTTGTTCGATTGATTTTCCATCGGGCTGGGTGTGATAGCTAAGTTCAATGGGTTCTTTGCCAACAATTTGGTTTTTGTTTTTTGCTTTTAGCAAGCGAACAACTTGCTGATTGCAATCCACAATTTTATTGTCGTCGATTAGTATCATTCCATCCGAGGAATGTTCAAACAGACCTTTGAATAGTTCTTGTTGTGATTTTAAATCGCTGAGGTCATTAATGAGCCAAACTTCGGTGCCTTGCAGTTCCACACCGGCAAATTCCATTTCCACTACTTTACCATCTTTACGGGTGATGGGGGTAATTTGTGATGAAGGGAAGCTCTTGTTGCGGTCGTTTTCATAAATCATCCGCACTACTTCATGGTTTCTGCCGTATAGCTTCTTAAACCAATCGTCTAAGGTTTTTAATTCATTACGGTTGTAGCCGGTAATGCGTTCGGCTGCACGGTTTAAAGTTATTTCACCTCTTTCAACCATTACTGCTCCCGATGGTAAATTTTCTACC
>CANJNG010000168.1 GCA_947475205.1 Bacteroidota bacterium
ACGCCCCTTCAGGAATCGCGAACGCCCCTTCGGGAATCGCGAACGCCCCTTCAGGAATCGCGAACGAGCCTTCAGGAATCGCGAACGAGCCTTCGGGAATCGCGAACGAGCCTTCGGGAACCGCGAACGCCCTTTCAGGAATCGCGAACGATTGTGATGGAAACGCAAACGCCTCTCGTGGAAAAACAAATCCCTCTCATGGAAATGCAAACGCCACTCATGGAAAAACAAATCCCACTCCCGGAAACGCAAACGCCTCTCGTGGAAAAACAAATCCCACTCATGGAAACGCAAACGCCTCTCGTGGAAAAACAAATCCCACTTTTGGAAACGCAAACGCCACTCATGAAAGAAAATCAAAATCCCCCGAAACGCATTCCCACTCATAACTCATAATTCATAACTCCTAACTAAAATGCCCCCCTTAGAAAGGCATTTTTCAAAAAAAATCGGATTGGCCACATTTTCCCCTTGCTACACTTTTGCATCACATTTTAAATACAACACACAATGAAAAAAATCTTCACACAACTCTCAGTCCTTATCGGATTGTCGGCCACTATCGGCGTGGCCAATGCACAAACTCCCTCTTGGGTGTGGGCAAAATCAGCCAGTAACGAACCCGCTGGTGCCAGTTTTAGCAACGAAAAAGTAAACGGGGTAGCTACCGATGCTGCCGGAAATGTTTATGTAACCGGCGAATTCAATGGCTTTGATTTAGATTTTGGCGGAACTCCCTCCACCACAATTACCCCCGATATAAATAGCAACACGGATGCTTTTGTAGCAAAATATAATGCTTCCGGAACTTTACAATGGGTCAAATCTTACGGGGGAACCTATTCAGATGGCGGAGTGGATATTGCCATTGATGCTGCCGGAAATATAGTAACTACAGGATACTATTCTGCTAGTTCTACCGTTTCTGCAAGCTTTGGCACAAATACCTTTTTGGGCACTCAAACCAATGTTACCCTTCATTTTTATGTAATGAAGCTTAACCCAAGCACGGGCAATATCACTTGGATTCAAAAGTCGAATGATTTAGACGGTGGCCCCAGCAACCAAATTATCACATCCATTGGCACCGATGCTGCCAACAATGTATATATTGGCGGAACGTTTTACTCCACTGCACTTTCCTATGGAGCTGTTTCTGTCAGTTCTGCTGGCGGAAACACTTCCTTCTTTTATGTGAAGTTCAACTCGTCGGGCACACCACAGCAAGCACGAGCACAAGCGGCCGGCGACACAAGGGCGAACTACATTACTGTTGATGGAGCAGGCAATGTATATGTTACCGGTGAAATGCATGACAATACTACCATCAGTGGCCAGCCAATGTTTTTAAGAACAGGCAACCAGAATATCTGCAATGTCTATTTATTGAAATTCTCTACAAACGGTGTGTTTCAATGGTTTAATAACTATGGTAGCCCAAGTTTGTCAAATTATGCAACAGGAACAGCCTTAAAGGCAAATGGAAACGGCAAGATTATGCTTGCAGTTAGTTATGAAAATATAAATGAGGGAACGCCGGGATTTGAACCCATCTTAGAAATTGCCGGGACATCCTATTTATCATCTGGCAAAAAAGATGTGCTTTTGCTAACCTTCAGCTCCACCGGGGCACTAGAGCATGTTGGCGAAATTAAAGGTGGCGACAACGAAGTTGTAAACGATATTTCATTCAATACCACAACAAACGATTTCTATGTGGTAGGAAATTTCAAATCCCCGGAACTAAATTATGGTGTTGGTAATGCTCAACAATTGTTCAACATTGGCACTGATGATATTTTTGTAATGAACTACACCGATGCTTTAGGCGATGGGTGGGCAATTAACAATACGAGTGCTGATGCCGCTCAAAGTATAGCATCCAATGCAAGCAGTGTTTATGTGGGCGGAGCATTTTCTGCTGGCCTTGTAGCTTTTGGTAATGATTTACTAACAAATACTGGCTATTCACCAGGAAGCACCGATTTGTTTGTAGCCAAGATTGGGGTGTGTAACCTCACTCCCGCTGATGCAACAATCAGCGTTTCGGGCGATTCCACCATTTGCAGCAGTAGTAGCATCACCCTTACAGCTCCCGCAGGTTTGACTTCTTACCTCTGGAGCGATGGAGTTACCACTACCAGAGATTTCACTACCTCTTCGGCAGGCGATTATACGGTAACAGTTACCGATGCCAATGGCTGCTCGGCTACTTCAGCTCCACAGGGTGTGTATGTAAATAATTCGCCAACACCTGTTATAATTCGCCCGTTGCCTACAAATAATTATTGCGACGGCGACGATATAATTTTGACATCTAACCTGCCTTTTGCCACATATTATTGGACAGTAGATGGCGTATTTGTTACAGATGCCGACAGTTATACAATAAGCAGCAATGGCACGTGCATTCTTACCGTAACTGATAATAATGGTTGCCAAGCTTCTTCAAGTCCAAGGGAAATAATGTTTTTTTCGCCACCCACACCTGTAATAGCCACCAATGCAAGTAGTCAATTTTGCGAAACGTTTTCACAACAGGCTTATTTTCACACAACCCAAACTTATACAAGCTATATATGGTATCCTTCAAATGAAATGACCGACACCTTACGTGTTTCTGCTCCAGGAATGTATAATCTTACAGTACAAGTAACAGATACACTTGGCTGTATCGGAGTATCTGACACGCTAAATTTTGAAGTATATGCCCAGCCCAATATTCAGCCTATTTCAGGGGTTGATACGCTCACCATTGGCGATTCTCAAACTTACACCACTAATTTCCCTGCTAATGGCACTGTAACCTGGTCTGTGGAAAATGGCACCATAACTTCAGGGCAAGGAACAGCCACAATTACTGTGCAGTGGGATACCGTTGGTCAAGGCTCTGTATCAGTAGTCTGGAACGATATATGCCAATTTACCGACACTTTAGGTATTACCATAAACGATGTATCTATTGGGATAAATCCCGCTTCAAACGCAGGTTTTGGTTTATATCCAAATCCTGCCAGCAATTTGCTTGCTCTAAGTTTTGGTACCATGGCAAACCGAACTATCTCCATCCAAAACACACTTGGACAAACCGTAGCTGAATTTACTGCAAACGAAAAGAAAACTGAACTATCTGTTTCAGACTTGGCCCCAGGAGTTTACACCCTAATTGTAAATGACGGGAAAACACAAAGCCAACAAAAGTTTGTAAAGGAATAGGAATGTGTGTTCAATGTAGGCGGGGCAGGAGAAATCCTGCTCCGCTTTTTTTTTAATCGGTGCAATAAGAATGGACCTGGTTAAGCATCGAAAGCAGGCAACTCCTATCCGGCAACAGTGCAGACCTCCATTTAGCCGAAATGCCTAAAGGTGTTTGAACTTTGAAAGTAATGTGCAAGGGCGGAAGCCAATTTGTGGAACGCTTGGTGCATGAATAGCGTAATTGCCCTTGGACAGCAAAGAGCGAATTAGGATGCTATCCAATAAATGATGTAGTTAAGAGCAACCCAAGGATTTGTATACCAGCCTTAGGAATCTTACTTTTTTATTGCAATGCGTTTCCAGATATCGGTTCTTCCAAAAACAGAAAGCCCAATGTATCCTCTTACATCAAGCGTGTTTGCATCATTCATTTTTATGGTACAGCTATACGTACTACCATTTTCAGGGTCATAAATACTGCCGTCTTCCCAAGTTCCCTCTCCTTTGAAAACAAAATCTTTCAAAAGCAAATAGCCTAATAAAGGCAGCGATCTTTTAGATTCATCCTCATTGTTTTTATCCATTTTGGATTTCCCCTGCTCGTTAAGAGGTTCGCGAAGCCAAACAATTTTGCCATAATACTTCCCTTCCTTCTTTACAATGTTTATTCGTGCTTTTCCGCTACTTGGCAGCCACAAGCCAAGCAAGGCATCGCCCTCATTGGTTTGTGAAAAGGCAGAAAATGAACTGAACGCAATGGCGACTGCAATAATTATTGATTTTTTCATGATTTGTTTTATTAAGGACTTACTAAGTTTAGGCTAATATTGGCATAGAAAGGATTGGTAATTTTATTTTCCATCACATAGGTTTGTTTGCCCACAAACCCTCTGAAAAACTCACCCTCATCCACATTAAATTTATAGTTATATCTGTATCCGGCTTGAATAGAAATCCACAGGAATTTGTATAAAGACCGCTCATAAACAAGCCTTAGCCGCAGTTCAGACCTTCTGAGTTCGAGGCTTGAATACTGAGTTTGGGCAGTATTAAAAACACCCCCTCTGTTGCGAAGGCGATAGCTATTTCCTTCTAACTCAAAACCGGCAAAAAGCATACTGCGTGGGCTAAATGTGCGGCGGTAATGAAACCGTGCAGGCAAAATGGACTCAATACCCCACTTACCATTTTTCGAGGTATAATTATAGAGTACTACGGGTATATAGTTTACTTCTCCCACACGATAGGTGCGAGCTACACCAATACCGAATTGCCTTCTATCGTGCTTTTTCCAACCGAACACACCCAGAACGCTATGCTTTATGTATTTCGGGTTTTGCCATTCATTCAATCTATAATCACCGTTAAGGTCGTGCGAAGAGTTTATGAGTATAAAGTGCTTCTCGTTAAGTGGCTTGAATACCGTTAAGTTAATACCCGTGCTTCGCAATGCACTTTGGTTTAATGAGCTACTTAGGGGATTGGTAGGAATACTTTTATTGAAGCTATAGTTAGACTCCATATAGGTGAAACCCAAGTTTATCGTTAAGGCATTGCGGGAAATTATAGGGAAGTTGGCAGCTAATCGCAAGCCATGTGTTGCACTTATTTTATCGCTAGAAGGTGTTGCTAGGTTTTCATTGGCTGTTAAGGTGTATGATGACTGAAAATCATAGCCCAGCGAAATGAGTTTAGTAGGAGATATGCCGGTAATCTTGGCAGTGCAAAAACGCTTTACTCCATCATTTAGTTTTGCCGTTGACACTTCGGCATCACCCGAAAATTGACTAAAATCAATTTCCTCTTCACCTTTCGAGATACTATCGTTTTGTGAAGAAACATTTAGGGATGCTAATGCTAACCCCAATAAAACTAGTTTAGATACCGCCTTGAACAAAGTGCTTTGAAATAAGGCACAAAGTTCAAGCTATCTTTTCTGTTGTTTTTATAAATACTTTTTATGGAATCTATAAATATTTTTAATGCTTTTGGCTTTCACCCAAACTACTTATCGATTAACATAGGGCAGAAAGACTCTTGTGATTGGATGTTTGAAACACAACATGGACCGGGGGGAACCGGTTCTTAATCTAGACCCGAAGCCTTGAAAACCAAATGTAGCGGAAGGCCATGCCTTGCAAGGGCAACCATACCGCTAAGGATATGCCATGCTTAAAGGAATTAAAGCCTCACCGGATTACTCCAGCGGCCCCCTTGTACTAATCTTAAATCGATGATTATTCTTAATATGTTCCATATATTCCTTTTCGATTGCCTCAAAAGGAATAC
The DNA here is from genome assembly GCA_947475205.1 of Bacteroidota bacterium. Taxonomy (GTDB): domain Bacteria; phylum Bacteroidota; class Bacteroidia; order JAIBAJ01; family JAIBAJ01; genus JAIBAJ01. Next base: position 5,488 of record CANJNG010000168.1, read on the forward strand.
CCATATCATGCTCGGCTAACAGAATTTCAACAAAGGGTTGAGCATCAAAACCGGTATTGTGACAATAAAGCATAAACATCACACAGCTATTGAATAACCGCTCTACAACGGTTTGCAACATTTCGCCTTCAAGCTTAAACAGTTGTCCCTGTTCATTATCTTGTTCCTCTTCGGGCTTTATCTCTGCATTTGAAAACAAATCGCCCATCAGAAAATAAGCTCGGGCATCGGGGTCTTGCAAAAAGAAAATAATAAAAGGAACCTCCGACATTTTATGGAACCACTGCATCGGTGGTGCCATTCCTTTCCATTGATCATCTGTTAAGAAAATTTCACTTCCTTCAATTTCCGTAAATTTAATTTCGAAAGAAAACATGCAACGGTCGAGCAGCTTGGGAAAATGTTGCAGCGAAAGAACAAGCTCCACAATGAATGTCGTATCAAGCATGTTAACAGCTTCCACCGGAACACTTATGCTAACATTATGAATGCCAAATGCGGCCAACTGAGTTATGAAATCATAATTGTCAGCAATGATTTCATCAGTAGGCACTATGAAATAACGAGGAGCATCAGCATGGTAGGGGTCGTTTTTGAAACGCTGACTTATAGAGGCGTCTAGCATATGTTCGCCACCTTGAAAATTAATTATGGCTTTATCTAAAGCAGGTATCATGTGCTGCGACTCCCCAAAAATCTCACTGAATTCATTGTGTTTATTATTTGCTTCATCAGCATCTTCTGAAACAGCATCTACAGCTTCATATATTTTTTCGGAGATTAGGGCTAGTTCGGCCAAATCCTGTTGAAGCGATTCAAAATCTAAGGAATCCCTGCCCTTAGTTACCGTATCAATACGCAATTGAAATTCAAATTCCCCATCATCAGGCGGAATAACTTCCCCTTTAAAAAAATCATCCTCGTGAATTAGCTTCAATGCTTTTTCTGATAAAGGGGTGCTATATTTGAAATAATACGCGGTATTGGATCCCTCAAAATCAAGAAGTTTCTCTATGAAATTGTCTAAGACTTTTACCATTAAACCAGGCTTTTTCATCAGGTTAAACCCTTCTTCCGAAAGGGTCTGCAATCTGTTGTGCACAGCCACATATTCCTTTTCGGCTTTATGCAAATCTGCATAAAAGCGTTTAACCTTCTTTTCTAAAGCCTGGGTAAGCTTCTGAACCGTTACCAAGTCGTCGTGCTTTTCTATATAGGCTTGCACCAAATCCTTATCAAATTTTGATTCAGGAATACTATCATCATACTTTAGGGTGATGGTGCGAAGCGGGTGCTTGATTTGCTTTTCTTTTAACATAGCCTTATTGAGTTAGTTAAAGGCAAAAATAAAAAGGAATTACTTACAAATTAATGGATTTTGTGCGGAATTATGAAATTCTCAATTGCCCATTGCTTTAGCTATGGCTTAATAGGGTTTGTTTTGGATTGGCTTTGGCCGAAATGGATTAGCTAAAGCCTCGATGCAGGGAAGGCTTTTTTTTTCCCTGGCTGAAGCCAAGGGGTAATTGAAGGATGAAGGGGATTTTGTTGTAAAGACAGGCCATAGGCCTTGTATACACGACGTAGCAAGGACGGTATGCGTAGCGAGGAACTTTAGATGAATTTATATGAAGATGTTGTTAAATGGGAGTTACAAACTGACAGTCCAAAGTTCCAAGTTGCAAACTTGGAACAGCGTAATGCAAACTTGGTGCAGCCTTTTGTCATCTCCTAAAAAAACTTGACACATTTTGAAAACAAAAAACTCAAAATGGAGAAAGAGAAACAAGAAGAAAGACACACTATATTAGTGTCAGATTCGTTTGCAAGAACGGACGAAAAACGTCGTTACGAGATACCCTTTCGACGAT
>CANJNG010000169.1 GCA_947475205.1 Bacteroidota bacterium
AAATGTTGGAAATCCGCACCCCCTTATTTCTCAAAGCGGAAATATTCTTACCTCCGAACCATTTACCCAATATCAATGGCACGAAATGAGGTTTAATGTGTACGATTCCACTTTAGTTGGTCAAACTGCTCAAACATATACAATTGACCATACAAGTTGGTATTATGTTACAGCGACAGATGCCAATGGCTGTGTAGGTTCATCTGATATTGTGAATGTTACCTATGATGACCCAAATGCAAAGGGTATAGAAGACTTATTTGCCGAAGGCTTGTCTATATTCCCAAATCCTACTACTGACTTTTTAGAGGTTTCCTTTAAAAATAAATCTGCAGGGGCTGTTTCTATATACTTGACCGATTTGGCAGGAAGGGTAGTTAGAAATATGCTGAAAGGGGAGAAAGCTCTTTCAGTTAAATCTCGCACTAATTTATCGGGTTTGAATAGCGGAAGCTATTTGCTATGGATTGAAGATGGTGAACAACGGATTGCAAAGAAGATAACTAAGGAGTAAAACTTAATTTTTCTCTCACAAATGAAAAAGGCTGCATTTATTGCGGCTTTTTTCATTTGTAAGAGTTATTGTAGTAAACCTCGCTCAGAAATTTGGAATGTATTATTTCGCAATTTTCAATTCGTAATTTCACATATCTTTGGCCTCCAAAATCAATATAATGTTATCTAAAAGAAACATCTTCATCATTGCAGTAATACTTATAGCGGCCATATCCCGTTTGTTGCCTCATCCTCCAAATTTTTCTCCTATTGGTGCATTGGCATTGTTTGGTGGTGCAATGTTGAGCAATCGTTGGATGGGATTCTTGGTACCCGCAACGGCAATGCTTCTTTCTGATGTATTTATTGGATTCCACGATATGATGTCGTCCGTTTATTTAAGTTTCGGACTAACAGTTCTTGTTGGTTTCTGGATGGGCGGACAAATCAAAGCCGGAAAGGTCATAGCCGCCTCAATAGCTTCATCAGTATTGTTTTTTGTTATCACTAATTTCCACATGTGGGTAATAGGCAATGCGTTTTATACCCGCGATCTTCAAGGCTTGATTACTTGCTTCGTAGCCGCCGTGCCATTTTTTGCAAATTCTTTTGCCAGCGATTTATTCTATTCCGCAATTCTTTTCGGCTCTTTTTACATTGCTGAAAAGAATGTTCCTGAACTGAAACTACAACGCATTTCAAAGAACTAAACTCAACCGTATTCGGATTTAGTTCCCTATTTAAGGAAAGCTAAATATCTCTTTTCATACTCTTCATTAGCTTGAAGCCCCAAATACTTATTGGAATTGCTGCCGCAGCATTAGGAATTGGCTTAAAGCTGTTTTTGTTTTATTCCGATAAATTTGATGAGCAACGGCTCATGTTTGCCAACCAAATGGAACTTGGCATAGTGGCTTTAGTCCCAATTTTTGCAGCCGCTTATCAAACCCGATTTGAATATCTTCCCACCTATGAGCAACGCCTTAAACCGCTCATTGGAGCATCGTTAATTACCGCACTGCTGTTAGCCATTTTCGCTTATAGTTATTTTGCGTTTATAAATCCCGAGTTTGGTGGACACTTTATAATGAAACACGAAGCCGAGATTCGCAAAGCAGCTAAAACACCAGAAGAGTTTAAAAAGAATGTGGACTTCTACGTTCACTTTTGGCAGCCGTTCAATCAAGCCACCTCAGCCGTTTTCGGTATGTTTTTCGCCGGACTTATCCTCTCGCTTATCTCGGCGGGAGTGGGTGGGGTTTTTCAAAAGAAGAAATAAACCAAGGATAAAATCCTTACCCCAGCTTCAAAGTCTTAATCATCTCTACCGGATTGGGAGCAGCAAACACCGTGTTTCCGGCAACCAAAACATCGGCACCGACAGCAATTAATTTCTTATAATTAGTCAAATCCACACCGCCATCAATTTCAATAAGTGCTTTGCTATTATTTTTCAGAATAAGTTCTTTCAATTGCGATACTTTTCTGTATGTATTTTCAATGAATTTTTGCCCGCCAAAGCCGGGGTTTACGCTCATTACGCAAACTAAATCCACATCGGCAATTATGTCTTCGAGCAACGAAACGCCCGTATGCGGGTTAATAGCCACTCCGGGTTTCATCCCCAGGCTACGAATGTTTTGCACAGTGCGGTGCAGGTGAGTAGAGGCTTCCAAATGCACAGTAAGTCCATCGGCACCTGCATCTTTAAAATCCTGCAAATAGCGTTCGGGTTGCATAACCATTAAATGCACATCGAGGGGCTTTGTGGCATGGCGTTTAATGGCATTTATTACCGGAAATCCAAACGAAATGTTCGGCACAAAAACGCCATCCATCACATCCACATGAAACCAATCGGCTTCACTGGAATTAAGCATTTCGGAATCGCGTTGCAGATTGGCAAAATCGGCAGAAAGTACAGATGGAGCAATAAAGTGGGGCATTTTGGGGGAATATTATTCAGTTACACTCGACTTCTCCGAATTAAATTCCAACATCATTTGTTCGGCTTGGTTCACCATATCTTCCGAACCAATAAATAAAGGTACACGTTGATGAAGTGAAGTGGGTTTTACTTCCACAATACGTTGCGTTCCCGTGGTGGCCTTTCCTCCGGCCTGTTCAATAATCATGGCCAACGGGTTGCACTCATAAAGTAACCGCAGCTTTCCATTGGGCGACTTTTCGGTAGGCGGATAAATAAAGATGCCGCCTTTTATCATATTCCGATGAAAATCGGCCACTAAAGAACCGATATACCGAAGCGAATAGGGGCGGTTGGTGGCCTTGTCTTTATCCTGACAGTATTTTATGTATTCCTTCACGCCTTGCGGAAAAGCATTATAATTTCCTTGGTTGAGGGAATAAATGCCACCTGTCTTCGGAATCTTCATGTCGGGATGGCTGAGGCAAAACTCTCCGATAGAAGGGTCGAGCGTAAAGCCATTGACACCGTGTCCGGTGGTGTAAACCAACATTGTGCTGGAACCGTAAATAACGTATCCTGCAGCAACCTGCTCGGTGCCGGGTTGCAAAAAATCTTCGAGTGTGGCATTGCCAATAGAACGTTTCCGGTAAATAGAAAAAATAGTTCCGATAGACACATTCACATCAATATTCGATGAACCGTCCAAGGGGTCGAACGCCACCACATATTTTCCCTGAGTGGCAACCGGCCCGGCAAATTCAAGCATATCTTCGTTCTCTTCCGATGCAATGGCACAGCACTCCCCTGTGGAATTTAAGGCCGCAATGAACTGTTCATTAGCAAAAACATCCAATTTCATTTGGTCTTCGCCTTGCACATTCACATTTTCGGCTCCTCCCAAAATATCGGCCAAGCCGGCTTTATTTACTTCCCGATTTACGATTTTGGCAGCAATAGCAATATCTAACAGCAATCTGGAAAGTTCGCCTTTAGCCCAAGGGAAATCGGCCTGACGTTCGATGATAAATTCTCCAAGAGTGGTAACGTTACGTTTAAATCTGTTCATTTTGAGTTATAGCGGTTTTAATCGTTTTGCTTGCCGCAAAAGTATGTGGATATATGGAAAGTTTCAAATATAAAGCAATAAAGTATGGGACAAACGCTCTATTGATTTTACCCTAATTTTGAGCCTTAAAAATCTTTGATGGCAAAAGCTAAAGCGGGTAAAAGCATAGCACTCTACTTTGGGTCGTTTAATCCGGTGCATATAGGGCATTTGGCTATTGCCAATTACATAGCCGAATTTGAATTGGTGGATGAGGTGTGGATGGTGGTGTCGCCGCAAAATCCATTAAAGGTAAAGCAGTCGATGCTGGCAAATCTTCACCGCTTGCAATTGGTTAAAATTGCCATTGGCGAATACAAGAAAATTAAGCCCTCGAAGATTGAATTTGATTTACCAATTCCGTCTTACACCTTTGATACGCTGAAACATTTGGAGCAGCTACATCCCGGTTTTAGTTTCACGCTGGTGATTGGTTCCGATAATTTAGAAACCTTCCATAAATGGAAAGATTACCAACGAATTTTGGATAACTATAGCTTAATCGTTTATCCACGCCCGGGTTTCGTAGGCCACAAACTGTTAGAATTGTCCAACATAAAATTGATTGACGCTCCACTTATGGAGATTTCATCCACATTTATCCGCAGTGCTATAAAGTCTAAAAAGGATATTCGCCACTTTTTGCCTCCAGGCGTTTGGGATTACATAAAGGAAATGCACTTTTATGAAAAGTGATATGAGAATTTTACAATAGCCCCTGCATTTCTATCATCTTCCTGTAGATTCCGTTTTGTTGCATCAGTTGAGTGTGGTTACCTTCTTCGGCAATTACACCTTCGTTTAACACAATAATCCGGTCGGCATGTTGAACGGTAGATAACCGGTGAGCAATAATCAAAGCCGTTCGTCCGCTGAGCATTTTATTCAAGGCATCTTGCACCAAGCGTTCGCTTTCAGTATCAAGCGATGAAGTGGCTTCATCCAAAACCAAAATGGGAGGATTATTTAAAATAGCCCTAGCAATGCAGATCCGCTGTCGCTGTCCACCCGAAAGTTTATTGCCATTATCGCCAATATTGGTGTGATATTTATTGGGAAGCGTTTCAATGAACTCGGCTGCATTGGCAATTTCGGCGGCTTTTTCCACTTCGGCTTGCGTAGCATCGGGTTTCCCTAAAGAAATATTGTTGAAAATAGTGTCGTTAAACAAAATACTATGCTGCGGAACTAAAGAAATGAGTTTGCACAAACTGGCCTGCCGCAGATGACTGATTTCGTTTCCATCAATAGTTAATGCACCCGAACTAAGGTCGTAGAATCGACACAGCAGATTGGTAACACTTGATTTCCCCGCTCCCGATGGGCCAACCAAAGCCACAGTTTCGCCTTTCTTAATACTAAATGAAATGCCCTTTAATACCTCCGTTTGACTATATGAAAATCCGACATTTTTAAAAACAATTTCATGCTCAAAGCCACTTATAGCTATTGCATCCGGGCGGTCGGTAATGCTTTCTTCGGCATCCAAAATGCCATTGATGCGTTCGGCTGAAGCAATTCCTTTTTGTATATAATAAGTGGCTGATGAAAAGGCTTTTGCAGGTGCAATTATTTGGGAGAATATGGCGATATAGGCAATGAATGTAGCGGCTGAAAGTCCGTTAGCCGAATCTAAAACCATTTTACCGCCAAACCAAATAAGGGCTGCCATCACCACCGATCCCAGAAATTCGCTCATGGGTGAGGCTAAGTCGCGTTTTCGGATAATTTGATTGTTGAGTTTCCGCAAAAAGTAATTGAGTTCTCTGAATTTTTGGAAGAAGATATTTCCGGCATCGAAGGCCTTAATTACCTGAATGCCAGCCAATGTTTCTTCCGACATCACCATCATTTGTCCGGTGGCATCTTGCAGTTCCACCGAGTTCTTACGCAAGCTTTTGGCTATTTGTCCAATTATCAACCCCGAAACGGGCAATAAAATCAAAGCAAAGAGAGTAAGTTGCGGGCTAAGGATAAACAGACTTCCCAAAAAAACAATTATCGAAAAAGGTTCACGGAAAACCACTTCAAGTGAGTTAAGTATGGCCCATTCTACCTCTTGGACGTCGCCGCTGATACGGGCCATAATGTCGCCTTTGCGTTCGTCGGAGTAGTAGGAAAGTGGTAGAACAAGGATTTTTTTGTAAATCCGTTCACGCAAATCGTGTACAATTCCGTTTCGTAGCGGGGCTATGAAATACTGAGCCAAATAGCGGGTAATGTTTTTAAGGAAGAAGGTGATAATGATGAATGTTACAATCACCATTAGTCCTTTCGAGCGGCCTTCGTTGTAAATTACTCCATCGGCATTGGCCACAAACTGCATCATTATATACGAAAACCAGTTTTCGATGGCATCGGCAGAAAGAGCAAAATCGGGCTTTTCGGTTACCAGTTTTTGTGTACCGAAAAGCAAACTCAGAAATGGTATAACCATTCCCAAGGAAAAAAGGCTGAAAAGAATAGAGAGGATATTAAATCCTACATTAAGCAGGGCGTAGCGTAAATATTTACGGGCGTAAGCAAGAATGCCAAGAAATAATTTCAATCGTTGGAATAAGTGGCAAAGGTAATGGAGAAGATGGAGTAATAATTAAGGGGTTTCTGATGGTGTAAACCCGACATTTTACCACTTCTTAAATCAAAACATTACTCCGGCTCCTGTTGCGACAAGCAATGAAAACTACCCAGTCCCCAAATAATATCAGTAGAATCAATGCCAACAACTTGTTTTTCTGGAAAAAGCGGCTCTAAGATATTAAGGGCTTTTTCGTCAGTGTAGGTATTGCGAAACGTGGGTACTACAACATACTTATTAGCAATATAGAAATTAGCATACGATGCAGGCAAACGTTGGTCTTCATATACGACGGAAGGCGGCATCGGTAGCTCTACAATGTTCATTTGCTTTCCGGTTTCCAAGCGAAGAGTGGCCAATTCCCGGAGGTTTTCCTGCAAGATTTCGTAATTGGTATCTGCTTTATCTTCTTCTACAACCGTTACCACGGTATCTGAATTCACAAACCGTGTTAGGTCATCAATATGCCCATCGGTATCATCGCCTTCAATACCATCGCCCAACCACAAAATATGATTCACACCATAATATTCGCTGAGGTAGCGTTCAATATCGGTTTGGGTTAAATGGGGATTTCTATTGGGATTGAGCAAACATGCCCTCGTGGTCAGAAGCGTTCCTTTGCCGTTAAATTCCACAGAACCACCTTCCATCACTATGTTGGGATTAAAAACAGGCAGATTCAACGATTTTGAAATCCGAGTAGGGATCACATCATCTAAATCATAGGGCGGATATTTATCTCCCCAGGCATTGTAGCCCCAATCCACAATGGCTTTTTTGTTCTCTTTTCGGTTCACCAAAAATGCCGGCCCGTGATCTCTGCACCAGGCATCGTTAGTAGGATTATGAAAAAAGTCCACCTGACTCATATTCACCATTGCCTTTTTCAACCAATGCGTAGCCTCCACCTGCATCTGGCTATTATTTACGTTGATGCACACCCGTTCACCTTCGGCAAGCAGTTTTACAAACTCGGCATAGCGGGGATAAATGCTGTTAATCTTTCCCGGCCACGACGCCTCTTTATGTGGCCAGCTAAGCCATGTTGCACGGTGTTTTTCCCATTCGGCCGGGAAGTGAAATCCTAATTGTTTTGGAGTCATCGGAATATGAAGGGGGCGAAAGTAGGAAAATACGGCCTATCCCCCCAACCCCCTTTCCGAGGGAAAAGCGAAGGGGAGCAATGACTGCTCAGCACGGAGCAATGACTGCTCAACACGGAGCAATGACTGCTCAACACGGAGC
>CANJNG010000170.1 GCA_947475205.1 Bacteroidota bacterium
AAAATGGAATTTTGTTTTGAAACCCCCTCCAGCTCCCCCTTTGGAAGGGGGAGAGTAAATACCTGCCGCCGGATGGGTATTTTGGGTAAGTGTTTTGTTTATAAAGGCACCCAAGAGGACTGCGTCGTTAGCAACCGAACGTTTGAAATGCTGTCCTTTCGGGCATAGCCCGGATAGCAGTGGAAAGCCCGAAGTGGGAGGGTTTTGTGCGGGGGGCGGACTTGTAACGGATAGCCGGACGGACGGTTGGGATGGAAGATGGAAGGTTCTGCTCCAAATTGTATTTATTGACAAATTCAATTGGTCAAAATTGCGTTCTTTGCGAATTATCCAATAAAATTGACTTCGCTTCTCCACCAGCTGGCATCTTCCCATTTAGATTTCGCCCTGCTGCGTTCAAACCCCACAGGACACACCTGCAAAGTAGAAAACGAGTTTCTGCTTGCTCTTGGTTCTAACGAAAATGAGAAGATTACTTCACTTGATTTAGTTAAAGATGCTTGGCATTTTGGCTGGGTGGAGTATGCCCAAACTATTCCGGCAAGGTTTAATTCCTGCTTTTTTAGCCCCGATGAACTATTTCATGATTTGGAGATTGCTTCAGCGTATTTGAATGCAAATTCTGTTGGTGCAAACCGTGAAATCCAATCTTCTTCTATCAATTTAGTTTGCGAAACTTCAAAAGAGGAATTCATTGAAAAGGTAACACAAATAAAGCAACACATTCGTTTGGGAAATATCTATGAATTGAATTTTTGTGTGAAACATAGTGCTGAAAATGTTGTGATAAATCCTGCTTTAGTTTTTGAGAAACTGAATGAATTATCGCAGGCACCGTATTCGGTTTTTGCACGAATTGGTGATAGATTGGTGATTTCGGCGAGTCCTGAACGGTTCATGAAAAAGCGAGGAAACAACCTTACGATTGAACCTATGAAAGGCACGGCCCGGCGAGAAAAGGATGGAGTATCGAATTTGTTAGCTATTTCAGCACTTCAAACCAACGAAAAGGAGCGAGCCGAGAACATTATGATTGTGGATTTAACCCGAAATGACCTTTCCCGAATCTGCATTCCGGGAACAGTAGCCGTGGATGAACTCTGCAAGGTTTATTCCTTTAAAAACGTAAATCAAATGGTGTCGAAAGTTACCGGACAGTTGAACAAAAACTATTCGTTAAACCAAATTTTTGATGCCACTTTCCCAATGGGTTCCATGACGGGTGCCCCCAAAATAAGGGCCATGGAATTAATTAATGAGTTTGAAACTTTCCGGCGTGGAACATATTCGGGTAGCTTTGGCTATGCGAAACCCGATGGGGATTTCGACTTCAATGTTTTAATAAGAACCATTTTTTACGATACCAGTAAAAAGAGCCTCTATTTTGCCACCGGCGGAGCAATCACCATCAATTCAGACCCCGAAAAAGAATGGGACGAAATGATGCTGAAAGCGGAAACGCTGAAAGGGAGTATTGGGATGTGAGTATTGAGTAGTGGGTAGTGGGTAGTGGGTACAATTTTTCTTAAATTGAATTTAGAGTATTTACAGGCTTAAATTTAATTCTACTTTTGGTTTTCACATTTCAGTTAAGATGTTTAAACCAAAATCGTATAAACGCTACAAGCCGGAAGGCATCTACGATGCAATAATCATCGGCAGCGGCATCGGGGGCATGGCAGCCGGAAGTTTGCTTTCGCAAAAGGGCTATAAAGTGTTGCTACTGGAGCAGCATTACACTCCCGGCGGTTTTACCCACACTTTTAAGCGTGGCGATTGGGAATGGGATGTGGGCCTGCACTATATAGGTGAGGTGAACAAAAGCAATAGTTTCCTGAAATTGCTTTTCGACGAAATTAGCGACGGTTCATTGCATTGGCACGAAATGAGCGATGTGTATGACAAGGTAATTATTGCCGGTCGCCAGTTCAATTTCCCGAAAGGGGTGAACAACCTGAAGGCTTATCTGAAACAAGAATTCCCCGGCGAAGAGGCCGCCATCGACGAGTATTTTAATTTGATTTTCAAAGCCGCCAATGCCGCTTTGCTTTTCTTTATGGAAAAAACATTCCCGGCTTGGGTTTCCAAACTTATCGGGAATTTGATGGGATATTGGTTTCATCAATATAGCGACCGCACCACCCTCGAAGTGTTGCAATCGCTCACCAAAAACAAAGAACTAATCGGGGTGCTGACAGCCCAGTTTGGTGATTACGGTTGCCCACCCTCCAAAAGCAGTTTTGCCATTCATGCTATGGTGGTGAAGCACTATTTAGGCGGAGGGGCTTACCCAGTGGGAGGCAGCCAGTCCATTTCGAACAGTATTTTGCCCATCATTGAAAAAGGCGGCGGAGAAACCCTAGTGGGAGCCCGTGTGAAGCAAGTAGTGATTAAAAACGGCACCGCCACAGGGGTGGAGATGGAAGATGGCCGAATCCTAAAAGCCAAGCATATTATCAGCAATGCCGGAGCCTACATTACCTACACCGAACTGCTGCCAAAGCAATATGGAGCGGCGGTGGGTATCCCCGGCCAAGTACCCAATTCTCCATCGCACCTAAGTTTATATATTGGAATTGATGAAGATATTACGCCCTATCTCAACGGCAACGGCAACTTCTGGATTTATCCCACCGCCGACCACGATGCTACCATCGAGGCATTTGGAAAAGATATGAATGCCGAATTTCCGGTGATGTATATCTCCTTTCCTTCCAGCAAAGACCCTCACTGGAAGGAAAAGCATCCCAATAAAAGCACCGTTGAGATTATCAGCGTAGCCAAATATGACTGGTTTAAGGAATGGGAAAACGACCGCTGGAAACATCGGGGCGAAGAATATGAAGCTCTGAAAGAAAAGTTTAGCCAGCGGATGCTAAAGTATCTTTACAAGGCAGTGCCGCAACTGGAAGGGAAGATTTCATTTTATGAACTGTCCACTCCGCTATCCACTAAGCTGTTTGCTAACTATAAATTTGGGGAGATTTATGGTCTGGACCATACTCCTGAACGCTTTAGAATGAAGAATCTGCGTCCGGCCACAGCCATAAAGAACTTCTATTTAACGGGGCAGGATATAGTTTCGGTTGGAATAGGCGGGGCTTTAATTGCCGGAGCGTTAACTGCACAAGTGATAACCGGTAACAATTACCTTACCCAGATTTCGAAAAAGAAAAAAGACATGAAAAAGCTTGGGAAATAGCTGAACAAATTAATGCAATGCAAATGGGATATTATTTAAAAAAGGGACTTGTTAATGCAATCGCAAGCCTGTCGCTAAAGAATATTTACAGGCTTTCCGACTTTATGTTCTTCCTTATTTACAAGGTATTCAAATACCGTATTAGGGTCGTTTTTAATAATATCACTATTGCTTTTCCCGATAAAAGCAAAGCCGAAATAGAAGCCATTACGGAAGAATATTACCGTAAACTGTGCGATACAATTTTGGAAACGCTTAAGCTCGAAAAAATGACTTACGAAGAGCTAAAGCCACATTTTGATTATCACCCCGCTCCAGTGGACAAGCTGTTTTCTGAAAATCAGAATATCGTTTTAGCCCTTAGTCATCAGTTTAACTGGGAGTGGGGTAACTGGCCATTGGGAATGGAATCGGGCTATCAGGTGCAGATATTTTACAAACCGCTTACCGATAAAGCCATGAATAAAATCCTGAACGGAATTAGGGAAAAGTATGGCACAAGGCTTATTTCGGTGTATGATAAATTAGATGGTTTGCGGAAACTCAAAAGCGACAAGCCTACCATGAATATATTTATGGCCGACCAAAACCCCAGCAATCTTAAAAGCTGTATGTGGTTTGATTTCTTTGATAGAAAAACTCCTTTTCAAATGGGGCTGGAAACCTTTGCCCGCGAAACGGGTTATCCCGTAGTTTTCTTAGAGGTATTTAATCCCGAAAGAGGCAAAATCTTCAACAGATTCACTTTAGCATTTGAAGACCCCAAAAACACCAAGGTTGGAGAAATTACGGAGGCTTATGTAAAGTTTATTGAATCCGCTATTCGCCGAAATCCAAGTAATTATGTTTGGAGTCATAATCGATGGAAGCATTCCGATAAATATGAGGCGGGTGGCTAAGTAATTGAAGCTTTTATTACTTTAGGCGAAGATTAACAGCCCCCTACCTCGTCATATACAATCTTCCGGTACGAATCACATTGGTTTCCGTAAGAGTTGAATACCGAACATAGTAATAATACACTCCCTGCGGAGCTTGGGTTCCGTTTCGGTAATTGCCATTCCATTTGTTGTCGGTTGATTTCGATTCAAATATCACTGTATTGTATTCGTCCATTACCGAAAAGTATATTTCGGTTATGTTATTGGTAATTGGAGCCCAATTGCCATTGCTCAAATCATAAGTTGGAACAAATGCATTGGGAATATATACTGTTGGTGTACATTTCTCAATTTCCAAATAATTTACCGCGGTATTCACATTGCCTAAGGAATCGATTACTGTTTCGGTAAACTTTTCGCCAGTATAATTTTCCTCTTCAAAAACCTTCTCTCGAATAGTATCCGAAGGGTTTTCGCCCCAATACTTAAAACCCGGAATATCCATTTGCACCTTCACCCATTTGTGGGGGTAAAAGCAAGCCTGATTCAGGTTAGAATCAGCAGTTATTGTCAAGAGAACCGTGTCGTTAAAGGTATCAATTTGAGAATACTCATGTTCGGCTTTTCGACATGAACCAACAAGCAATGCAGCAAGGAGAAAAAAAGGAAGAATGTATTTCATTGGCTGCTGATTAGTTTTTCTTTAGATTTAATCCCATAGGGTCTTGTGGCCCATCAACCGATAAATACCGCATCGAACCACCCAATTGATTTATCCTTCCCTGCTCATAAACGGCTTCCTTGGTGGGCAATGCCACAAAGGCCATAACCCGAAACTGCGGAATGGGCTGGTAGCCTATTTGTATTTCAAGTGCTGATGTGTTTTTCCAGTTAAATCCTGCAATCAGTTTACTTTTCCAGGTGGCTTGCAATGCCGGACTAACATACAAGGCAGCCATTCCATCGTTTCGGCTTTCAAGCACCAAGGCAGGCAATACGTTCCAGTGCTTATGCAATTTGAAGTTATATTGAAGAAAGGTGTGCAAGACCATCGGCATCTTTGCTGTAGAAATAAATCCAGACCTTGGCTGAGTAATATGGTTTGCCGAAAACCCGGCCAGTAATCCATAGCACCCAAAAGCTGCTCCTACCTTAAAATCTGGAAAACTTCGAGTAGGGCCAAACCATTGTTCTTTTGTTTCAAATAAATATCCATAGCGAGGGTCAATCATATCACCGAAGGTTAATTTACTGAAATCCATTCGTATTTGATTAAAGCCAACTGCAATGCCCGGGGCAATAAATATTTTGTCGGCAAGCTTTATGCGGCGGGTATAGTTCACATAAACTTCTGATTTAGAGATGGCATCCTGCCTATCGTAGTTTAGTATTAGCCCCAAACCGTGCTGCTTTCTTTTCCCAAACCCCACATCGTAAAGCAACGTAGCAAAATGCTTTGGTTGCATGGGGAATGATTCATTACCCTGTTTAAACAAATAGGAAGCTGCATAGCTTATCTGTACATTATGAGCACCGTGCAAACCCGTAAAAGCCGGATTGTCGTATGGCGTTACAAGGGTATTTAGCGTAGCATGGTTAATATTGCTCAAAGCCAATTTTTGCTGCTGTGCAAAGGCATAGCCTGAAAGCAAAAACATCCATATCAAGAGAAGGTTTTTTAATTTCATTGGGCGGTATGAACAATTTGGTTGGAGCAAATGTAAGGAAATATCTTTCCCT
The DNA here is from genome assembly GCA_947475205.1 of Bacteroidota bacterium. Taxonomy (GTDB): domain Bacteria; phylum Bacteroidota; class Bacteroidia; order JAIBAJ01; family JAIBAJ01; genus JAIBAJ01. The sequence goes on from CANJNG010000170.1 coordinate 5,824, forward strand.
TTCTGCATTCACTGAATCAACACAGCCACTATAAATGTATTGAGGTTAATATGTTAAATAACTAAACCCCAAAAGATGAAACTGGAATTAAATTATAGCAAATACAAGTTCACCAACATTAATACCGTTTCAAATCATAAGCTTACTCAGCAAAAGTTCTCTACATCGCTTACCGAAACGGTATTTCCACCCAATATTATCAGGCGTTCTACCACGTTACGTAGTTCGCGGATATTACCTGTCCAGTTGCGGGCTTGAAGAGCATCAACAGCCTTAACATCGAATGTTTTTACAGCTATGCCGTAATCCTTGCAAATTGTATCGGCAAAGGCTTTTATGAGGAGGGAAATATCGGTTCTTCTATCGTTGAGCGAGGGTACTTTTATTACAATTACGCTAAGCCTATGGTAAAGGTCTTCGCGGAAATTACCTTTTTCAATTTCGGTTTGCAAGTTTTTGTTGGTGGCTGCAATAACCCTCACATTCACCGAAATATCTTTTTCGCCCCCAACCCGCATGATTTTATTTTCCTGCAAGGCTCGAAGCACCTTAGCCTGTGCCGATAGCGACATATCACCAATTTCATCTAAAAACAAAGTTCCGTCTTCGGCTTGCTCAAAATTGCCCTTCTTTTGTTTAATGGCCGATGTAAATGCACCCTTTTCGTGTCCAAAGAGTTCGCTTTCGATAAGCTCGGACGGAATGGCGGCACAGTTTACTTCCACAAAAGGACCGGCTGCTCGCTGACTCTTTTCGTGAAGTTCGCGGGCCACGAGTTCTTTTCCGCTTCCGTTGGGGCCTAAAATCAATACCCGTGCATCGGTGGGGGCTACCTTTTCAATCATCCCTTTTACCAACTCAATGGCTGGACTATCCCCAATCATTTTGTACTTCCCTCCTACTCTCTTCTTTAAACTTTTGGTTTCCGAAACCAATTGGCCTTTGTCTAAAGCATTGCGAACGGTTACCAATAATCGGTTTAAATCGAGCGGTTTGGGAATAAAATCAAACGCTCCTTTCTTGATAGATTCCACGGCTGTTTCGATGTTTCCGTGTCCCGAAATCATCACTACAGTGGGCATTGGGTCTATTTCTTCCAACTTCACCAAAAGTTCCAAACCATCGAGGCCCGGCATTTTTATATCCGAAAGCACGAGATCGTAGCGGGTGTTCTTAATCATCTCAAGACCTGCCAAACCATCGGGAGCATCGTCCACAGTGTGCTTTTCATACGAAAGTATATCCTTCAGGCTGTTGCGGATAGCCCGCTCATCGTCTATTACTAATATTTTTGCCATTGTGGTTGATTGTTTATTTTATAGTGTACGTCCGGGCGACCGCAAGGGTACGCCCCCATAGCCGTCAGGCTAAGGGTAAGAATTTATTGTTATAAACGGGATAGCGTTACTAAGTTTCAGAAAAAGGAGCAGTGCTAAAGCGGGTTTCAAGTAGAATTGAGTTGCGAAACAAAAACTCATGAAACCAACAAAAGCACTGC
>CANJNG010000171.1 GCA_947475205.1 Bacteroidota bacterium
CCACTAACGCAAACGCCGAGTCCTTTAACTCCAAAATAAAACATTTTAGAGCGAATCTAAGAGGTGTAACAGATGTCAAATTCTTCCTCTTTAGACTTGAAAAATTGTTCGCATAAATCATTTGCTCCCCAGAAAATAAGTCTGACCCGGCAAATGTAATTGAATATTTCTGGTTTTAAATAGCTATTGAAAAAAATATAGAAGTAAATTCTATACCCATTTTCCTGCTGGGGTTTGCTCCCCTCATTTACCTAAGGGAGAACTCCCTGTGGTCGGTTTTAGAAAAGTTATTTGTTTTTTATTTGAATCTAAGAACTTGCTTCGCTGTGGTTACCTGAGGGTGAGCTCCCGTTGGTCGGTTTTAGTTAAAGTGTTTTGTTTTAAATATGAAACTAAGAGGGCTTTGCCGTTTCATCTTTTTTGTTTTCATTTAATTTATTTAGATGAGAGGGCTTTGCCGTTTTAGTTAAAGTGTCTTGTTCTTAATTTGAATTTCGATTTGTTTTAATTTTCTATTAGGCATCGAAGAGGGTTTTCGTCTAGCGAATTAGTTAATTTTTGTAGCCGAGCGATTGCACCGTTCTAAGAGGCTTGCTACGCTGCGGTTGCAACCTCCAGTGTACCCCCATCTTTTGAGAAATATCGATTCCTTATTGTATTGATATAAAAACCAATATATCGTCCCAAAAGGGACTTTAGAATTACCTGTTGTCATTATTTTCTACCAATATCTCGCCCCGATGGGCAATGTCATTAAGTTAAGGAAAATATCAGAGAAAAGGGGCGTCATTGCGAGGTACTCCGAAGCAATCTCTACCTGCATTTAGGTAGAGATTGCTTCAGGGGAATACCCCTTCGCAATGACGAAAAACTCTTAACTTAATGACATTGCCCGATGGGGCTTTAAAATCCCTATAGGGATGTTATATTGGTAGAGAGACATATCACCTTGATTCTTAAAAGTCCCGTAGGGACGAAATATTAATGGGTACATAGAAAGTTTACCTATGGGTGAGCTCCCTTTGGTCGGTTGTAAAGAATTCGATTGAGAAATCGGTCTATGCCAGATAGCAGAATATATTCAAGCTAAGTTTTTATTTTTAGCAAATACTTCTTTCGGGCGAGTGTACTTTTGCCGGAATCAACCTTCGCTTGAAAACTAGCTTTTTCTATGTAGTCCTTTTTGGAATATTGCTAACACTACCCAAGGGTGCATTTTCTCAAACCCCTGGCCATCGCTATCCCGAAGACCTACACTTTGCTGAAGAAGGCGATAGACGGTTTTCACCATGTTTGGACACCATGCGGGTGCTCTGGATGAAGCAGGTCAACGACATCGGCCTCATATTCCCGGGTTGGACTCCCGTTGCAGGTTACGATAGTGTTTCGGTGCTAGAAGGCAGAGTGGCACCCATTATTGATAAGGAGGAAGAACATGAAAAAGACCACGAAGAGCGGGGAGAATATAGAGGGCCCCATATCAGCGGAAACGATTTCCCGTTTTCGCATTACACCCACGATTTCTGTTTCAAAATTCATCCTGATTCAAATTACCGCTATATGCTTTCTCGCTATGTAGAGAAAACGGTTAAAAATGGAGTAACAAGTCTCGACACCGTTTATCGCCACGAAATGGATGTGGAATGGGAGTCGGGACTAGGGGCCGGGAACAACGGAAATCCATGTTCGGAGCCAAACAACCGAGGCGAAAGTTGTGGGTTCTCCACCAAAGGCCACAAGCGAGCCGAAGCTATTTGGCAATGGCCAAGCATTGGAGATTGGGTTCACGTCGAAGGCCTTTGGATTTGGGACCGCGGCCACCCTCCGGCCGAAACTGAGATTCACCCCATTCGCTTTATGGCCGTTCAGCGTAATTTACCCGACACGGTTGATACAAAATTTGCCACCCGAGTTGACTTATTTGCCAATAGCGAGGGCGGAGCACTGCAAAACAATTGGCCCAGGCAAGAGTCCTACGTAAAGCATACCAACATGGCTTCTAAGGATTACATCGTTGAATTAAAGAACACCCTGCCCAGACCATCGCCCCTAAGCCGCTTACGGTTTGCCATAAAACCACACCCGGAAAATACATTTCAAGCTGAAGTAGGAATCGAAGTGGTGGACGAAAAAGCGGGGAAAGTAAAAATTACCGTTCCCTGGAAATCGGCATCCGAAAGCAATGAATCTCTCCTGGCCCAGTCCGTTTTTCTCTATTGGGACGAAGGGAAAGGGGTGCCGGAGGATTACCCGATTTATAGCGTTTCCATTTCTTTAGATAAACTAATCTTCCAACTTTTCAGAGAATGGCCGGGCACTCGAGCAGAATTGAGGATGTTTTGGGAAGTGGGTGGACAATATTACTTTTTGAACGAATTGGTGAAGGCCAAAGAAGTCATAAATGGCGGTTTGGGTAAAACTGTCCTTCCCTTATGGAGTTTTAAAAAAACAGCAAACTTCTTTGTTCCTGCCGACCGCTATTTCCGCATCCAAATTAGAGGCTGGGAGGCCGACGGGGTCGACAAAACCTTCGGCCACCTCATAGATCCACACAGCCCCTGCGACTCGGAAACCAAAACGGAATTCAACAAGCGGCTTATCAACCTGTGGCCCATAGGATTTGGCTCTTGCCTAGACGACCCTGCCGGCGAAACAGAACTAATATATAAACCCAAGGATTTTTGGCCGAACCAAGAACTGGAACTCCTCAGCCACCGAGGGCAACATGAAGATTTTTGTCCCGGGAGCAGCGGGAACGCCGAAGATCATTGGCGGGCCACCCTAACCCTTAGTAAGCTATTGCTGAACGGGAAAGAATAAAAAAAGCCGGATACATATACTATGTACCCGGCTTTTTGCTAAAATGCTTTAAAGATTAATGAAGAGTTATCGTTTTTGTAGCGGTAATACCTTCAATGCTCACTGTAGCAGTATCATCACAATCGCCATTTCCGAAATCAATAGTGCGGGTACGTTTGCCGGTAACCATAATTTTTACGGTACCACTTACAAACTGATGGCATTCAACTTTCCGAATAAGCGGAGTAACGGTTTCGGCGGTAAAAGAAGCTCCATTGGCACGCGTTCCACTAGCGGTACCCGTTACCCTATATTGATCATCGCTTTTGGTAGCAGTTTCGTAGCCCGTAATCCACTCACGAGTGCGGGTGCTTGTCCAGGTAATTACTGTGCCATCTGCTTTGGTTATTGTTCCGTTCACCACCACACTAAATGAAATGTTATTGTCAGCATTCAAACCGTTGTTGGTTACAGTTCTGCTGCCCTCCACATGGTTGTCATTTACATAATACCCATCAAAGGAAATGGTGATAACGGTTCCGGGGTCTTTGTAATGCCCGGTGTGGGTAACAATAATTTTCCCACGACGGTTTTTGCCGTCCAAGCACATGCAATTTGTTGTTCCGAAATTAATTGTAGTAGTTTTAAATGATGATACAGTATCGTAGGTAACCATTGCACAGGTGGATAGTAAATCATTTCCTCCTTCTTCCAATTTTAGCAACAACGATCCCTTCGCAGCTAAATCAGAAATGTCATTGGCGTCATCATACGTGCTTTCCGACAAAGAATTGTCTTGAGCCGTGTTGGTGTCGTTATCAGTGTCGGTGGTTTCTTTTTTACAAGAAGTGAAGGCAGAGCTTAAAGCCGCTACCAACAAGAAAGTTTTTGCAATAGTTTTCATTATTTATTAATTTTTATTTTCACTATGAGCTAGGAAGTGAACACAAGGTTTAATTTGAAATCAAAAAAAATAATACTTCACCTTGTTAGTAACTTGCGTTTGGGTTAAGAATTTGTTAAAGCCACGTAAATACAGGACTTTCATTGCCCTAAATAGTCTAAGTTAAAATAGGCCGATGGTTTGGGATTCCTGTTGCTCGAAGTATGCGACCGCTATTCTAAGTATTTGGATTTATTAATAATCCATGAAGGTTGCCCTAAAGGGGCATCGGTATCACCGATAGATGCCCCCTCTTATTCAGATTAATTCTCAATAAATTATGGTATAACTTTGTATCAAAATGTAACATAACCCAATATAGATAGCTGATGAGTACCCTTAACGCTACTGCACAAGCACGAATCCGGCATTGGCTGCTTCATGATTTTGATGAATCAAAAATTGAAGCCGAGTTAAAGAATCAAAATACTCAAGCCATGGAAATTGATTTTTTTCTGGTTGAGTTTAAAAAGGCCAAAAGCAAACGCCGCCAATCAAATGGTCTAATATTAACGGCAGTTGGGGCTCTGCTGGGTTTTATCAGTTGCATTTTAACCCTCGTCAATCCCATTCCGTCCTTGTTTAACGCCATACTGTATGGCCTAACCAGCGTGGCTGTGATGGTTATAATTCTGGGGCTATATTTTTGGCTGGAATAGTCTTAAATTACGAATAGGTTAATGAATCCCCTATTTACGAAACATACTAAAATTCAACGACTCTATAAACTTCATTTAAAGTATGGATACATATCTCCTTTTGGTGGCTCGCAACCTCGTGCTGCATTTTTACCATTTCTATAAAGTTCCTTTATCCAATACCCATTTGCATCCTTAGCCCTAAGTTGCAATTCTGCAATATCTTTATCAACAGAAGCTGCTTGGTTCATACAATCTGAATACAAATCTATTTGGCCTTTAGCATTTCCTAAACCCGGCACCTTAGCCGACAATCGGTTTACTTCTTTTTGCCCCCAGTATTCATTTTCATCCCAAATTTTGTCCGACCCCGAGTTCATGGGTAACAAACTTTCGAAATCACTCCATGCTTCTATAAAGGTTATCTCACCTTGATTATTAAACGTAAATTCTTCATAAATAGGGCAGGTTGTTCCACTGTAATTAAACACCACATGGCATCGGCAAAAAGGTTGAGTTTCAAACCCCCTGCAATCCATTAAATCGTATTGAGTGGGATTAAGTTTTAGCATAATATCAGTAACAATCAATCCGCTTTTTTTAAATCCTGTTAGTAGCAACCAAGGTGGCCACTCCCACCTAATTACCAAATCGGAATAGTTTGGTTGCACCTTCACCGACACATCCGATTGCATGGTTTTGAAATACTTCACCCCCTGCTCTGCATAATATTCTGGTGGGAATTTTGGAGTTAGCGAGGAGGCCAAACTTAAACAGTCCTCTCTTTTATCGGCACTCTGCTGGCCAAAAACACAAAATTTGCTTAGAAAAAATAGACAAAGAATAAGAAAACGCAGAAAGCAAGAATGCAATTTCAATAAATCAGAAGTTTAAAAGAAATAAAGCCAAAAGTAGTTTTTCTGAAGTAAATCTTTATAGGCTTCAAGAGGGAATCTATCGCCAAGGTGTATAATCTTGCTGGTTTGCCCATGGTTAGTTTTCAATAGACTAAACAACATTCTACCCCCTACCCTACCCTTTCAACTCCTCAACCAGTTTCTCAATCGCCTCATCTAACAGAACAAACATACTGTCAAAACCACTTTCAGAGCCGAAATACGGGTCGGGAACATCAAGTTGCTGATTGGGGTAGGCGTAATCGAGGATAAGTTTCACCTTGGCTTGTTCGGCAGGCGTAGAAGCAAGTTTCAGTAAATCTTTATAGTTAGCGTTATCCATCGCTAATATTAAATCGAAGTTGCTGAAATCGGCTTTAGAAACGTGCCGACCTCGAAGCGATGAAATATCAATTCCATTGCTTTTCGCTACTTTTTGCGAACGAATATCTGGGGCTTGGCCAACGTGCCAATTTCCTGTTCCTACACTGTCCACTTCAATATCAAGCCCGTGGACTTGTGCTTTGTGGCGTAAAATCCCCTCTGCCACCGGCGAACGGCAGATGTTTCCAAGGCATACCATTAAAACTTTCATCGTTATTTAGTCAAATATCAAAGGAACGCTAATGACACAAATCAGGCTAATGAAGGCGAATAATTCTGATAATTATAGGTTTCATTGTATTCAAAATTTGTGATTATTTGTTCAATTAGCGTCATTTGCGTTCCAAAGCATTTATTTCTTCCGCATAAATATAGAAATCGGCACACCCGCAAAATCGTATTCCGCTCTGATTTTATTCTCTAAAAAGCGTTTATACGATTCCCCCACATATTGGGGCAGGTTACAGTAAAACGCAAAAGCCGGATAGTGCATCGGTAACTGCGTTACGAATTTTATTTTCACATATTTCCCTTTGGTAGCCGGAGGGGCATGGTTCTCAATTATAGGCAGCATAAAATCGTTGAGCTTCGATGTAGGGATTCTACGGTTACGGTTTTCATACACCTGCATGGCTGTTTCCAAGGCTTTATGAATCCGCTGTTTGGTAAGAGCCGAAGTAAACACAATCGGAACATCTTTAAACGGAGCAATACGTTCCCGTATAAGTTCTTCAAACTCCAAAGTGGTTTTGTGGTCTTTGTCTTCCATCGTATCCCACTTATTCACCAATATCACCACACCACGGTGGTTCTTTTCTATCAAACTAAAGATACTTAAATCCTGTGCTTCAATACCGTCTTTGGCATCCAACACCAGCATACTTACATCGCATTCTTCAATAGCCCTAACCGAACGCATCACCGAAAAGAACTCCAAATCTTCCTGAACCTTGGCTTTCTTACGAATACCGGCAGTGTCAACCAACATAAAATCGAAGCCAAACTTTTGATATCGGGTGTGGATACTATCGCGGGTTGTTCCGGCTATTGGGGTAACTATTGTTCGTTCTTCACCAATCAAAGCATTAGCCAAAGAGGATTTACCCACATTCGGCCGGCCTACAATGGTAATCTTCGGAATATCGCCCAGGTTTTCTTCTTCGGTAGGTGGCAAAAGCCTTACCAATTCGTCCATCATTTCGCCTGTGCCGCTTCCGCTAGCCGATGCAATGCTGAAATATTCACCAAATCCTAAGGAGTAAAACTCTACAGCATCGTTAGCTCTGGCCGGATTGTCCACCTTGTTTACCACTAAAATTATCGGTTTCTTAGACCGATTAAGCAAGCGGGCAATGGTGTTATCCACATCCGTAAGCCCATCGCCAACGTCCACCACAAACAAAATCAGATTGGATTCTTCAACCGCCAAAGTCACCTGCTTGCGGATTTCTTCTTCAAATATATCATCGCTTCCTAAAGCATATCCTCCGGTATCAATCACCGAAAATTCTCTACCGTTCC
>CANJNG010000172.1 GCA_947475205.1 Bacteroidota bacterium
ATGATGTTATGGGAAGAGTAGTTTGGCATGGCAAACCCCAAAGAAACCAAATAGACCTCAGCAATTTGGAAAATGGATTATATACTCTAAGAACAACTTCGGGTAATGCTGCAAAGGTGGTGGTGCAGCGGTAAAGAAACCCGATTATCTCAAAAAAGCGAAGCTGCTAAGCTTCGCTTTTTTTATGCTTACCTATAATTTTTTCAAATACTAAATAGAATTTCAAGTACACAATTTAATTAGGATTTGCCTTGGAATTTTCCAATTAGCACCAATCCTAATTAGGTTGTGCCTTAAAATCTTTCTATAGGCACCCATCCTAATTAGGTTGTGCCTTAAAAACTTTCTATAAGCACACATCCTAATTAGGTTGTGCCTTAAAAACTTTCTATAAGTACACATCCTAATTAGAATGAGCCATAAAAACTTTTTATAAGCACTAGTTTTTTAATATCGAGAAATTAGCCATCCTAATTGAATACTTATGCCATTAATAAGTCTGTTTCAAATTCGGTTAATAAATTGTTAATTAAATGTGGCTTTGCTGTTTTTATAATCCAAATTAAAACGTACAATTGCATTAAATTTTAATATCTAAACAATGGAAACTAATCAAAATTCATCGCAAGCTGGTGGAAACACTGGTCCCATCAATGCAGGATTAACAAAAAAATCATCAAAAGGCAATGTTCCTGCATCGCAGGTAGATTTAGCCGAGGTAGGGGTAAATGTAATAAACTACTGGGCAACGGTTCCGGCTTTAACCCTGCTTTACATCACCCAGCCAAACGCTAAAATTAAAGCAGTAGACTTTCAAACAAAAATTCAAAATTTGCTTCAAAACAAGTGGTCACGCAGCCCTGTTACAAGCGAGCTGCAAATTGCTGACAAGTTGGCCAACAAAGCCGTAGGGAAAGTGAAAAAATATATTGGAGCCAAATATGATGATGATGATGATACTGCGGTGTCGCATTATCCCGAATTTGGAATAGAGAAAGTAGGATCGGCATATAAATTACCAGTAGATCGTCAGAGCCGCAAAGTTGCTCTGCAATTGATGGTAGACGCATGCACCGCCGCAGGATTTATGACACAAACTTATGGTGCTAGTTTTTGGGGAACCTTTAAAGCAAACTACGAAACCTTGCTGACATCTGCCGGAAGTATTGATGGCACAACTTCGTCGGGCGTGGGTTCAAAAAATGTAATGATGAAAGAATTAAAGACTATTCTCAATTCTTTAATTTTTATTATTAAAGGCAATTATCCAGATACTTATAAAGGTGAATTGCGGAGTTGGGGTTTCCAAAAGGAAAAGTACTAGGATTTTTAGTAAAATCGATTACGGAAAGGTCAAATTGTCGAAAAGGCAATTTGGCCTTTTTTATTTATAGCAGTGAGGGTAGATGTTTGAATTCAAAATTTAAACAGGAATTGTCTAACATGGACACCAAATTCCGTGTTGGATCCAAACGAACTACTCCGTTTCGGTAAATACAATTCCCAAATCGGCTAACTCGGAAAGGATAGGAGTGTAAAACTCTTCATCAACAGGTACTACAGCCCCTCTTTGCTTTATTTTTCCTTGTAAAATAAGCTTTGTAGCCACAGCCAATGGCAAACCCACCGTTTGAGCCATTGCCGTATGAATAGCATTTTGCCCGGTGATATCCATCGTAGATTTTATTTGTTTTTCCCGGCCATTAAGCGTATATCCAAAAATATGCTGCATTACCACCCGGTCTTTATCTTGGGCTTGAAGTTTCCATTTTCGTTCAAGCAATTCTTGTAATATATCAGCCGGACTTGCTTTTTTTAAGGGCATTAGTTCGTCTGAAAACAGGCCTGTTTCGGCAATTTCTTGTTCTATTTGTCGGTTTTGCTCCACAGAAAGTTCACTAAAAAACACTCCGTTCTTGGGACGGAACGCTTCCATCATAGCTTTATAGGTTAAGCCATCGGTGTTGAGCTGAAAACCTGTATCCGTTAGTCCTGCACGAACAAAGAAATTCCATAATCGGCAGTAGTTAGGGTAGCGAAGTGTACCTCGCAACATAGTTTTTACATCCGAAATAGAGTAGGTGTCGATATAGCTCAAACTATCGCGATTGGCATAAGCTCCAAAGGTTTCTCCATTTGGGATGGCTATAGTTTCTGTTTCTGAAAAAATGCGGTTATAGGGAATGAATTTCTTTTCGCCATTCAATAAATAGGATGCCGTGGCTTGCCCTGCCAATATTACATTTCGAGGATTCCACGAAAACTTGTAACCAAACCTATTGTCATTATTTTCAGGTGCTACTAATCCACCGCAGTAAGATTTGAAGGTGTGCAAATGTCCGCCTTCGGCCTTTATTTTATGTATCATCTGCATCGCACTCAAGTGGTCGATGCCGGGGTCTAAGCCACACTCGTTAAGCAAAATCAAACCTTTGCTTTTTGCAATAGCATCCAATGCATTAATTTCCGGCGATAGATAGGAAGCCGTTACCATATTTTTATTTAGCTCGACACATATTTCGGCGGCTAAATAATGCAATGCAGGCGGCAGAAGCGATACCACTATGTCTGCCTTGGCAATGGCTGATTGCAGAGCTTCGGGATTAGTTACATCTAATTCGATGGCCTTGCCGTGCGGCCTCCCGGCTAATTTCTCTAAAGCTCCGAGGATTGTAATATCTGCTATGGTAAGTGTCCAACCCTCTTTGGCGGCATTTTCCAAAAAGTAATCAATCAAATAAACTGATGAACGCCCCGCCCCCAATAACACTATGTTTTTCATGGGGCGAAATTATTCAAAGAAACTGTTTCTGGTGGAAATCAAAAATTAAGGATATACCCTTCCTTTCAATTACCGTTCATATTCCCGCTTTTGCTTCGATATTTTTAAAGGATTAGCATTTATTTCGTCATGATGATTTCGTTGACGATAAATATCAATGGCTAAAAATACTGCCTGACGAAATGAATGTTCGGAGGCTACATTTTTACCGGCAATGTCGTAGGCTGTGCCGTGGTCGGGCGAGGTACGGACGATGGGTAGCCCGGCTGTGTAATTCACACCTTGGTCAAACGATATAGCCTTGAAGGGAGTTAGCCCCTGATCGTGATACATAGCCAAAACACCATCAAACTGAGTATATTGTCCCGAACCGAAGAATCCATCGGATGAATAGGGGCCGAAAGCTAAAATCTGTTCGCTGTAAGCACGGTTTATGGCCGGAATAATTATTTCGGATTCTTCTTTACCTATTGTGCCGTTATCGCCCGAGTGTGGATTTAAACCCAACACAGCAATGCGTGGTTTGCGAATGCCGAAGTCTTTTATAAGGCTTTGATTCATTACCCGAAGACGAGCATTAATTTTTTCCTGGGTAATTTCCCGGGCTACATTAGCCAAAGGAACATGTCCGGTAACTAAGCCCACCCTAAGGTTATCGCTCACCAAAAGCATCATATAATCTTTGGTGGCAAAGGCATTAGCCAAATATTCGGTGTGGCCGGGGAAATTAAAATCTGGGCCTTGAATATTGTTCTTATTAATAGGAGCAGTAACCAGCACATCTATCTTGCCTTGTTTCAAATCTTCAACGGCAGCTGTGAGCGAACTTAAAGCATATTTCCCGGCTTCGGGGGTAGATTGCCCCAAAGCAATTGGCACTTCTTCGTCCCATAGTTGAACCATATTAGCTAATTTGGGATTAGCTTCTTCGGCACGTTTTATCCCATTAAATGACCAGTCGTTAATACCTAAAACCTTACGGTGATAAGATGTAACACGCGTACTCCCGTAGGCTATGGGGGTGCAGAATTCAAGCATTTCTTTATCGAGAAATGTTTTAACGATAGTTTCAATTCCGATACCGTTTATATCGCCAAGCGAAATACCGAGTTTTATTGTTTCCATTTAGAGTAATGAGTAGAGAGTAGGGAGTAGTGTGTAATGAGTATAGGATGGAGTAATGAGTGCCGTGCGTAGCATCTCATTACTCACATCTCAATACTCATTACTTGTAATTAGCGAGGAAATCAAACAATAATCTTACACCCGACCCTGTGCCGCCCTTGGTGAGGTAGCCGTCTTTTGAATCAATGAAAGCAGGGCCGGCAATATCAAGGTGAATGTATGGATAATCTGTAAAGTGTTCGAGGAATTTTCCGGCAGTTATAGCTCCGCCAATTGGTCCACCTATGTTTTTAAGGTCGGCTATTTCACTTTTGAGCAAATCGGCATATTCATCCCAAAACGGAAATTCGGCTAAGCGTTCATAAGCGTTGTTACCGCTGGTTTTTAGTGCCGCTTTCTTAGTTTCATCGGCTGTTCCCATCATCACTATACCATACTTGCCAATTGCAGTAGCAGCAGCTCCGGTAAGCGTGGCCAAATCAATAACCAATTCGGGTTTATACTGTTTGGCATACACTAAAGCGTCGGCCAAAATCAAACGGCCTTCGGCATCGGTGTTTAATACTTCTACGGTTGTGCCATCAGAAATGGTGATAATATCGCCGGGAGTGTAAGCATTACCATCGGGGCGATTATCGGTAGCGGGGATGAGTCCAACAATATGTACTTTTAGCCCGGCTTTAGCCACTGCATAAAAAGTAGCAGCCACTGCAGCAGCACCACCCATGTCACATTTCATAGTATCCATTCCGGCAGTGGGTTTCAGGCTTAATCCGCCAGTATCGTAAACCACTCCTTTTCCTACTAAAACTATAGGCTTTTTGTTTACTGCCCCTTTGGGTTTATATTCCAAAACGCTGAATGTTGGCGGGTCAATACTTCCTAAATTAACAGAAAGCAAGCCACCCATTTTGAGGCTTTGGATTTTCTTTTTATCTAAAATCTCAGTTTTAAAGCCTGCATCTTTACCCATTTTTACTATCTCTTTCGATAGTTTTACGGCGTTTAGAAAATTCACGGGTTCATTAACCAAATCGCGAGCTTTTAGGGTAGCATCCACTAAATGTTGAACATTTTCGGCATCGGCAGGGCTTAGGTTTGGGCTAAAAACGTTTACTTCTTTTAAAGTATTACGTTTAAACCCTTTCTTTTTGTTGATATGGTAAGCAAACTGATAATTACCTAAAGCCATTCCTTCGGCTGCGGAAACTGCTAAGCCGGCGATAGAAGATTGGTCAATGATGGTTACTTTTTCGCCTTCCGCTGCATTGAGTTTTGCTCCCACATCGGCACCACTGCGACGAGCTTTTTCGTAGAGTTTATACGCTTCGGTAGTGGCATCGAACTTATTGAAGAACAAAAAACGGGTGTATTGATTGATACTTACCGATGTGGTTTCTTTTTCAGATAACTTCTTGGAGATATATTTTGATTCGGCATCGGTAAGCCCGAAGGAACTCAAATCAGGTTGGTTATCAAAGAGGATAAATAGGTTGCCCGACTTAGGAGCAGAGGCTACTTTTTTTATTGTTAAAGCTGACATTTTCAATTTTAATGATGGACAAAGGTAATTGGGCTGTAGTACAAATTTCCGTTTTAAACAAAAAATACGAATTACCTGTTGGGTCGTTGAAGAACGGCAATGCTCAATACTATTAAATTAAGCGTTTGGCCTTATTCCATCCATTCCTATTTGGCTATCGTATGAAAAAAATCCCCGTTCGATACCTCGAACGGGGATTTATAGAAAACCTATAAAAACCTATCGTTTGATTATCTTCTCAGCAATGCGTTGTTTGCCACTTTCAATCCAAAGCAAATACGTTCCTCCGCTAATGTTGTCGATACTTAAATGCAATTTCACTTCTTTTCCTTTTTCGTCATTAGCCAAATTTCTAACCAGACGGCCAGATAAATCGGTTATGTAAACCGAAACAGGCGATGCAGAAAGATTATTGAAAGAAACATCAACAAAATCACTCACTGGATTTGGGAAAATACGCACATTTTCGGCAAATGCAGCTTCTTCAAAACCAACATTTCTTATGCAGAATGTATCCGAAACGCCTGGACATCCACCTGCATCAACCACTTCTACAAAAAAGCAGCCATTACCCTTAGCCGTGTATGATTGTGAAGTTGCTCCAGCTAATATAGAATCTTGAGTATCGTAAAGCCATTCATGCCATTGATAACTTACATAAGGTGTCGTAACAGCTATAGTTGTCCCGGTAATAGTTACTGAGGGGTGGGCCGTTGTTACAGTTACAGCAATTGGTGATGCAATAAGTGAACTGTCAATGCACCCGTTTTGGTCCATCACAATTACACTATAGCTGCCGGTTTGGGTAACAGTAACAGAGGGTGTAGTATTTCCACTAGACCATAAAATAGAAGCCCATCCTGAACCTACATCCAAAATTACACTGCCGCCAAGGCAAAATTCTGTAGGCCCACTAACGGTTATTACCGGGGTAGATAGTGCATACACATCATAAGGTATAGTTGGTGAAGTGGCCGAACAGCCGTTTGCATCCACTACTGTTAGCTCGGTTTGTCCGGCATTGTTATAGCTTACGCAGGGGGTAGTGCTTCCGTCTGTCCATTGATATTGAACAAACCCGGTTGGGCCGCATAATTGCACTTGACCGCCGGGGCAGAAAGAAGTTGGACCACTTGAAGTAACAACAGGGTTTGGAGCAGTAAATACATAAACACTTACGACAGAACTATAGCCCGAACATCCTGCGGCGTCAGTAGCAAATACTGAATAATCGCCTCCACTGGTTACAGTTATGGTTTGAGTAGTTTCTGTTGTATTCCAAACATAAGAGCTGTAAACACCTGCATCTAGTATTAAGGTATCTCCTTCGCAAAAGATATTTCCAGTTCCATTTCCAGTAATGGTGGGTTGCAGCAAATCACCTGCTGTAACAGCAATTTGGTCAGTATTGATACAGCCATTGGTATCGGTTGCTGCCACTTCGTAAATTCCGGGTTGAGTTACTGTTAACTGCGGAGTGGTGGTTGCGGCCACATCGTTCCACAAATAGCTGCTAAAGTTACCTGTTGCATCCAAGGTAACTGCTAATCCATTACATATAACCGTATCGCTCCCTAAATTAACCGAACTTGCAATATCAATTACATTTATATCAGACGAACTTGTGCCTTCGCAGCCGTTCGAATCCTGATAAGTATAAGTGATTGTTTGAGTACCTACTCCCCCAA
>CANJNG010000173.1 GCA_947475205.1 Bacteroidota bacterium
CGAGAAGGGCAAGTTTGATATGGCCGACGTAATTTCTGGTATCTGCGAAAAACTCATTCATCGCCATCCACACATTTATGGAGATGTGAAAGTGGAAACTGAGGAACAAGTGAAAGAAAACTGGGAAAAATTAAAACTTAAAGAAGGCAATAAATCCATTTTAGCAGGTGTTCCCAAATCTTTACCCGCTATGGTAAAAGCCACTCGAATTCAAGAAAAAGCCCGTGCTGTTGGTTTCGACTGGGAACATAGCGAACAAGTATGGGAAAAAGTGCAAGAAGAACTGGGCGAACTGCAAACTGAAATTAAGGCCGGCAGTCCAAAAGACAAACTGGAGGACGAATTGGGCGATGTCCTTTTTTCAGTAATAAATTATGCACGCTTTTATGGCATCGACCCCGAAAGTGCACTCGAACGCACCAACAAAAAATTCATCAAACGCTTTAATTACCTCGAATCGCAGTCCAAAGCCGATGGAAAGGAACTAACTGAAATGACCTTAGCCCAAATGGACGAGTATTGGAATACAGCCAAATTGCTTTAGGGTCAAGTCTTAAACATATTTGTTATCCCATAATTTAGCTTCTGGAGAAAAAAAAAAGCCGGAGAATAAATCCCCGGCCTTTTACTGGTGTTTTATTGGTTTTTATTTCTTCAAAATCTTGGCTGAGGCATGTTTCCCGTTTTGGTCGGAAGTTGAAATAAAATACACTCCGGCTTTCAGATTGCTTACATCAAGCGTAGCCTCCTTTGGATTGGTTACCGATAGCACCTGTTTACCCATTGCATCATAAAACTGAATGGTAGATAACGTGTTAATGTTCGACAGTGAAATTACATCTTCAACCGGATTTGGGAATACGCCCATTGACAAAGCGGTCTTTTCTTGCAAACCTGTGGCAACGTCGCCCCACACCTTTATATCATCCATCCGTACTTCTGCCCGGGGGTAGCGAAAATCCTAACTATAGCCAAATGTGGTGGTAGAAGTTGGCGAAAGCGTGCCTAAATAATCAGCTTCTTTCGTAATTACATTGTCGCGGTAAATGGTAAAGTGGTTGTTTTGATGGGTAACTTTTATTTCAACCCAAGTGTTTGGGGCTATAATAAGGCTATCGGCTATAAGCTGGCCTTCAATTCCATTAATAGCCCTATCGCTGAAATACACTCCTTTGTAATGTTTGTATGCAATATGCATGTGGCCAGTGCTGTTGTTGCTTCTCCAATCAATAAAATAAACGCTATCTAGATTATTGGTAAGGTAGCACCTAAATGAAGCTGTCCAAGGGCCGGTGATGTCGAAACCCGCTACAAACTGACTAATGCCTAAATAGTCGTCGCCCGTTGGCATGATGATTTCGCCGTTTACGGCTGTAACATTCCCAGTAACAGTAACGTTGTGGGTGCCGGTTATATCTGCCGTGGGGGTGGGTTCCTCTCCATTAATATGCAATACCATATTGGATTGAGAAAAGGCTTGAAATGTGAATGCCGCCAAGCCAAACGACAAGCATGCTGAGTAAAGTTTTTTCATGGTTTTAGTTTATTTTGTTAGGCAAAGGTTTGAAATATTTTCTAAATAACCAAAATCGAAAATTTATTTTTCTTACTCTTCTTGAGGCTCATGGCTGACTGTATCTAAAATTGGGATGCTATTGCTTATTTCAATAGTTAATAAAATACATTTGTCGACAACAGTAACCTGCTCACTGACAAAGTTCCATAAGGCACCATTCTGGACAGGGTACTGGATTGCTTTAAAGACTGTTCAATATATGCAATAATCTATTCATAAAAAATTGAAAATGTCTTGATTAAGACAGTACACTAATGAAATAAAGTCTATTAAAAGCAATTACATTTGCTTCTTTCTTACCCGGTCTGCATCTTTCAAATACAGGGGCAGTGCAGCCGATCCATAACAAGGATATAATTCGATGTCGAATATCTTTGCTTTCACTGCCGGGTCGGTTGCTATAATTTTTTGGGCTTCTTCCACAGTGGGTACGTCGAGAATAAAAATACCGCGATATTTTTTTTCATTATTCTCAAGCGGTCCGGCTACGGTGAGTTTTTTCTCCTCAACCAAACGCTTCATGTTGCTGAAATGCCCTGCAAACAAACTATCCAATAGGGCTTTATCTTCTGTTCTCTTGCTCCCTGTTTTCAGGATGACCAATACATACATTTTCATACCATAGTCGTCAGCTCCTAACGATATTGCAAGTGTGGAATCGTAAACTTGGGTTTGAGCCTAAGATATGTTAGCAGTGCAAAGGAAAAAGAGAAGGGTTGGGAATATTTTCATTGATGGACAAATGTATGTTGGATATTGATACCTACAGAATTTTGAACGCAATGGCACATAGATGACACAGATAACTGGTTGAATTAATGAGCGGTATAGAAAGGCGGTCAATCATCAAAATCAGTCCCATGAGTTAACCACCGAAGGGCAATTAGCCCTACTTATTGAATATGTAAATCTATTATACACACATAATTTGACTTGTTTTAAAATAGTATCAATGTATTATTAGTTTTGCAGCCAAATATCTCAATTCTAATGCAAAAAAAAAGCTGGGCAGCACTCTTTCTTTGTGGTATAGCAGCCTCAAGCATTGCCCAAAATTTTAAAGACGACTACAAACCTATAACCATCGAAGGAGCTGTAACTGCCTCCTTGCTAAAGTCGCCAAATAGTGCTGGTTTTTCAAAAACCGCAAAAGAAATGGGCTTCGAAAGCAAGAAAATTGCTACCCTCGAAAAAGAAATTGGCAAAGAGCGAAACGAAATGCTCATCAACGGCTTTGTATATTTCAACGATGCAGTATCGCAGTATGTAAACAGCGTGCTCGACAAAACCTTAGCCTCTGAACCCGGTTTGCGTGGTAAGGTAAAAGTATATGTTACCCGTTATTCGTCAGTAAATGCTATCTCTCTGCCCGAAGGTACCATTTTCCTCAACATCGGCTTATTGGCCGCCCTCGAAAACGAAAGCCAGTTAGCAGGCGTTTTGGCTCACGAAGTGGCACATATAAAGAAGCAACACGTTTTAAACAACCGCAAAAAGATTGAAAAAATAAAAAAGGAAGAAGAAAACGTTTACAACCCTGATGGTAACGTGTTCCGCAACCTGTCGTTTAGCCGCGACAACGAGTTTGAAGCCGATGCCGTTGGATTATCTATTATGACTGGTTCTGATTACGATGCTTCCGAAATGGGTCGCTCACTCGAACTTCTCGAATTTACCGATACTAACGAAACAACTTTTAACCTCGAAAAGCTATTTACAAACGAATACTTTAAAGTAGATACAGCCGAAATATCAAAAAAGAAAATAAAATCGTGGCTAAAAGGCGAACGCAATAACGACGATAACGCCACGCTGCTGGGCTTGGTAGAAGATATATACCTTACACACCCCGAAATAGAAAAAAGAGTACTTGCCTTAAAGGAAATATTAAAAAGCACAAGCTATAAGTTTGCGGGCAAGAAAAACGAAGGCGAATTTTTGAAAATTAAAACCACCGCAAAGTTTGAATTAATGAATAACTGCCTCAAAACGGGCAACTATGTTCGCTCAGCCTACGAGGCCATTCGTTTGCTTAAAGACTATCCCGACAACAAATTCGTAAACCTTTGCCTTATGCGTAGCCTCTACTGGCTAAGCCACCTTCGCGAACAAGATTTGTTGGATAAAGCAATAGAAAAATCGGTGCATATTCCCACCAAAAACTTCGCAATGCTTAACCTCCTGCTCAAAAAACCAGACATAAGCGAATACAAAAAGCTCATGTATGGTTATATTAAGTTGCAGGAAGATAAACTAAAAACCAACGAAGAATATCTACTGCAATTAGCCATGGCCACCGAAGCATATTTAGGCAAAGAAGCCGCCGGAGTATTTTACAGGCAGTTTGCCGCAAAATTCCCCAGTAGCAATTACGCCACATTTATTGAAGAAAAATTGAAATAATAAAGCCCGCAACATAAACATAAATTCACCGATGAAAAACCTTAATACTAAATGGGCGGCATTTATTTTATTCAGCATTAACTGCTCAGTATTATTAACCTCCTGTAATGGCTTTGTGGCTATTAGCCGCACGGAAGGCTTTGCCGAAAAGCGTAAAAATATTGACAAAATTATGTATATCGCTCCACAAGTAGTGGCTTACAAAGACAATGGCTTTGAACGCATAAATCCAACTGAAAGCGACAAATTTCAACGCTATTTGCAAAAAGAACTAAAAGCTTTAGCCGGTAAAAAATCAAATCGATTAGAAATAATTAACATCGACCCCACCACTGATATTTCTTCCGATGTATTTCAGAGTTTACTGCCACTTCGCAACGAGCTTTTGCTTAATATTCAAATGCAAAATAACCCGCTCAACACAGCCCGTAGCGATTTTGGCAAAAGCATATCCAAGCAGGTATTTGTAGTTCCCGTAAAAATATCGCCCGAGTGGAGCAACCTCAGCAAAAAATATGGCACGCCCTATTTTGGCTTTATTGGAGCATTTACTAGTTCAGGCAAATCAGTAGTTATAAACTATGTGTTCGATGTAAACAAAGGGGAAATAATTTACCAAAGCATAGCGGGCAAATCGGGTAAACTAAATCAATCTACTCTGTCGCATTTTATTTATGATAGCGTGCTGATGATGAATAAAAGTAGATAGATTGAAGATAATAGAAATTAGATTTTAGACATTAGATAATACAATGAAGAAATACATTTTACCAATGCTGCTCCTACTTGGCAGCACCATTGTAGCAAAAGCCCAATACGGTGGCTTTGCCGGAAAACGCTTTATACTGAAAACCACAATATTTGATGGAAAATATGTTCCGGTTCGGAATGTAGAAGGCGAGTTTGCCCTATTCAGAAACCTATCGCTTAGCTTGGGCTACCAAGGCTATGTGTCAAATAACGTAGGTCAAAGCACTATACTCGGAAACCAAAGGCTGGCTTATGTAAAAACATCAACCGTATATTATGCTATAAAATTTTATTTCAACAGAATACTCCCTGCCCCACGCGGGTTTTATGCCTATTGGCAAAATGGGTTTGGGCGTGGCACATTTTCAGGTACGAATTCATTATATGATTATAATAATGTGGACGCAATTGCTGCAGGAGGAATTAATTTTGTAGAAACCAAAGTTCCGGTTATGACTTACGGTTTTGGAATGGGTCGGCAATCAATAATAGCCAAACGCATTGCCCTCGATTTTACATTTGGCTTTTCCGGCACAGCAATTAACCTTAGTGGAACTGCTGCCAGCCGTGCCAACACTGATTTAATTGCACCGTATTGGGGGTCAAACTTAGTTTCGTTCACCTCAGTTGGTCGCAGTAGCCTTTATAACCCTTATAGCAGCAGTTCCAGTAGTACAAAATCTGGTAGCGGCTCATTTGGTCTTGATTTTAGAATAAAATTAGGATTCCTACTATTTTAAAACACATCTTTAATTATGAAAACTAAATTTATATTCTTTCTAACAACTACACTTGCCGGGCTTAGCTCGCTATTTTATTCCTGCACCAAGTTTGATAAGCCTGTGGCCTGTATTGACACCAGTAGCCTTGTAAACCTTGCAAACTTAGATACTTATATTAACAATAATATATCTATTTTCCTAAGTAGTAGTTGTTCTAAAAGCGGCTTTGTTACCGAATGGACAATGCCCGACAAAACAAAGAGAAACACAGCCTCTGTAGATATACTTCCATTCGTACAAAATCTAAATTCTTCGCAATCTTTAATATTTAAACTAAAGGTTACCGCAAAAGACGGCAAACAATCCGATTCTGTTTCATATAAATTAAGTACCCCTATTTCGTTTCCAAGTATGCTATATGGCCATTATTACGATTACACTTATGATAACTCATGCCCCCTATCATGTGATGTAGGAGTAGAAAGCACATTCGGTACTGGTATTTATGATTTTTATATAGAAAAATACAACAATTCTTCCAATAGATTGGGAGCTAAAATTACCAGTATTAGCTACATTGGCTCGTATCCTACAGTGAAATTCACCATCCCATCTCAAACAATTGGGGCATATATTCAACCTGTATCGGGCACCGGAACTATTGGCAGAGTGCTTAATGGGAATTCTTCCGTAATAAGAATATTGCATATTAGCTTGTCAGGAGGCCCCTCAAGCAATTGCAGTTCTTTTGATGCAGAAAATTAAAAAATATTCTGTCTCGAAACCCGAAATGGAAATAATCCAAACTCAGGTTTTTTCCGATTACCAAACCATTGAACGCATTGCAAGGGTTATAATTCCCGAAGTATATTCACCCTATATTGCCTTGCCTTAGACCACTGCTTGTTTTTTATTAAAAAGTATCAAACAGCCGCCGTAATTGAACAACAAATAAAGGAAGGATACGAATATTATTTGTTAAACTTGGAAGGGAAAACGGCGGGCTATTTGGGAATTCAGCCACAAAATGGTTTTCTTAAACTGAGCAAACTATACATTCTAAAAGAGTTTCGTGGAAATAAAATAGGTGAAGCAGCGTTAAGATTTACCGAAAAACGAGCTTCTGAACATGGTTTGTCCGCCATTGACTTGGATGTAAATCGTCAGAACTATCGCTTTATCCATTTCTATGAAAAGAATGGTTATTCAATAGTGGAAGATTTGGTATTTACGTTTGAAAACGGCTATACAGTAGAGGATTACATGATGCGGAAAGTATTGAATATGTGATTTGAAATCAATAGTGTCCTAAAAGATTTTCTAGTTCGGAACATTTGTTGATTTGATTGGGCTACAGGGATTGAAAAAGGTATTTTCAAAAAAGAACCCCCTGAATTGGATTTTGGACAGGTTCGTACTTTGGTTCATCAAAAGGCTTGTCGAG
>CANJNG010000174.1 GCA_947475205.1 Bacteroidota bacterium
GTAGATGAACGCCTTTTGGGTATCGGCCAGTTGCTCGTTGATAAGCAGCGTTTTATTTTCGGGCAAAAAAACTGAGCGGATACTGGTAAGCACGGGATTTTTATCCATTTTCAAACTCTCGATACGGTATCCAAATTCTGAAATCAAAATATGTTTCAATGTTTCGGATTGAACGGGACGGATAGCCACTGCAGGATGAGCTAATGAAAAGCGTTCGGCTTCCTGTTCCAATTCTTCAAAATAGTTCTCGTGCATTTCCTGATACGAACGCAATGCTGCAAAGTAAAAATGCTCTTGGGTGAGATTATAATTCCGGGCAATTTCAATGAGTGTGGAGATAAAGGCATTGATTTTGGCCGGGGCTTTTGAAATGAGTTCGATAAGTTTACCTTTATCAATCCCGAATAGATTTAAGGGAATCTCCCGCATAATAGGCGATTCCAAAATCTGAGTAATGGGCATCAGGTTTTTGTCCATTTTCAGGGAAACCAAATCGTCATACGTTACACCAAGCGATTTGGCTATCATCAATATCTTATCGGGTTTCGGAAATTTCTTTCCTTTTTCTATCTCATTAATATAGGAAAGAGAAAAACCAGTAAGCTTAGCCAAATCAGTCTGTTGAATGCCTTTCTCACTACGAAGCTGTTTTATTTTAAGCCCGAAAATGAGGCGTATGTTTTCTTCGGTGGAGAACAAGATGGAGATGGTGTAGGGGGCGGTAAAGTTATATGTTTTGAAACTGGTGTGGAGAGAAAACCGAAACCACAAAGAACAAAGCGTGAATCAACACAGAGGATGCAAAATTAAACTGATTGAAATGCGAGAGCCAATCGAGAATAGACTCAATACTTCCTACATAATACCTATTTCCAACATCCCCTAATCTCACTACTGTGCAAGCTCGATGAGGGGTGTTTGGGTGAGTTTATTTTGTACCCAAATGTTTAATTCATCCTTTCCTAATTGCTTGGGATGAACTGGGGATTCAATTTGGGTAAGGATTTCGGCGAGGAGTTTTGCTTTTTGGTTTTCGTTTGCAAATGCCCATTTAACGATAAGTTCAATGCTTTTTGTCTGGAAATCGGAGATTGGGATTGGGACTCTATCTTTAACAACAAGAATTTCGAGTTTAGAGAGTTCTAATTCGTTTTGAATATCAGCCAAAAGCATTGCCCAAAGCAGATAAGCAAAGCGTTGAATATCGAGGCGGGCTTCGCAGTTTCTGAGGCTAATAATTTTTTTAACCCATTTTATAGCTTTTAAGGGTTCTTGGTTTATCCAGAGCGATAATGCAAGATTAATGTTTATGGCAAGTTCGTAGGTTTTGTTGAGTTTGCCGTTGTATTTATCAAGTTCTTTTTCGGTTTGTTGTTGGAGAGCCGATGCCTGACTGTATTGGCTTCGGCCCATGAGGGCAAGGAGTTGGAGGTAGCGGGCTAACTGGAATGAGGATGCTTCGAGAAGTTCGGTGGCGGGTTTAAACTTGTAGATATTTTGAACAACGGAGTCTATTCCATCATAATCACCTAAATTATAGAGTGCATTGGCGTAATTGGCCATTGCGGTGATATAGGTGTTTGGATGTATGGATTTCCAGAGGGGCTTTTCTTCTAATAAATCAACAATGAGTTTGCGGTAATCTCGCTGTAGAGTTGTGTTCTTTTCTTTTTCGGCAACAGTGGCTTTGATAGCGTAATAAAATCGGCGGGAAGTGGAGGTGTATTGTTCGGGATTGGTTTCAACTGAGGGCAGAGAAGCAATTAAGTCGGAGGTGTTATGGAGAACGTATTGGTCGTGGCAGTTTATAATTTGGGTCTGAGTTGTGATGGTTTGAAGAAGTTGATTAAGGTCGGCAATGTTGTGGTTTAATTCATCGAGAAAGGAGTTGTTGATGAAGCGGCGGAGTAATGATTTTTCGATATTAAGGCATTCAAACACTATAGGGTGGAGGTCGTATTCGGCAGCTTTAAGTTTAACGGCAGTGAGGATGTTTCGGGCATAATCAAATTGGTCTCGGTTAATCAAATATTTGGCTAATCGGAGGCGTTTGTGGAGTTCTTTTTCAAAGTTTTCGTGTTGTTCGTAGTTATTCAGTAGAGTAGTTATGAGGAGGTCTTTGAGCTCACTTTTACTTTTATAATGTTTATTCTCGTCTTTTTTTTCAGGTTTTAGTTCCTGGTTTTGCACCAATGAATCAAATATGGAATGCAAGGAGGTATTCTTGAAATTTTTACCAAGTAGAAGGGTTCGGAATTCGGTTTTTTCGCGTAAGGTTAGTGATGCGATAAGCTCGGGAAGTTCGTTTACTACTGACATTTTATGGAATAATCGCAGTAAAAGTAACGTTTTTTAAAAATTTTTTGGGGGAAGACTTTTTGCTTCAAAAGGCTAGTTTACAGAAATATGGTATTTTAGGAGTGCCATTTTAGCTGGAAGAACTCGCAAAATGTGTCTTTTTTATTTTATGGGCAAGTTTCACTTTTGCCCCATCAAATTAAATACAGAGAAATGGAAACACTCAAATTAAACACCGGCTACCCCGGAATGCCGAGCGAGAATGGGGATGCATCAATTGGAACTTGTAAATCAATACTTATAAATTAAGCACCATGGCACTAACACAAAAAGCAATTGATTTAATCAAGCATTACGAAAGTTTGCATGATGGGGATTTAAAGAAATTGGGCATTCAACCTAAACTTGACCCGGTGGGAATATGGACAATAGGATGGGGACATGCAGTTACCGATCCTGTAACGAAGAAGCAGTTAAAAGGGGCTGAGAATAAATTGAAGGCCGAAAGTCTGTACCCAAATTTTGATGAACGCCAGGCTAACGACTTGCTGCTGCGTGATACGGCTGCCTTTGAATCTGCTGTCAGGGCCTTAGTGCCTAAAACACTTAAAGAAGATCAAATAGGTGCTTTGGTGGCTATGGCTTTCAATATTGGGATGGGTAATTTTAAAACATCGAGCACATTAACAGCTATTTTGAAAGGCGACATTAAAACAGCGGGCGATAAAATGCTGCTGTGGAACAAAGCCACTGATATAAACGGGGTAAAGGTGGAACTAAAGGGTTTGACCTACCGCCGGATGAGCGAACGGGATTTGCTGGTGAGTGGGGTGCTGAAGTTTTATAATGTATAGGATTTACGATATACGATTTACGATTTAAAATACAAATACAATGACAAGCTTTCCTATTCTCGACCTGGTGCTGGGTATGATTTTCATATACTTCTTGCTGAGTATTATAAGTAATGCAATTATTGAAATGGCAATGCAATATACGCGAGCCCGTGCCGAGGTGCTGGAGAAATGGCTAAAATCGGTGCTGGACGAGAATGGCTCGGAGCTATCGAAACTAATAATGAATCATACGGCGGTGAAGGTGCTATCGAAGGTGGACAAATCGCCATCATACATAGGTGCTAAAAACTTTACTACTGCTCTGCTCGATAAAATTACGAAAGACCCAAATAGCCCAAATAGCTTAGTAAGTGATTTGGCTACCATGGAGAAAAACATTGCGGCAAGCAAAATGCTTCCGAAAGAAATGCAAAGTATGCTGCTGCTATACGCCTCGGAAGCCAAAACAAACTTTGCTGCCATTTCGGTTAAAACGAAGGGGGAAATAGATCTTTTTAGGGAGAAGATTGAAAGCTGGTATGATGCTTCTATGGAACGGCTAACCGGTAATCTAAAGCAAGATTATGCCCGAAAGTTTACCTGGGCCACGGCTATTGTAATAACTTTAGTTGCCAATGCCGACAGCATATCGCTAGCTAAATACCTCTACGATAACCCTACGGCAAGTGCCAAATTAGCTTCTCAGGCCACTGCCATAGCCCAAAATGAAGAAATGAAGGCTAAAATGGAGGCCTTAAAGGCTCAATTAGCCGATACCACCAATCAGGCTATTGAAATGGATACGCTGATTTTGGTTATGAAAGAGAACAGCCAACTAATTAAGGAATCGGCCAGCAATCTGCAAAGTTCGATTCCGCTGGGGTGGAACAAACATGAATTTAGGCATATAAAGGGCTGGGGGTGGATTTGGTTTTTTCTCTCGAAATTCTTTGGCTTGACGGCCACAGTGCTTGCAATAAGCATGGGTGCTCCGTTTTGGTTTGATATGATAAATAAAGTGGCCAACCTCAGGAATACGGGAGCTAAACCTGAACCGAATAAATAATGACTCCAATATCAAATAATGTAACAACCTAAAACCAATATACAATGAAAGTTTCACCACATTTTACACTACAAGAGTTTGTACCCCGCGAGGTGTTTGAACGAATGGGGGCAGATGCCCTAAGCCTTATTGACCCAAAACTTATTGAACTGGCCGAGTTTGTGCGGGTTTTCTTCGGGAAACCCATGATTATAAATAATTGGGCCAGCGGCGGTCAATACAACGAAAGCGGCTATCGTGAAGCTAGTTCGACAACAGGGGCAGCTAAATCGCAACACAAATTGGGAAAGGCTATTGACATAAAAATCCCCGGACTAAAACCTAAGTTTATCTATGAGCAAATATTGGCTAACGAGGCTCAGTTTATGGCTCATGGCCTCACCACGATGGAGAACATTGAATTTACCACAACGTGGAACCACCTTGATATACGGGTTACGGGTAAAGCTAAAATTTGGATTGTGAAACCTAAACCTGTGAAGAAATAAATCAATAATTGATAAAAACCCGGAAGCTGAAAAGGGAAGAGAGTAGGCGATATTTAAAAACCAGAAGGAATGTTTTTAGTAAAATTAAATAAAATAAAAATCGATAAAAGACGAGAGTTGATAGGAAAGGCTGAGGTTCAGTTAATAGTTTTTGTGAATGATGGAACCTTTGAAATGCCAGGAATAGATAGGCTCATTCAGGAAATTGTAAACCCTGAAGAAAAGAAAAAAATTATTCAAGGTATAGCTCGAAATGTAAAAGCCAAAATGGAGTTTCCTGAAATTCATAAAGTACCAAATAACTTAATTATCCGATTTGGCGAACAGGGGACAAATGTCTTTGTATCAGAAAAAATTCCAAACACATTTACACTTTCAATATATGCTATTGAGAATGACCAAAAAACGCGAACAAATGCAGCTTTGGTAAAGGATATTTTAAATGATGAAACAATAGACCAAGTCGGCAATATTGTCACTTCCATGGCGGAGGCGGCAACTCCCGTAACCGCTATTGTGTCTGCTGTATTGAAAATAGTGGTGCCGGTGGTAACAAAAGTATTTGCTAAAGATAAAGACGACCAAGTGGGAGTATTTATTACATCACTAAATAAATTTGAACATTATTCAGATGGAAAATATGTAAGTAAATATTTTGAAGGTGATATGTCTGGAAATATGAAAGTTATGTTTTCTGTATTTGGAAAAGATGAATAACAGCTATTGCCAAAATAATCCCAATCGTATATCCTAAATGAAAAATTTCCTCCCCAACCCTATCGTACTTCTGTTTCTATGCCTTGCCATTGCTTCCTGCAAAAAGGAAGAAACGCCCACTCCCACACCCGCTGCGGACCCTGCCGATAGCTATGTGGGAATTTGGTCGGCTAAGGATACGATGACCTACCCTGGAGACCCTCCACTGTTTAGCCAATACAATTTTACGGTTTCAAAAAAGGATGCTAACACTGTTTATTTTCTGAAATTTTCTGCTGCCGATACGATTGTTATGTCTGTTTCCAATACGGCTGTGGCTTTAGTGGCGGTATATGGCTTCTTGAGTCAAAGTGGGTATTATTCCAACTTTAGTGGAACCCGAACCAGCAATGCTATAAGCTATACCTATAACGATGCAGTAACAAATACAATTATAGAAGGTAGGGCCATTAAGCAATAGAAATTTGTTAAAAAATTAATAATCCCAATCATGAAATTCCTCAAACCCATACTAAACCACGAAGCTCGGCCCCCAAATGCAGGCATAATTCCCTGTGCAAACCCAGTGTTCCAAAACTATCAGAATAATATAAATTTTAAAAATTAATTGACAATGCCAACAATTCCTAATCAAAATAATCTTATAGACATAACCTTTGTTCCTGCCGACGGCATTTCAGCCGTAGGCTTTATTAACCAAGCCGAACAGCTCTTTCCTTTTTTACTTGGCCTTAGTGCCGACGATAAAAAGAGGATGCAAGGCATTAATGTTTCGAACAAAAATTTTGTAGAAAGCTGCATAGCCGAGATGGAAGGCGATGCAAGTATTTTGCCTCCCTTCATTTCTTTGGCAGAGATAAAAAACGACTTGAGCGTATATAGTGGCCTCGAGCCTGTGGTGAGACGGGCTGAAGATTTGGCTGCAAAATTGGGTTCAACCCAATATGTGGCCGGTGCCGAAGCCTATTTCAAATGCCTACTGTACTATAACCTGCTTGCTATGGCTGCCCGAAATGGTATGCCCGGTGCACAGGAAAAGTATAACAGGCTGAAAGAGCGGTTTGAAAGCCAGGGCCGACCAGGAAGCCAAGACGATGCAGCCTCGGCTAATGATGGCGGTGAAATAGACAATACCGGCAACTAAACCAAGCACCGAAACCCGACAGCGGTCAATCCAAACCCGACAGCGGTCAGCAAAATACTGACAGCGGTCAATCCAAACCCGACAGCGGTCAGCAAAATACTGACAGCGGTCAGTCCAAAGCCGACAGCGGTCAGCAAAATACTGACAGCGGTCAGTCCAAACCCGACGGCGGTCAGCAAAACACTGACAGCGGTCAGTCCAAACCCGACAGCGGTCAGCAAAATACAGAC
>CANJNG010000175.1 GCA_947475205.1 Bacteroidota bacterium
CAGTAATAACAATAAATCTTGACAATAAAATTCTAAATTAACATCAGAATGTGTCAAGTTATTTTAGGAGGGGTCATTTAGTTTTGCATTATCGGGGGACTTGGCAACGCCGTCGCATACTGACACAGCTGATATTGCAGGCTCGGGAATGTTCATTGCAAGCTAAGGAATGTGCGTTGCAGGCTCGGGAATGTGCGTTGCAGGCTCGGGAATGTGCGTTGCAGGCTCGGGAATGTTCGTTGCAGGGTTGGGAATGTTCGTTGCAGGCTTGGGAATGTTCATTGCAGAGTTGGGAATGTGCGTTGCAGGCTTGGGAATGTCCGTTGCAGGCTCGGGAATGTACGTTGCAAGGTTGGGGATGGCCACCGACATAACCGAAGATAAAAAGGCAGCCGGCGAATTGGCCATTATCACCCTCGGTGAATGCAGCCACGGCGAGCATCGAAAACAAAATGGTAGTGGCCCGTACCCGCACCAAACTCTACCCTATTCAAATCTCATCTCCCGAAGGGCTCATCGTCCACAATAAACTCGGAACCGGGCTGTTTGATATAACTATTGTGAAGGAAGGCTATGTTACGAAATTACTACGCAACAACCGGGTAAAGCTTGGGAGAAGCCTCGACCTCGGCAATGTGCAAATGCAGTTTGCCGATATAATAATTACTATAGGCCCAAACGAAACCCTCGTTGTCTTCGGTCCCGATTCGCCACAATGGGCAATTGGCAATACCATCAATACCAAAAACATAACCACCGGAGCAGGAATAGCTTCGCTTAATCTCTTCTCGGCAAACAACGAAAACAGCCCCTATCAGGGTTTTGCAGACGTCATACTCACAAACGACCAGGAAATTACGGAATTAATAAACGCTCAAGACTTCAAACCCTATGCAAAAGTATTTAACAGCAGTGCAAACCCCGGGGTGATACGGATACGTATTTCGTAGATGCCTGACGGCATATTGACTAATGGGACACAGATTGTACAGATGGACTGATTGAATACTGATTTTATATACATTGTAAGCAGATTATGCAAACGATGCAGCCAAATGTAATTAAGATAAGGAAATTGTCATTCTATATGGTGGAATAGTTGGGGTATGTGTTATAAATTATGAGGTGCTACCGCCTGATAGAACTCATCATTCATAACTCTAACTCAACCATGCATTCTTTCCGATACACCGTATCGTTTAATTACTTCGCCCTCAAAGTCGAGAAATTCACGCCAGCGAGCATCTACATCGATGCCGTTGGCGTATTTTTTTGCTAAAGCTATAAATAAAGTGTAGTGGTTTGCTTCGCTAATCATGAGTTCGCGATACCAGTTGGCCAGTTCTTTGTCGGCAATAGTTTCGCTGAGCAAACGAAAACGCTCACAACTTCGGGCTTCTATCATAGCAGAAAAAAGCAACCTATCTACGAGCATGATTTCACGGCCAATTCCTCGCCTAACAAAGTTATAAAGTTCACCAACATAAATATCCTTGCGTTCTTTCTCAAGTACCTTACCCCTAGCCAGTATACGTTCATGAACCTGACGAAAATGCTCCAACTCTTCCATCGCCACTTGGGATAACTGGTCCACCAAATCACTTAATTCGGGATAGTTTACCAGCAAGGAAATGGCATTAGAGGCTGCTTTTTGTTCACAAAAAGCATGATCGGATAGCAATTGGTCAATATTGTTTTCGGCCAGTTCGGCCCATCTAACATCGGTGGCTAATTTTAACTTTAACACGTTTGAAATAAATATAAAATTGGGGTTTAAAGGAGAGCAATCCTTCTAAAACATCTTTCGGCTCAAAAGTAAACAATATATTTAGTTGATTCAAGTCCCCCATAGCACATCCTAAGTCCACAATCTTGCGTCCCCAATCTCAAGTCTCATGTCTCATGTCCCATATCTCCCTACCTTTGTACACTATGTTTTCACCCAAAGATGAAGTGCTTTTTTTGAACGAACCCGGTAAAGGAACGGTGATCAAAGCTCTGGGCAATAATCATTTCTTAGTGCTCAATGATTTAGGATTTGAGCAAAGTTATCCAGGGAAATTATTGGTGGCGGTAAACAAAAAAGTTCCTCCAACTCCAACGGTTAGTGAAGTAAATGAAACTAAGCCCGAACCCAAAAAAGTGGAGCAACCTGTGGACACTTCACCTGCATTCCAGCAAAAAGAAACCCGAGTTTCAAAGCGGTTGGGCAATGAAAAGCAAGGATTGATTACAGGATTAACTTTTGAGGAACACCCTAATGGCGATGATTGCAAATGGACGCTATTTATCTTCAATGCTTCTGCTCAGCAGTATTACTTTACTGCAAAATCAAAGATTGGCATCAGTTATATCTTTTTAGATCATGGTATTATCGAGGCTGGTGATATACTCTATGTAAGCACATTTCATCCTATTGATATTACTGATTTGAAGGAGATAAATGTTCAGGCAATTGTATTTCATTCCAAACAAAATCAAAACACCGAACCTGTAAACGATGTTTTTAAGATAAAACTCCCCAAACTTTACACTAAGTCTATGTTTACCGAATGGGCCGAGCTAGACGAAAAGGCCTTGATTCTTAAGGCAGAAGTAAAAGAAGTTCCGGTAAACTCATTTGCTGGGAATAATGTTAACCATAGTCCAAAAAAGGAAAAAACAAAACCAACCATTAAGCTGCCTTATTTATTGGAAAAGGAAATCGATTTACACATAGAGAAACTTTATCCAAATCATAACACTTTAGCCTCACACGAAAAGCTAAATCTGCAACTCAAAGCCATAAAGCAAACCATGGACGAAGCCATTGTTAACCACTATAAAAAGGTAACATTTATTCATGGAGTTGGGAATGGAAAACTGAAAGACCATACCCGAAAAATTGTAGCCAGTTATGCGGGCGTAAGCATAGCTGATGGTGATTATGGCCGATACGGTTTTGGAGCCACCACAGTGTTTTTGGACTGAGAAGCATTAAAAAATTATCAATGAGCTTCCAACCAATTCTTCCCAGTTCCTGTTTCCACCACGATGGGAACATTTAAAGGAATAGCATTTTCCATACATTCCTTCACCAGTTTAGTTAGCGTTTCCACTTCAGGTTTAAAGGCATCGAACACCAACTCATCGTGCACTTGTAGCAGTAGTCTTGATTTAAGTCCGAGTCGGCTTATTTCGTTGTGGACTTTTATCATGGCCAGCTTAATCATATCGGCAGCCGAACCCTGAATTGGAGCGTTGATAGCATTCCGTTCGGCAAAACCACGAACGGTTTGGTTGGCACTGTTAATATCTCGCAAGTAGCGACGGCGACCAAGAATGGTTTCCACATAGCCTTTTTCTTTGGCCGTGGCGATGCTGCCATCCATATAATTCTTTATGCCCGGATATTTAGCAAAATAGCTATCAATAATCTCCTTGGCTTCGGTGCGACTAATGTTTAACCGTTCAGCCAAACCAAAAGGAGAAATACCGTAAATGATACCGAAGTTCACCATTTTGGCATTGCTGCGTTGGTCTTTGCTCACCTCATTTAGCGGAATATTATACACTTTGGCGGCAGTAGAGGTATGAATATCTGTGCCGTTTTTAAAGTCGGCAATCATGCTTTCCTCGTTGCTGAGGGCGGCAATTATACGAAGTTCAATTTGGCTATAATCCGCACTTAGCAAGGTATATTCATCGTTGCGGGATACAAATGCTTTGCGTACTTCGCGGCCTTTTTCGGTGCGGATGGGAATGTTTTGAAGATTAGGATTATTTGAACTTAACCGCCCGGTGGAGGCCACCGCTTGATTATAGGAAGTATGAATCTTACCTGAATTCTTATTGATAAGAAGTGGAAGCGTATCCACATAAGTATTCTTCAATTTCACCAGCCCCCTAAACTCCAGCACTTTATTGATGATGGGATGCTTATGAGCCAGTTTTACTAGATAATCTTCCGCCGTGGAATACTGTTTAGTAGCCGTTTTCTTCGCCTTTTCATCAATCTTCAAATGATCGAACAAGATTTTGCCCAATTGTTGGGGCGACGCTATGTTAAAGGTCAGTCCTGCTAAGGCGTAAATATCTTTTTCCACCCGGCTTACTTCAATTTCCAATTCCTTTGAAAAGTCATTTAAGGCTTGAGTGTCTAGGCATATTCCTTCCCGCTCCATAGAAGCCAACACGGGCACTAAGGGCATTTCCACCTCGGTGAAAAGCTTATCGGCATTGGTGGTAACGAGTTTCGGGGCAAACAGATTTTTGAGTTGCAACGTAATATCCGCATCTTCCGAGGCATATTCTTTCACCAAATTCACCTCCACATCACGCATATTTCCTTGGTCTTTGCCCTTTTTGCCAATAAGCGTGGTAATGGAAACGGGGCTGTAGCCCAGATAGGTTTCGGCCAACACATCCATGCCGTGCCGCATATCGGGTTGGAGTAAATAGTGAGCCAACATGGTGTCGAACAGTTTGTTTTTAATAGAAACTCCATAATTGGCCAGAACCATCAAATCGTATTTCACATTTTGCCCTACCAAGGTTTTGCTTTCATCATCAAAAATGGCTTGAAACTTTTTTAAGGTAGCTAATGCCTCATCGCAATTAGCTGCACAAGGCACATACCACGCTTCGCCTTGTTTCACGGCGAAGGATAGGCCCACTAGTTCGGCTTCCATCTCATTGGTGCTGGTGGTTTCGGTGTCGAAGCAATATGTTTTTTCAGTTTGAAGTTCGGCTAGTAGTTTAGCTATAAGTTCATCGGTGTCGGCCAGGATGTAGTTATGCTCCACATCGTTTATGGTTTTGAAATTGGTAACGAAAACCGCTTCATCGTTAGTTTCGTATATACCATCAGCACCTCCGGCCTTTGGTGCTGGGCTTCCAAACAAATCCATTTGTCCGGTGCTTACCACTGGGGAGGCAGCAGGTTTTGTGGGGGAAGATTCGCCTCCATTGGAAGGTAGTTCTTCGCCCAATAGTTTCTTTGCCAAGCCCCGAAACTCTAATTCGGTGAACACATCCCGCAATAAGTCTCTATTCGGAGCTTCATATTCCAAGGCTTTCTCATCAAAATCAATAGGCACATCCAAGATTATGGTAGCCAGTTTTTTCGATAGTAGGGATTGGTCGGCGTATGTTTTTACCTTTTCTTGTTTGCTGCCTTTCAGTTGGTCGGCATTGGCAATCATATTCTCAATACTGCCAAAGGTCTTAATCATTTCTATGGCGGTTTTTTCGCCGAAGCCGGGAATGCCGGGGATGTTATCCACTTTATCTCCCCATAACCCCAGTATGTCAATCAACTCTTTTGGGTTGCGGATTTCGTATTTCTCACACACTTCTTTCACCCCCATAATTTCCACCCCATTGCCCATTCGGGCAGGTTTATACATAAATATATGGTCGGAAACCAATTGCCCGTAATCCTTATCGGGAGTCATCATATAGGTGGTGAAACCCAATTGCTCGGCTTTTACGGCTAGGGTACCAATTACGTCGTCGGCTTCGTAGCCATGGGCATACAGCACCGGAATATTCAATGCTTCGATTATTTGTTTGATATAGGGAATGCTCAGTTTTAAATCATCAGGCATCTCCTCCCGATGGGCTTTGTAGGCTTCAAATTCAATGTGCCTAACGGTGGGTTCGGGAGTGTCGAACACCACGGCTATATGGCTAGGTTTTTCCTTGGTCAGCACCTCGAGCAAAGTATTGGTGAAACCAAACATAGCCGAGGTATTTAAGCCTTTGGAGTTTATGCGGTGATTGTTGCTAAATGCAAAATAGGCTCGGTAAATCAAGGCAAAGGCATCGAGAAGGAAGAGTTTTTTAGGCATTTATTTTTGGTTGATCTGAAATGAGTTTGCGAAGGTGGGATAAATGGTCAATCGGGTCTTAACAAAATTAGAAAAATTTGAACGTGACAATCGACTCATTTTCATCTAAAACTCTGTAGAATAAATGCAACGACATTTTGTGAAGAATGCCAATCC
Source organism: Bacteroidota bacterium (assembly GCA_947475205.1). Lineage (GTDB taxonomy): Bacteria > Bacteroidota > Bacteroidia > JAIBAJ01 > JAIBAJ01 > JAIBAJ01. The sequence continues at coordinate 5,988 of CANJNG010000175.1, forward strand.
AGGATTTTGAATTGTAAAGATGGAATTGCTAGTTTTAAACTTACACCAATTTTCCATCTTCATTTCAATAATTAATGGACTGATTTTTTCAAGAAGAGAGTTTCATAACTCTCTTCCTAGTCTGAATATTTAATCCTCCATCTATAGCACCTCAAATGACAAAATAGGGGTTTAAGTGAAAATGTATTTTTTAACAAAATAATTTCCTACTCCCTAATCAAAGTAAAGAATCCGGCTTTGGTGCCATCCTTATGGGTAAGTTCGTAGTAATATGTTCCGGTATTGTACTTATCACCGGCCCAATCGTTGCGGTAGTTTTCTTTATCAAATATTTTTCTGCCCCAGCGGTTATACACTTTCAGGTGATTTGTTGGTGATTTCTGGATAAGGTAATCTATCACAAAATAATCGTTCTTGCCATCTCCATTAGGTGTGAAGGCTTGAAAGAACTCAAGTTCATTGGCTATGGTGTATGGAATTTCCATTGTATCATTACAGCCAATGGAATTAGTAACTACTAAATAGATGGTAATTGCCCCAGTATCGCCATCGGCAAACTGATGTGTTGGACTTTGTTCTGACGAGGTATCATCAGGCATATTTGGGTCGTCTTGGTTGCCGAAATTCCAATGCCAAGAGATAATATTATCATTTGGCGAATTGGTGTAGGAAGAGTCAGTAAACACTACATCTTTTATTGTAGGCGATAATGTTAATGGTTTAACTGTAAAATTTGCAGTTGGAGGAGCAAATGACCAA
>CANJNG010000176.1 GCA_947475205.1 Bacteroidota bacterium
ATTCGGCTTGCCCCAACAATTTTTGCACTTTGCAGCATTGTGCCATCTCCGCCAACGCTGAGCAACATTTCAACCTTTCCAAAAATCTCAGCACCCGTATGAAAAATATGGCAGGCGGGTTCAATCTTTAAACGCTTTTTCAGAAAATCTGCAAACTCATTAAATACCCAAATCTCAAACCCAGCCGATTTAATGAAATTAAGCATTTGCAAAACTTCCTTATCAAACTTAGGGTCGAATGGCCTACCGTATAGGGCTATTTTCATTATCACAAAAGTATGGAAAGAATTGTGATATTTGTGCCATTAAATCCCCGAACAATCTTATGATTAGATTCTCGCTTATTGCAGCATTAGCTTTCCTCTCAGTTTTCACTTTTCAGGGTTGTGGTAATTCAGATACTGCTTCTAAAGGCGAACTCACTGCTGCCGATACTGCTTCTGCTGCACAAGCCGATATTACCGATGAATTGCCATCACCTCAGGAAATGGCCGGACTTATAAAGGAATCGGGTGCGAAGTATAACCCGGCTTTAACCAATGATATTAGCAATATTTCAAAGTATGCCACCAGTTCGGCTAAGGCTATAAATTTGGGCGTTTATTGCTCGGATGTGGGCTACACAACACTTTTCAAGCAAACGCAGGAAACCATGTTTTACTTGAACAATTGCCGCAAACTGTCAGATGACATTGGCCTTTCTAATGCCTTTGATAAAACTGTTTTTGATAGAGTTGAAGCCAATATCGACATCCGAGATTCGCTTTTAGACATAATTTCTGAAACCTATTCCACTGCTAACACCTACTTGCGAGCCAATAACCGTTACGGCACTTTTATGCTGATGATGGCCGGGGGGTGGATTGAAAGTATGCACTTAGCCTGTAATATGGCATTGGATAAAAATGCAAATGCCGAAATTGCTGTCCGGGTTTCAGAGCAGGAAGGTGCTTTGGATAAAATAATTAAATCTATGGAGGCATTTAAAGGTGAAGATGCTGTAAATGATTTGTTAGCTAAATTAACTCAAATCAAATCAGTTCTTGCATCCGGAAAAATTGCCACCAAAGCGGATGACGGGAAAATTACTGTGGATTATGCAAGATTAAAAAAAGTAGCTGGCAAAATAAGCGAGGTGCGAAATGGTATTATAGGCGAATAGGGAAATTCAGGTTTCCGGCCTTGGAGCCAAGCCCAAGCAACCACTAAACAGATAAATTATCCCTGTTAATTTCCATGTGATTGATATTTAGATTTATATACATTATTTTCAAGCCAAAATCATTTTCCGTATTCCGAAAGTTGACCTATTTCAGTCTGAAGTTGACCTATTTCAGTCTGAAGTTGACCTATTTTAGTCTGAAGTTGACCTATTTTAGTCTGAAGTTGACCTATTTCAATCTGAAATTGACCTATTTCAATCTGAAGTTGACCTATTTCAATCTGAAGTTGACCTATTTCAATCTAAAACAGGTCAAGTTTTGCCAATTGTTGGGAGTATAAAGCAGATTGTTTTTGATAAGAATGTTGCCTCATCACTCCTAATCTCATTGCCCTCATTTTTTTCTGAGTTATTATTTAGCACATCACCTTTCCAAACATATTCAATAAATAAATCCTTGCAATTTGCAGATGTGTTAAATTTACGCCCGATTTGAATCCGAAAACGAATACTATACGCTTTTTCTTAGCCCTTTGCTTTGCTTTGTTTTGGAATACAGAGAGTAAGGCTACCCATATCTTGGGTGGTCAGGTAACCTATGAGTGCCAAGGCAATGGCCAATTTATTTTTACCGTAAAAATTTATACTGATTGTTCTCAAAATGTTACCCTTCAGGTTGGATTACCCCTGTATATTTTAGGTTCATCGCTCCCAACTGTAAATGGATTAGCTGGGGCTAACCAAATAGCATTGCCAGATATTAATACTGTAGTAAACGAAGTTACCCCAGTATGTGATGTAAGTGGCCCAGCATTAAGCTGTAGTGTTCCAACCCCTTTGCAAGGGTCAGTATTGGAGCATGTGTATAGAACTGATCCAGTAACTTTAGATGGAACTATACCTGCGGATGGATGGACATTTGTTTTTTTAGTAAATTTCCGAAGCACAACAATGTCGAATTTAAACACTAGTGTTGTAGGATCTAAACCTATGTTTTTATACACCTCAATGTATGGATTCAATGGGCAAGTACCTAACCCATGTTATGATTCGTCTCCTCAAATGCTAGCCACTCCTTTAAAGATTGTTTGTGTTGGAAATCCGATTGATTATAGTATGGTAGCTTCTGACCCCGATGCAGACTCTGTAGCCTATGAATTTGCAGAACCTTTGTATGGTGACTACCAACCTGATGTATTTAATCCAGGTGTGTATCCTTCTATTTACCCTTATTCAACAGGATATTCTTATACCAACCCGATGCCCGATGTCAGTTTTGACCCCCTAAATCAACCAGCAGTATTGGATGCTTCAACTGGTAATATTCATTTTGAAAATCATACTTTAGGTACCTATATTTTAGCAATGGCAACTAAATCCTATCGGTGTGGACAACTCTTATCAAAGGTTTACAGGGAGTTTAATATATTTATGACTAATGGCTGCCAGAATAATGTAAGACCAGTTGTTAGCTTAGTTACCCCTCCAACCCAAACTATAGTAATTAATACGCCATCAAACTTAAGTATTGAAGCCAACCCTGGTGACATTGTAACTTTTACTGTTGGAGCAGCAGATAATGGAACTTTAACTAATGGAAATCCCCAAAGTGTAAGTTATAATGCGTTTGGAGGTGAGTTTAGTCCAAGCTTTTCTAGTGCTATTACTGGTTGTCCTCACCCCCCTTGTGCCACTTTATCCCCCCCGCCAGCTGCATCAGGAGTTGGTGGCACACAGACTACCTTTTCATGGCAAATAGATTGCAATCATATTGCAAATAATACTACTTGCACATCTGTAAATTCAGTTTACAATTTTAGTTTGGTTTTTCAGGATAATTTTTGCCCAATACCAAGTTACACCTCGTATAATATTACTATTGATGTAAAAGCCAGCGGAGTATTGACCTCTCCCGAACTAAAGTGTAGTCAGGTTAATCCCGATGGTTCGGTTACGCTAACTTGGCTGCAAGGCATTGACCCCAATGGCACTTGGCAGGGATATTCGGTGTATCATTCTAATACCAAATTGGGTACTTACACCTTGCTTTATACCGAAGCGAATTTCAATACGCTAAGCTATACGCATTTGGGGGCAAATGCAGCAGTGGATTCTAATTATTACTATGTTACTTCGCTGTATTCTTGTGTTGATGCTCCAAGAGCCAATATTATGGCAGCAATGCTTTTGAACGTTACCGATGGAGCCAACGGAACAGCAATATTAAATTGGAATCCGATTTCAAATCCTCCTTTAACTTCCACTTCCACTACTTATAACATTTTCAGGGAATTTCCCACCGGAGTTTGGACAAACATTGGAACAAGTGCCACGAATTCTTATACCGATAATATATCGGTTTGTAATCGCACTGTTAATTACCGGGTGGAAGTAAGTGATGCTTCGGGTTGTAATAGTGTTTCCAGTGTAGATGGGAAAATATTCAACGATGTGTTTGTACCCGAAGTGCCAATACTTGACTCGATTAGTGTGGATTTAGATAGTTGCTATCCCTTTATTGGTTGGAGTGCCAGCACATCGCCCGATGCTATTTGCTATATTCTATACAGAAATCAAGGCGGTATTTGGACAGCTTCTGATACCGTTTGCAACGATAGTTTGTTCTCTAACGATTACAGCATAAACGTTTGCAACCAGTCAGAATGTTTCCGTATTGCGGCTATTGATAGCTGTGGAAATGTTAGCCCGCTAGGAGGAATTCATTGCTCCATAAATTTGGTTGGGGCCATTGATATTTGCGACCGTTCCATTACCCTAAATTGGAATCCCTACGATGGTTGGACAGAAGGTGTTCTTAATTATGTTGTATATAGAAACGACAATTCAGCAGGTTATGTACCTTTTGCTACTGTTACGGTACCTGGCGTTATTGATAGCACAATTATAGCAAATCATATTTACAACTATTATGTCAGGGCATTTCAAAACGCTACTACAGCCTATACTGCTGGTTCTAATTTTCAAACCTTTGATGCCGCTTTACCCAAAGCTCCCGACTTTGGCTACATAGCCACAGCGACAGTGGAATCAAATGGTGATGCCTTTATTTCTGCACGAATTGACCAAACAGCTATTGTAGATCATTTTGTGGTGGAGCGTAAAACGTATGTTACTGTTTTTGATTCCATAGGTTCTATAGATTCCCTTGATTTTACCGGAACTGATGTGGTGGAATACACCGATGAAACCGCTCAAACAGACCTGATTAACTACACCTATAGAATTATTACAAAAGATACTTGCCAAACTCCTACCGATACAACAAATATTGGTACAACTATTTTTCTTACTGCCATTGGGATGCCAAACCGAACCAATGAGCTTACTTGGACTAAGTATGAATTGTGGAGTGGCGGCGTGGACAGATATGCTATTTTTAGAAGAATAGAAGGACTGCAAACCATGTCGTTTGAATACTTGGCTACAGTTGAAAATGACACGGCTATCGATACATTTAGATACACCGATATCATAGATACATTTACCATTGGCGATGGGAAATTCTGTTACTACATTTTGGGTTACGAAGCCCCGGGCAATTTTTTGGGTTTGATGGCTCATAGCAAATCAAACATTGCTTGTGCTAATCAAGCTTCAAACTTCTATGTCCCCAATACCTTTTCCACAGTGGCGTGGAATCCGGTTAATCGTATTTTCAAACCCGTTACATTGTTTGTTTCCCGCGAAGGATATGATTTAACCATTTGGGATCAATGGGGGCAAAAGGTTTTCCGAACCAAGGACATTTACGAAGGTTGGGATGGGATGATTGATGGTAAGGAGGCTCCGCAAGATGTTTATGTCTATTATTGCAAATACCAAACAGCTTTAGGACAGAAATTAGATAAACGGGGTACCATTACGCTGATTAAGTAGGGGGGAATAGCTACTGATAAGCAGTAAACATTCAACAAAGTGTTACGCAGCTCTCCCCCTTTTAAAGGGGGAGTTGGAGGGGGTTCCAATACAATACCAAACAAAAATTATGATTAAACATTTACTTGCTCTTAGCATTACTGTATTGATTTCTATTGCAAATCAAACCAAAGCCCAACAAACAATTCGTTGCGGAACTACTGAGGTAATGCAACAGTACTCGGCTAAGCATCCTGAATATGTGCAAAAGCGAGCTGAAATTGAAAGCCGAATTCTGGATTTCATAGCAAGGGGACAGGCTAAAGGCGTGCAACAGCAAATTGTAATTCCGGTGGTGGTTCATGTCATATACAATACCGACGAAGAGAATATTTCGGATGAAATAGTTCAATCGCAAATAGAAGTGCTGAATCAAGATTACAGCTATACCAATCCCGATAAAGGAAATGTCCCATTACCTTTCCAGCAGTATGCTGCCGATTGCCAAATATCTTTTTGCCTTGCAGGGGTTGACCCAAGCGGGAATTACACCAACGGTATAATTCACAAACAAACAGCAGCAACGGAATTTACAACGGAAGATAAAATGAAATCGTCCAATACAGGCGGCGATGACCCCTGGCCTTGCGAAAAGTATTTGAATATTTGGGTGTGCGATTTAGCTAACGGTTATTTGGGTTATACTTTTCAGCCAGGTGCAGATTGCAGCATTGACGGCGTGGTGATTGACAGTAAACATTTTGGCGTAAATGGTGATTTAGGTGGCAATTATAACTTGGGCAGAACCACTACCCACGAAGTTGGACACTGGTTTAATCTTAACCACCCTTGGGGGAATAATGGTTCAAACGACCAATGTCTGGATGATGATGGAGTAGGGGATACCCCACATAGTCCCGGGCCAAACTATAACTGCAAAAATTTCCCGAATAACGTTTCGCTTACTTGTCTCAATTCACCTTATGGCGATATGTTTATGAACTTTATGGATTACAGCTATGATAATTGTATGTATTTCTTCACACAAGGCCAGAAGGCCAGAATGGTCGCCGCAGTTAATACTTCACGCCCTAGTTTTTTAGAATTTACTAATTGCACAGTAGGTGTTGGTGAAATGGAAATTAATGCGAATAAAATTTCAACCTATCCAAATCCTACTAACGGTATGGTGAATTTCAGCTTTCAAAATGAACTAAAAACGCAGGCATTTACTGTAACATTGACCGATGTTTTAGGGCAAAAGGTTTACAGCATTCATAAACCTGTTTCCCAACATAGTGTGGAAATTCAAACACTTTCTTTGCAAGAAGGAAACTACTTTGCCCAAATTTCATCGGATAAAGTAAATGTGGTAAAGAAAGTTGTGGTTATTAGGTAGCTAAATCTACTTAGGCACTTTGACGTCCACCACCTTTCCGCCCTTTACGGTATTTATTTTGATGAGTTTGCCCATACCATCGTAGATGTTATGCTTGCCATCAATTAGTTTTTTGTTCTTGAAAATCCCTTCCATCTCTATTTTAAATTTATCTCCTTTAAAATATGTAGTGAATTGCCCGTCGGGTATTGCAGTTAAGTCTTTAGCCATTTCGGGCGTTGCAGCAACCACTTTTTTCTCAGGTTGAAC
>CANJNG010000177.1 GCA_947475205.1 Bacteroidota bacterium
ACTTGTCTTGTTATTTCCTATTCCTGATTTTGCTTGTCAGATTTTGGGTTAATCCTAATTTTTCCGACAAGTTTTTTTGTGCGGGGAGACTTTTCCTCGCAGCTTGCGAGGCCTGACGCGTCCGAGGTTTAGCTTGGAGGCGTGAAGGTTTAGCTTGGAGGCGTGAAGGCTTAGCTTGATGCGGTGAAGGTTTAGCTTGAAGCGTTCAAGGCTTAGCTTGAAGCGTTCAAGGTTTAGCTTGTAGCGTTCAAGGCTTAGCTTGAAGCGTTCAAGGCTTAGCTTGACTCGTCCGAGGGAAGATGGGATGTTTTAATGGTTTGGCGGTGGGAAGGAATAACAGTAGCGGGACTTAAGAGGTTTACACCCATTTAAGCACTCAAAGCCTTTAGAAAATAAAATTCCGTTTGAGGTTTATATAACCTAATTTTTAGATATTTGCGAAATATATGTACACACGGTTATGGCACAAATCTACCCAAAAATGGACGGATATGTGCCACGATGTGGCACATATAAGCGAGTTATGGGTAACCGTACCGCGACACTGCAAGCCTGACCATTTGTGCAAAATCATTACCACCCACACTAAACTATGATTACTGCTAAATTGAAATCATATAACGACATACAAACAGAATATCCAAATAGGCGTATTCCATATGCTACATTGCTAACTGCAAGTGAATGGGAGGATAAACGTAACATTATAATATCAAGAGACAATAATACTTGTCAAATTTGTAAAGAACGTTGCATTGATGCTTTTAGACCAGCACTATTAGCAAATGGGAAGGTAATTTTTGTTCCTTCACGAGTTGAAGAATCTGATTCAGGCCACCTTGACCTAATAGTTCAAAAATATCCTCATTTCGCACAAGTGCATCATACTTATTATATTGCAAACAAACCTCCTTGGGATTATATTGAAGATAGTTTACAGTTACTCTGCCATATCTGTCATTCTAAACTGCATAAAGAAAATCTCATTCCTGTATATGATGATGAAAGGTTAATTGATAAGAAGCTTTTAACTCCCTGTAATAGATGTAATGGTGCAGGCCACTTTCCCCAATATACCCATATTGATAATGGAGATTGTTTCAAATGCAAAGGAGCTTGCTTTGAAGAATGGATAGAATGAAGAAGTAACGGTTAAATAATTAATGCCTAAATTGAAAATCATATACATACAACAATACCTATAAACCCATATTACGGAATGATTATAGACAACATTAATTGTATTTTTACTTTCGGTAAATACAAAGGTGAATCACTTAAGAAAGTAGCTTTAATAAATCCCTCATATCTTGAATGGATGTGTAAAGAAGTTGAAAATGTTATAATTAACGATGAAATTATAGACCAATTAAGCGACTACTGCATCTATGAATTTTTAAGAGACCCGCAAGCCTATTTTAATGAAGAAGGAAATTTTGTATTGTGCTCTAGTCAGCATATCAAGCATAGGGGTAAAGAAATCCTGATAGGTGATACTAGCGTAGAAAGCAGAATAAACCGATTAGTTAACAATGTTCAGTTACCCCCCAACTATTTTCCATTACCTTTTTCAAGAAAATTATTTGATGGTGAATTTTGTAAGAAACAACTAAAGCTCAGAATCCCGAAGCAAAATGAAGATTCAGGCAATAATTATGAAGACCGTAAAACTTACAATAATTACAATGGTCATTATGTCCAAGATGTTGAAGGCTGGAGTGACCAAAGCATAGATGATGCATTTGGAGGTGAACCTGACGCTTATTGGAACATTGACTAAATGAATATTTTAACTCCCCCAATTAGAAACTGCGGGGCTAAATCCCCCGCAGTTATGGCAACCTAATTAATAATCCAATATACAACTACTAATACTTAAGCCAAATATAAATGTCCAAAAACATAGGTTCTGAACCAAGAAACATCGCACCAGAAATAACTGGGACTTTGTTTGATGATGGTCATATAGTTGTTTATGATAAAAGGACTAACAGACTTTTAGACCCAGCTAATGTTTTAGATAAAATAGCCATCTATGAAAGACAGGTTACTGAATGGTTTATAAAGCCCGCAATTAAGCTTAGCAAAAACATTGATGAAGGCTTTATCTGTTTAATGATATGCCTCTCATACATTGAGGGTGTTGAACAATACAGACAAGGGAAAAATAGTAAGGGCAATAGTTCAATTTTCTTTAAATCTTCTTTAAACAGAATTTATACTAACGTTTTTTCCAACTCTGAATTACAAAACATATTTGATGAAGCTCGAAACGGACTATTTCATGACGGCATGTCAAGAGGAAGCGTTATAATTAGTAATACATACGCAAAGAGCATTGAATTTAATTCAGATGAGTTATTGATAAATCCTCAAATGTTAATTGCAGATATCAAACAAGATTTTGAGTCGTATATTCAAGAACTCTACACAGTTGAAGAAAGCAGAAAACTGTTTGATAAATTATTTTCAGTAACTAAATAAACTATCATAAAAATGGAAACAAACAAACCCGATAGCAACCAATCTGTAGATTCAGGCTGGGGGTGTCTTGGAATTTTAGCCGTACTATGTTTTGTAGTGCCAGGGATTGGATTTTTAATTGACTTAATGATAGGTGGTGATAGCTTTATTAAGGAGTTATCTTATAAAGATTCATCAGCAAACGACACATTCACTACTTTGAGATTTATTTTTTTTGGATTAGTAATACTATGTGTTTTAGTAGGAATAAATTCAATATACAATAATAGTAACAAGGACAATAAATGATACTAGTCCATAATATTTCTCGATGATATTGACTTCCCAAATAAATAAAGACGAAGTATTAAGGATTATGGGTATAGAATTTTACCCCAACCCAATAGAAGAATATTTCCGTCCATTTAAAATTAGAGGGAAAACCATAGGTTCTGATTGTGTAGGATATTCAATTGTAGATTTTAATTCAAAGATTTATCATGTATTTCCTAATTTTATTGGCAAAAGGAAAAGATATAATTGGGCTAAAGAACTTATAGCAGAGGACATTGAAACGTACAACAGCATTTTAATGTTAATTACAGCTACTTTTAATGATTACGATTTTGAAATAGAGAAAACTAAAGCTGAAACTAACAAACCACTTATTATTGCAATACTTGATAGGATTTTACTGCTTTCACCGAGTGCAAATATGCGATTCTGGCTTGACAATTTATTTTCAATGTGTAGAAACTACGATTACGAAGACGATATTAGAGACACATACAATCCCAAGGAAGTTAAACCAAGAAAAGAAAGAAAAACCAAACCAAAACCACCACCTATTGTAGGACAATTTTCCATAACGTTTAATGAATTTTAAAATGAAGGACATCACTTTATTGACCGTTTGGCACTTGACCCGACCCGCCAACGCTCCGAACAGAAACACGGCAACCCATAACAAAAGATTGAAAGAAATGGAGGTGTGCTTCGTCCGACAGGGCAGTGCTAAGTTGTTACATTTGCCCTCCGAATGACCATTTGCGAGCCTCCACTTCTTCAATCTCCATCACGTTAATAAATTCAGTCCTTTACCCCATTCGGGGTGAAGAAAAGAGAATAAAATGAGTTGAATGTTGCCGGGAGGCTTATCATATCAAAACGTTGGCTATCTCTGAATTGTAGAACACTGTTTTAAAATAATCTTCAATCTTAGATAACAGATTTTTTCGCAAATTTGTTTTTTATTACAAATTGCCATTTCTGAGAAAAGCTCTACTCATACTACTTTTCTTTTGGAAGATTTCTTCCGGCTTTGCTACCCATATTGTGGGCGGGGAGATATACTATACCTATTTGGGAAACAATCAATATGAGATAACCCTGAAAATATACAGGGATTGTATTCTTCCTGCCGGAGCTTCAAATTTGGTTTACTTCGACCATCCTGCATCAGTAACTATTTATGATGGTGGAAATTTAAGTTCGTTTTACCAAGATATTGATGTTGAAATTAGTGGTTCAGATTCGCTCCCCGTTCCTGTGGTTATAAACAATCCCTGCCTACAAGCTCCACCCAATATTTGTGTTTACGAAGGGGTATATAAACAAGTGGTGACGCTTCCTCCAAACAGTAGTGGTTATTATGTTGCTTATCAACGCTGCTGCCGAAATGGGTCTATCTTGAATTTGAATTTGCCCGGTGACCAAGGCAGCACCTATATGTGTTTTATTCCACCCCAAAACTTAGCCTCCGGAAACAGTAGTCCACGCTATAATCAGTTCCCGCCGCTTGCCTTATGTGTGGGCGAAAATTTGGTTTTCGACCATTCGGCTACCGACCCCGATGGCGATGTGTTGGTTTATGAATTGTGCGATGCGTATGAGGGCTTAGCACCAACGAACCCAATAGCCCTTGGAGACCCCACCCCTCCCCCACCCTATGCTTTTGTAACTTACACTGCCGGATACACGGGCACTAACCCTATAGCTGCCAACCCGGCTCTGCAAATAAATTCAAATACAGGCCTGCTCACGGTTACACCAAATCAGGTGGGGCAATATGTGGTTGCAGTATGCGTAAAAGAGTACCGCAATGGCCAATTGCTGAGTACTAACAAACGCGACTTTCAATTCAATGTGGTAAACTGTACATCGAATGTATTGGCTGCCATTCCGGGGCAAACAAGTGAGTGTTTGGGTAGGAATGTAACATTTAGCAACAACAGTATTAATTCTACTTTCTATCATTGGGACTTTGGGATTTCAACTTGGAGCACCGACACTTCCAATCTCGAAGCCCCTACGTTTACCTATCCCGATACTGGCATTTATCCCATTACTTTAATAGCCAATCCCGGTTGGCCCTGTGCCGATACCGCTACTATTGATTATGTGATAAACGAGCGGCTCGAGGCCGATATAATACCCTTCGAACCTCAGTGTTTTGATGGCAATAGCTTTGATTTTACAGCTTCGGGAATATTTCAGTCTTATTCCACTTTTATCTGGAATTTCGGCAGCAATGCCAATACGCAATCCTCTGTTTTGGAAAATCCTGAAAACATTTCATTTAACACGCCCGATACTTTTTTGGTGCATTTAGAAATTGAATCGGATGGTTGCTATAGCCACGATAGCACGGAGATAATTATTTATGATAACCCTGTTGCCCATTTTTCGCCTACTCCGCTTGTTGGCTGCGACCCGTTTAGAGTAGATTTTCGCGATAGCAGTACCTATGGCTTTGCTCTTAGTCATCAGTGGAGCTTTGGCGACAGTGCCACTTCTAATCAGCTAAATCCGGTACATACTTATACCAATGGCGGAACTTATGATGTTACACTGCGGGTTATTTCGCACTTTGGATGTAAGGACACTTCCTATTTTAATATTCCCGGTTTGATTACCGTTTTGCCTAAACCCAGTGCTTTGCTGGTGGCCGACACTTTATTTCGGTCAGAATTTAACCCTACATTCACCCTCACCGACCGTTCCTCCGGCTCCATTGATTGCCGTTTAGAATTCAGCAACGGTTTCCGTTTCGACACCTGCAATTTACAGCAGACTTTCGAAGGCGATACAGGTATAATTTCGATAAAACAAATAGTGGTGAACGATTTGGGGTGTCCCGATTATTATCATCTTCAGCTCTATATTCAGCCCGAATATGTGGTGTATATTCCTAACAGTTTTACGCCTAATGGTGATGGTCGTAATGATTTGTTTTATCCCGAAGGAATGGGATTTAAGCAATATAAATTGGAGATATTCAACCGCTGGGGAGAGGAAATATTCCGTTCCATCAATTACAACGAAGGTTGGGATGGCACCTATCGAGGACAGGATTTAAGTAAGTGTTCGAGCGATGTGTATGCTTACAAACTTTACATTCGAGGTGTTGATTTAGAAACACACATCTTCTCTGGCAAGGTAACTTTGGTGAGGTGAGGCTATTCTTTTCTTAGTGTTAATTGAATAGTTTTCAAGGGTTTCTTGAATGTTTCAAATGTTATTGTCTTCGAACTATCCAGGTTCATTGTCCCGTTAGCTGTATCGGTATTAACCGTTTGGGGATATATTTTTATTAGATTTTTCCCCTTTATCAAAGCCAATTGCGATGGCTGAGTGGTGGGATTTCCGCCCACCCCGGCAATTACAAAGGACACATTCACCATATTAACCGCAACTCCTGACCCTGGTAGGGTAATATTGGCCGCAACTATCCTTCCGGGCTCCTGAACGCTAGGCTTTTCTGTCGCTTTATAATTTCCCACAAACTTTTGCCGTTTCTCTACCTCACAATATCTCCCTTCATAGTTAGAACTGTCCGGGCAAATACATTGTCCATCCTGGCAAGTTGAAGAATTCTTGCACAAATTAAGCGAACAGGAATCAACATTTTCGCAATATATCCCTCTATATCCATCGGGACAAGCACAAGTTCCATCGGTGCAAGATCCATTGTTTTGGCATTTTATTTCCTGGCACTTCTTAGCATCTTGGCAAGAAAATACAGTAAATACGAGGGCAACTAAAATCAGATAAATGGGTTTCATAGCATTTGATTAAAAGGATGAGCAAATATGGCAGTATTTTTGGTTGGTTAAAG
>CANJNG010000178.1 GCA_947475205.1 Bacteroidota bacterium
ATGGGCAGGGAGATGTATTGATGCAGCCAATATTTGGGGCTATGGTTGAATCACTTGAATTAAGCACAGCAAATGACTGAGTTATGGGGCAGGTTGCTTGCCATTGGTGGGTGGTGTCAAATGTTACAGTGTAGTTGCCAACGGGTAATGAGTTTACTCCCCAATATCCATCAAAATCTGTTTGAGCTATAATATTACCCGGCTGAATAATAACATTTCTGCCAGCCAATCCGCTTTCACTATTATCAAAAATGCAATCTTGCGAATTGTCGAAATATACTGCACCATAAATAGTACTTATATCGAGTTTAACAATGAACGCTGAATTGTAGCCACCGGAAAGGTTATATGCATTTGCACCCGGATTAAAATCAGCAGTTCCATTGAAACCGCCTGAAAGCAACATTGAATTTTGCCCGGCAATGGATACAAAATTTCCCGAGTAAACAGAACCATCTATTTGCTTGGCATAAATTAAATCGCCCAATCCATTATACTTCACAATACACAAATATCCATTTGATGCCAAAAGGTTATGCGTTGAAGGACTCGGGTCGAAATCAACTGTCTGTTGAAAATATCCAAAGGCATAAATATTTCCAAGGTCATCTATCGTTATGGTTCGAAAATCTTGCTTATTATCAACAATATTTCCAAGCACAGCATTATCTGAAATTTTATGAACCCAGGAAAATTGACCATTTGCATCCAGTTTCAGAATATACCCATCAATATCATTGTTATGTGTGGTGGTCAAGATTTGCTGCCCTAAGCCCGGATCGAAGTCGAATGTGTCTGAAAACAACCCTGCAATATAAATATTTTCATTGGCATCTACTTTAATATCGTTGCAGTAAGCTCGACCAATTACTAAGGGTGAAACAGCTTCAATTGATTTTACAAACTGAAAATCACCTGAGGCATTAAGTTTTAAAACATACACATCCCAAGATGAAGTAGCTGTTAATGATGTGTTATTTGCACTCGGGTCAAAATCTGTTGTGCTTATAAACTGTCCTGAAATATATAGATTGCCTGAGGCATCAGTGGTTAAAGAAAGTGCACTTGCGTAGTCGAACGCCCGTGCCCAATTGAGATTGCCTGCGGTGTCGAATTTAGAGACCACTGCTGTGAAATCAGCTCCACCCGGAGCAGAAATTGCAGTGATTCCAACGCCTGGGTCAGCATCAACTGTTCCTATAAATGTGCTTGTAGTATATAGATTTCCAAAACCATCTAATGCTATGGATTGACCTCCTAAAGCCTTTAGCCATAAAAAATCGCCCGAAGCATTAAGCTTAAGCACAGGTTTTAGTTGTGAATTTTGGAAAACAGAGGTGCCATAAGTACTATTCCCTGTGAAATTGGCAACTCCTACATTTGGGTCGCAATCAACTGTGCCTGTTACTGCAAACCCGAGATAAATATTACCACTATTATCTATTTCTAAATCGGTGGGTGCATCTTGACCTGCACCACCTATATTCTTAGCCCAAACAAAGTTGCCTGTTGGGTCAAGTTTTAAAATATAAATGTCATCATCTCCATTAGAAGTAAGCGGGAAAGTTCCTACTCCGGGGTCTATATCAATAGTTCCTTCAAAAATTCCAATTATATAGATGTTTCCAAGTACATCTACTTTCGAAGCTACATTAGAGGCAGAATCGCCAAATGATTTTGCCCAATCAAAATTCAGATGTTGGCCTTTAACATTGGTGTTTATGCACAGAACAACAAACAATAGTTTCAATAAGTGTTTCATAGCTTAAGGTTTTAAAATGAGAGCACAAGATAAAAACTAATTATGAGTTATGAATTATAAATTATGAGTTAGCTGCCGATGGATTGACCTCATCACTCATCACTTATATCTCATAACTTCAATCCACCACCACTTTCCCCACTCCCTTCCATTCCCCAACGCTTACACTCACAAAGAATATTCCGCTTTTGCCTACTGTTAGCGGCAAACGGTTGTTCCCTTTCAAGGCTTGGAAGGTTTGGTTTAGAACGGTTCTTCCCACTATATCTCTAACTATAATTGTTCCCTTTTGGGTGGATGGGGAGGTGAATTCTATTACAGAAGA
Organism: Bacteroidota bacterium; assembly: GCA_947475205.1. GTDB lineage: Bacteria > Bacteroidota > Bacteroidia > JAIBAJ01 > JAIBAJ01 > JAIBAJ01. The sequence goes on from CANJNG010000178.1 coordinate 2,088, forward strand.
AGAAGCTGTTGGGTTAGGGTAGATAGCAAGTGTGTTCTTAGTTGCTGCCTTCTCTTTTATCCCCACTGCAAAGGGTGCACCTTTAAAAATAGTGTGCAATGTTTGGTTGGTGATTACAGGGTCATTAAAGTCGAAGTAAATATCGGCTTCGTTATGTATTGGTGTAAAATCGGGAAGATCTAGGTCTTGTTCCACAGAAAAGGTTAAAAATCCATGACTAAATTCTTCGTTTACATTACTATCAGGTAATAAAATATTATCAAAAGTCCATTCAAGCACGCGGGGGCCATAAATGCGGAAAGTAAAAGGATGGCTTGCTGCTCTGGGCAAAACAGTTGAAATGTCGAGATTCATATCCAAAGTATCGCGAACAACAACAGAAAAAGCTGTGTCGTTACCTGTATTTTGAAACTGGATAGTATATTCCAAATGCTGGTTTGGCTGAATGAAATGACTTTCGGTAAGCCCAAACGGATAGCCCACTTTATCATTAGGGTCATAACTACCTGTAATTTCTCTACAGTATATATCTACAATCGGATCGGCATCATCCAGTGGAAAACTATTGACAAACCCGGGAGTAAAATTATTCGGATTTCCGCAAAGTTCCACATGAGCATTTGGATGCGAATTGCCTGGATGAAGCGGATGTTGTTCGGTTTGAAGAATCATTGTGTGCCCCGTACCTAAAAAAGAATAGGTAAATGTTGCACCGGCAGTGAGCATTATAGAGTCAAGCATTGTTTGAAGCCCATCTACAAATAATCTTACTGGAGCATAACACACCATATCACCACCACCAAAATCACCAGTGTTGGTTATTGTAAATTTCACCGAATCTCCCTGACAATATCCATCAACAGCTAAATCGGAATGATCCCAAGGCAGGGTACACGGACTAATATCTGACGGGAAGCTTGGTATACTGTCTAATGAACAGGAATTGCCCGGAACGCGGGCTTCTATGCAGAGAGTCTGACCCATTGCAGGTTCACAACTAACAACAAAGCGGAAATAAAAAGAACTACACTGGCCGGGCCCTAATGTTGTGTTTAACTGGAAACGAATAACATTATTGCCCATAGCAGTATATGGGATACTGCTGCTTGTAACTGTCATTGTTGAATCTAATGTAATATCAGCATAAGGATTTACTAAACCTCCGGTAGCATCCGCTCTATTGCAAACACTTACAGTAACCGGAATTGGGTTTACCGTACATCTTCTTAAATAGGGAAAATGAACAGAAATATCCGGTATCGCACACGGACTTGGATCTTCGCATCCTATTTTGGCAACCTGAGTGTGCAGGTTTGAATTGGTAATAGTAAACGAAGTGGGTGGACAACTGGGTAAAACCTGACTTGTGCTATCAACAGTAATAGTATATGACCCCACAGGTAGTGAGTCGGTAAACCAAAAGCCTTCTGAATTGGTTTGAAGTGCAATATTGCCCGGCTGAATTGTGAGCGAGCAACCGCCACAAGCGTTTTCATACTGGCCAAGAATACAATCGCCGGAATAGTCCATAAAAACCATTCCCGACACCCCTGATTCATTATACTTAGACACAAAAGCGGATAAATTGCCTAAAATATTATTTACAGCCAGCCCCGGATCAAAATCGGCAATACCGTGGAAATACCCGCCTAGGTGTATATTCCCAGACAAATCAACATCCACCGAATGGCCATAATCCGAATATGCCCCACCCATTGATTTAGCCCAAGCAAAATTGCCCGCGGAAAATAATTTAAGAATAAACACATCTTCGAAACCGGCAGATGTTAAATTGTCTGCTGTGATTCCGGGATTGAAGTCAACTACAGAGGAAAATTCACCGCTTACATATATTGATCCCGAAGCGTCAATATCCACGGAATAGCCCATATCCATACCAAAGCCTCCTATCTGTTTGCCCCAAACCAGAACACCGGAGGAATTATACTTAAAAACAAATATATCTCTATCGCCGGCCGAAACAAAATACGGGTTAGTAATTGTTCCTTTAAAATATCCTGTTATCACTGCTTCGTTTTGGGGAGTAATCTTTATTGAATGGGCAACATCATCGCCGGAAGCCCTAAATGACCTGGCCCATAAAAAATTACCTGTAGGATCTAGTTTAGCTATAAATGCATCGAATCCGGCACTATATGGTAAGTTAAACACCGCAGCACCGGGGTTAAAATCAACTCTTATTTGAAAATAGCCGGTAGTGTATATATTTCCTGAATTATCGAGTGCAATATCATTTCCTCCATTTTGTCCGAAGCTTATTCCTCGCATTTCCTTAGCAAAAACAAAATTTCCGGATCCATCTAGTTTTAATATAAATATGTTCTGACCAAATGAATCGGTTACAAATGAAAACACTCCTGCACCTGGATTAAAATCTACTGAATCTCTATAATATCCGGTACAATACACTGCTCCTGCTGCATCAAGAACTATTGAGTTCCCTTCATCATTATCGATACCTCCTATCTGTTTCGCCCAAACATAATTACCGGATGCATCAAATTTAGCAATAAAGATATCATTCAAACCGGAAGAAGTCAAATTGGCTGTTCCTGCATTGGGGTCAAAATCTGCCGTTCCGGTAAAATTACCTACAGTATAAACATTTCCTGCGGCATCAATTGCAATAGCATGTCCATCATCATCACCTGTTCCTCCAAAGGCTTTTGCCCAAACATAATTACCCGATGAATCAAATTTGGAAACAAATATATCTATTCCTCCCGTTGATGTTAAAGTAGCTGTTCCACTGCCTGGGTCAAAATCACCACTCCCCTGAAAATGCCCTGTAGTGTAAACATTACCTGAAGCATCAACTTTAATTGAATTGTTATAGGTAAGAACAGCAGACCCGCCTATGGCATTTGCCCAGTTTAATTGCACCTGTGCAAAAGTATTTACGGCAATAAATACAAAAAGTGTTAAGGTTACTAAGTGTTTCATGGCTTAAGGTTTTAAAATGAGAGCACAAGGTAAAAATAATTATTTTCACTCCATAAATTATTTTACGACCTATCCCCTAATGTAGCAGCCCAATTGTAAACGGCTTTAGCCATCAGCCTTAGGTAATCAAAAATCGTAAATCCGAATTTACTCCACCACCACTTTCCCCACTCCTTTCCACTCTCCAACTCCAACACTCACAAAGAAAATTCCGCTCTTACCCACAGTCAGTGGCAAACGGTTATTCCCCTTCAAGGCATTAAAGCTTTGGTTCACGATTGTTCTTCCCATAATATCCCTTACTGTTAATGTTCCCTTTTGTGTTGATGGCGAGGTGAATTCTATTACAGATGAGGTAGCGGTTGGGTTAGGATAGATGCTAAGCATTTTCTTTAACGCTGCCTTCTCTTTTATCCCCACTGTTAACGGTGAACCTTTAAATATAGTATGCAACGTTTGATTAGTGATTACAGGTTCGTTGAAATCGAAGTAAATATCCGCTTCGTTCAATATCTGTGTGCCATCGGGAAGGTTTGGGCTTTGTTCTACATGATAGGTTAAGAATCCATGGCTTTCCAATTCGTTCACATTGCTATCAGGAAGTAGGATATTGCTGAACGTCCATTCCAAGACCCGAGGGCCATACATCCTAAAGGTATAAGGGTGGCTGGCTACTCCGGGAGTAACGGTGAAGATATTCAAATCGGAATCTAAGGTATCACGAACCACTACAGTGAAGGCGGTATCTGTTCCTGTGTTTTGGAAACGGACAACGTATTGAATTTGCTGATTAGGTTGGATGAAATGCTGTTCGGTTAAGCCAGTTGGGTAGCCGGTTTTGTCGTTGGGGTCGTAGCTGCCGGTAATCGGCCCACAATAGATATCCACCACAGGGTCGGCATCATCTTGGGGGAAGTTGTTTACTATGCCTGATGTAAAGTTGGTGCTGTCTCCACAAAGTTCAACGTGGGCATTGGGGTGCGAATTACCCGGATGAAGCGGATGCTGGTCGGCTTGCAATATCCAAGTTTGACCTGTTCCTGCATAATTGTAGGTTACGGTTTGGCCACCTGTGAGCATAATAGAATCTAATTGGGTAAGCACGCCATCAACATAAACCCGCACAGGTGCATAGCACACCATATCTCCTCCGCCGAAATCGCCTGTATTTGTAATGGTGAAATACACAGAATCGTTATTGCAATAACCATCTACACTTAAACTAGAATGATCCCAAGGCAAGGTGCAGGGGCTGATGTCGGGTGGGAAGTTGGGGATGGTGTCAAATACGCAGGAATCAGCAGGGTAGAGATTTGCTTTTATGCAGAGGGTTTGGCCCAAAACAGGGTCGCAATTGACCGAAATTCTAAAGTGTCATCTCCTAAAAAAACTTGACACATTTTGAAAACAAAAAACTCAAAATGGAGAAAGAGAAACAAGAAGAAAGACACACTATATTAGTGTCAGATTCGTTTGCAAGAACGGACGAAAAACGTCGTTACGAGATACCCTTTCGACG
>CANJNG010000179.1 GCA_947475205.1 Bacteroidota bacterium
CCCATTCCAAGTCGGCGATGGTATAGTTCAAAAAGTGTTTTGGTTCCAGCAGGTGCAAACGGAACGAAATATGGAACCACCAGATAGAGTAGGGAATAAGCTCCTTTCAGTCCAAAGTTTCGAAGCAACCAAACAAAAATCCGAAAACCTAATAAACTACCCCGGGTTTTTCCCTTCCAATCAGCCATAGCTGCAAAATAAGGGCGAAAATTCTTTCAAACTTCAACCTTCCTACTTTAAACTTTCAAACTTTAAACTTTCTATCTTTGTCATCCAAAATTAAAAATGTCCTTTACTCTTATTACCGAGCAGTCTTCAAACTTCGACAATCTTGAAAAGATGTCGGTAAAAGAAATTTTGCTGGGTATAAATGCTGTGGACAAAACCGTTCCCGATGCGGTGGAAGTAGCCATTCCGCAAATAGAATCTCTGGTGAAAGAGATAGTGGTAAGGATGAAAAACGGTGGACGCATTTTTTATATGGGAGCTGGCACCAGCGGACGCTTAGGCATAGTCGATGCCTCAGAGTGTCCGCCAACATTCGGTGTGGAACAAGGCGTGGTGGTGGGAATTATTGCCGGTGGAGATAAAGCCATTCGTAAAGCAGTTGAATTTGCTGAAGATAGCACCGAACAAGGTTGGAAAGATTTACAGGAATTTAATGTGAATGAGAATGATACGGTTATTGGCATTGCAGCATCGGGCACTACGCCATATGTTATCGCTGCTTTGAAAAAATGCAACGAAACAGGCATCCTCACCGGATGTATAACCTGTAACCCCGGCAGTCCGGTTGCATTAACAGCCAAACTATCCATAGAAGTAGCCGTTGGCCCCGAATTCGTTACAGGAAGCACCCGAATGAAAAGCGGAACGGCTCAAAAATTGGTACTGAATATGATTTCTACATCGGTAATGATACAACTGGGGCGTGTGAAAGGAAACCGGATGGTGGATATGCAACTCAGCAACAACAAACTCACCGACCGAGGAACAAAAATGGTAATGAATGAACTCGGCATTGATTATGACAAAGCCAATGAACTTTTAAAGAAATTTGGGAGCGTTAGAAAGGCGGTAAATTCTGTAAAATAAAAACTATGAACTTAGCAAAGCGATATCACGAATGCATTAAAAAATACACCCTATGAGTAAAAAGATACTACTTATTATAGGCTTGGTTGCAACTTCACAAATCGCAACAGCGGCATTATGGAAAGTATTCACAACAGCTTCTAGCATTGATTCAACCCATTTAGATGGCAGCCAAGTTATTGCCATTGAATTCGACAATGATGGTAGCGTTTGGATGGGAACAACAAGTTATGGAATACTTCATTTTAAACCTTGGAATTATCAGTGGAATCGTTATAATGATACAACTACTAATTTCCAGCTTCCTTTTTCAGAAGTTCGGGCAATTGCTTTAGATAATGATGGTAGCAAATGGTTTGGAACAAAAGCAGGACTAATTCATAGAGTAGGCGATGACTTTACTGTTCACACTACATCCAATAGTACGCTCCCTTCCAATAAAATTAATGTTCTTCGCAAGGCCTCTGATGGCACTATTTGGGTTGGTACCGATAATGGAATTATGAAAATATCGGGCGGACAATGGACAACCATTAACACCGGCAATTCCGGCTTGCCAGACAATAATATCTCTAGTTTGGAATTTTCAGGAACCAATGCTTGGATAGGCACTTATAATAAAGGAATAGTCAGATTTGATGGCACTAACTACACTGCCTTTAATGTATCTACGGGCGATTTTTACAGCAATCAAATTTATTCCATTGGAATTTATGGAGATGCTGTTTTGGCTCGTGTAGCCGAACATATTTCTTTATATCAGAATGGAGTTTGGGATACCATTTCCACCGATACAAATATAATAGGATTACCCAATATATATAATCGTCGAATCGTAGTTGACCAATCAGGCAATTTTTGGACAGAACATGGAGGCGTTGGATTACAGTCATTTAATAGTGGCATTTTTACTCTCTATACTTTCGATAATTCAGGACTTGGAGATGCCCGTGTATTTTGCATCAATGTGGATAATCATAATACTGTTTGGATTGGAAATAATGGCGGTAAGCTATCACTATTTAACCCTGCCGGAATCCCCCAATTTGTTCAAGGTATTGAAGATGATTCCAAACTCATCAAGGCTAACATTTTCCCCAATCCTATCACCGACCTACTAAATATAGAAGTCCCACCTGAAACTACCATTTCTGTTTATGATGCCTATGGGAAATTAATTTCCCAATCTCAGGATAAAACACAAAATACTGCCGATTGGAAGCAGGGTGTTTATTTCATCGAAGTGGAGAAAGGTGAATTGCGAAGCCGCAAAAAGTTTGTAAAGATTTAAGTTTTGGATTCAATTCGCGAGGCTCAAAATTTATCGGTTTATCTGTGTGGAAGACCCTGTAGCGATGAATTGGCTATGCGATACAGTTTAGCCATCGGGCAACAGCAAATTCAACTTTCCGAAAAGGACCAAAAACTTTGGGATTTAGCGATGAAAAACACTTTTTTCCTTGCTGCAATAGATTCTGGCTTAGCTTTAACAAACTCCAAAAGCCAAATCCGCAGAAAGGTATTTCTTATGTTGGCGATACTGGAAGCTTCGGTTGAGTTCTGCGATGAATTTATACCAAAGGGAAAATCAAAATTGAACGTACTGTTTAGTTTAGTGTGGATTGGAATGAAAGCTGTTTTCTTTGCCATAATCGGAATTTTAATAGTAAAACTAATTTGAAATAGTCGTCATAGTCTAATGTCTAAAATCTAATTTCCAAAGTCTATAAAATGCAAGACTTTGACTACATCGTTGTAGGTTCGGGAGCCACCGGAGCCATTGCTGCTAAAACCTTAGTGGAGCGTGGCAAGAATGTAGCCGTTCTCGATGCCGGAATTTGGGAAGAAAAATATCGAAACATAATTCCTGACCAAGATTGGCTTACCATCCGTAAGACAGATACCAACCAGCATCGGTATTTTTTGGGTGATAATTTTGAAGGGGTAGTTTGGGAGGAAAGCAGGGTAGGTTCGCAACTTACTCCTCCCCGGAATTATCTCAAGCAATCGGTAGAGGAATTGATGCCTTTTGTTTCGGAAACATTTTTTCCGTTTGAAAGCTTAGCCAAAGGTGGACTCGGAGGCGGATGGGGAACCGGGTGCTTTGCGTTTAGCACTGCAGAACTGGAAAAATGCGGATTAAATCCTACCGAGATTAAGAAAGCCTATAATCAGGTTTCGGAATTGATTGGCATTTCGGGTCAACACGACGATAGCGGCCCTTATTCCTTAGGAGAAATCGAAAATGCTCAAGCCCCTATTTCGATGGAAAAGTCAATTGCTAAGGTGTATTCCAACTACCAAAAGCAGAAAGCCGCATTAAACAAAGACGGTTTTTTTATGGGAAGGTCGGCTATAGCACTGCTTACCCAAGACCTTGATGACCGACAATCATGTAAGAAATACGATATGGAATTTTGGGCAGATAAAGACAAAAGTGCCTACCGAAGTTGGATGACGATTGATAGTCTGAAAGCAAAACCTAATTTTGATTATTTGCCGGGCTGGCTGGTTCTCTCATTTCAGGAAGTTGATGGTTGGGTAAATATAACTGCACGAAATATCAGCGACAACTCGGAACAAACTTTTCGCTGTCGCCAATTGGTTTTAGCTGCCGGGGTGCTTTCCACTGCCCGAATTGTTTTAAGGTCAGGAAATCAAATGGGCATTAAACTCCCAGTCTTGTGTAATCCTTATTCATATATGCCAACCATGCAATTGGCAATGCTGGGCAACGAACCCGAACAATTCAAAACCGGGATTGGACAAGCAGCACTATTTCACGACCCGAATAAAACTAATTTTGATGTGGCACAATCGGCACTGTTCAGTTACCGCCAATTACTGCTATTTAAGTTAGCCAAAGAAACACCTTTGGGATTTGCTTTTGGCCGTCAAACAATGAAGTTATTACAATCGGCTTTTGTAATTGCCGGAATTCACCACCCCGAAGTGCAAGGACCTGACAAATGGATAAAATTAGAAAAGTCGGATAACCCGCTCACAGGCGATACTTTGACCGGAGAATATCTCCTTTCTGAAAAAGAAAAAGAAAGGATGGATTGGCGGGAAACTCAGTACAGAAAAGCATTGCGAACTTTAGGCTGTTTCCCTTTAAAGACTATCCGCACACCCCAAGGTGGTAGTATTCATTACGCAGGAACTTTGCCGTTTTCTGATTCCGACAAATCTAATTCGCTTTCGGTTGATGGTAAACTGAATGGCTATAAAAACGTTTGGGTAGCCGATGGTTCAGGCTTTTCCTATCTTCCGGCCAAAGGACTAACATTGACCTTAATGGCCAATGCTGCTAATGTTTGTAGTAAAATTTAGAAAAGAAAACTATTTCTTATTCGCCTTTTCATACTCTTCATTCAATCCTTTCAGAATGAAAGAGGTCATTTCAAGAGAGCTATCAGCAACCATTAGCGAACCGCCCGTGGCATAAGCCATGATAAAGGTGTATTTGTCGTGGGTGCGGTTATAATTGTCGATGTATTTGAAAATTTCTTTTCTCAAATCATCATTCTTTTTGGCTTCGTCTTCAGCACCACGTTGCTCATATTCACTTTTTAATTGATAAAGTGCTTGTTGCTTTTGCATCAACTCAGCTTCTTTAGCTTGTGCTTGGTCTTGGCTCACCGTTCCGGCCTGAATTTTCTCCTGAAACGTGTAAGCTTCCTTTTCAATTGCCTGGGCTTTTCCTGTTAGTTCGCTTTCCATACGGCTACGGTTCTTTTCCAGTTCAGCCTTCAATACTTTCACCTTTTCATACTTTTCCCAAAGCGAATCGGTATTAACATAAGCTATACTAATTCCTCCGGCTAAAGTATCTTTTACTCCAGTTGATTGATTACCGCCACCTTTTCCGGTAAAATGTAAATAAAACAAAGCGGCAATTAGCAGACCGAAAACAACATTAACAGTTATTGAAACACGATTCATTTTGATTTGATTAAAAAGATTTTTGAAAAATAAATTACTTCCAGGCTTTCACAATTAAGCCCGTTCCCGAAGCATGTTCTGTATAAGTATCCATATAGTTAAGGATGAAACAAAGGGGATAAACAAGTAAGTAATAGAAAGGCAACACTATAAAAAATATTTTACTGAAACCCAAGGCTAATATTGGATATTTCATGGATAGTTTCCAAGCAATTTGTCCCGGTTTTCCGTAAGAATAGTGCGTTTCAGCTTTAGAAAATCCTGCCCTTTTCAGTTTCTCTTTAATCTCCCCGGCATTGTAGCCATTCCGAACGTGTTCTTCAATAAATGAGGAATCATGTTCATCGGAAGCATCGGAGCCACCTTGGTCGCTTGGGGTAGAAATAAGCAGCATTCCACCGGGTTTCAGCGATGCCACAAAGTTTCTGAAAACCAATTCGTCTTCCAATATATGCTCCATCACATCCACCGAAAGCACTAAATCGAAGGTGTTTGGTTTGGTGAATTCCAACAAATCAGCCGTTTCAAATTTTACATTCTTGGCATCAATTTGTTTGAAAAAGTTATTGCAGTCGGCAACCTGTTCTGTTTTTACATCTACTGCCAAGATGTTAGATTCTTTGTTTCGATTATGTAACCAATAAGTATATTGCCCAAAACCTGCACCTGCATCTAATATTTGCAATGCTTTGCCCGATGTATTGGTTTCTAAAAGCCTAAGCTCTCGATGAATATGCCAGCTACGAAGTAAAAGTAAATCTAAAAGGCTGTAAAAAGTTTTACGAAGAAAGGGACTTTTGTTAAAAACGTTGCCCAACGAACGCTTAATAGGGTCGTATTGCATCAGCTAAATTCAGAGAGGAAGGGTAGGGGTGGTATTGAGTAAACGATCAATGTTTTCGGCATAATCCAAGGAATCATCAATGTAAAAATGAAGATTTGGTGTTACCCGTGCCTGATGTCGGATTTGTTCGCCAAGCCAGCGACGAATTTCCCATGTGCGGGAAATAATTTTAGCTAAAACCGCTTTTCGGTCTTTTACCTGAAAGAAGCTGAGATACACTTTTGCTTCGGCCAAATCGGGGCTGATACGCACTACAGTAATCGTAATCATACTGCCGGCCTGAAAGTTGCGAGCTTCTTTTAAGAAGTAGTCGCCCAGTTCTTTTTGTAGCAGGCGGGCGTATTTATTTTGGCGTAAACTCGACATTAAGGCGGCAAAAGTAGCATCTAAAAGACAAATTGTGAAGTAAAAGTTTTAGGAATGAGTTTAGAATTGCCCAATTTTTCACAAAATGTGAAGCATGAAAGGCGAAATTGCCCCACAAGCATAATGTGTATGCTTGAATTCTATTAAAAACCAATATGATTTGGGGTTTGTTACATAAACTGTGTCATTTTTATTTTTTGTTAGATTTCGTTTAGATTAAATCTTTCAGTAAAAATGATGTTTAATTGAATTGAAATTTGATTCCAATTTAAGATTGGTTTTTCCCATTTTTTAGTAATATCTTTAACAAC
>CANJNG010000180.1 GCA_947475205.1 Bacteroidota bacterium
CAGGAGTTTATTCCTTACAACTTCACACTTCAAGCGGCATTAGTAGCACTCAAATGGTGATTACCCGCTAAGACTTTTATCTATATATGAGTTAATCGTTAAGAACCTTAACCAAAACAAATACTTTTACCCACAAATCTTAAATCAATATATGTCGCAAATCTTCGCAAAAAAATCCATTGAAGGAATGTTGGCCCAAGCAGCAAAGGGCGAAACGCTCAAAAAAACACTGGGACGCTACAGTCTTATCGCTCTCGGAATCGGAGCCATTATCGGAGCCGGTTTGTTTGTACGTACTGCCGCTGCATCAGCCGAGGCTGCCGGACCTGCAGTAACCATGTCCTTTGTGGTAGCCGCAATAGGCTGTGCCTTAGCCGGACTTTGCTATGCTGAATTTGCTTCTATTATCCCCATTTCGGGAAGTGCATACACATACGCTTACGCCACCATGGGTGAACTTGTTGCATGGATTATTGGCTGGGCCTTGATTTTAGAATATGCTTTAGGTGCAGCTACCGTTTCCATCGCTTGGAGCGAATATCTAAACAATCTGCTAGGAGGCATAATCCCCTACGAGTGGTGTCATTCCCCATTTGAAAGCGGTGTAAATGCAGCCGGAATGGCTGTTAGTGGCTTTGTTAATTTGCCAGCCCTTTTCATTTTGCTGATGCTTACCCTGCTTTTGATTAAAGGCACACAAGAGTCGGCACTTTTCAATACCGTTATCGTAATTGTGAAAGTTTCGATTGTTTTGCTTTTTATTGTTTTGGGATGGAAATACATCAACCCTGCTAACCATATTCCTTATCTCATTCCAGAAGGCGTTGCCGGACACGAAGGCTTTTTTAAACACGGAGTTGGCGGTGTTATAGGCGGTGCGGCAATCGTGTTCTTTGCTTTTATTGGTTTTGATGCCGTTTCTACAGCAGCACAAGAAGCTAAGAATCCCCAGAAGGACATGCCGATTGGCATTTTGGGCTCGCTTGCTGTATGTACTGTGCTTTATGTACTTTTCTCCTATGTATTAACCGGTGTAGCCAATTGGACAGAGTTTGAAGGTCCCGGTAAAGAAGCGTCAGTAGCTTATGTTATCAAAACCTATATGACCGAATATGCTTGGCTTTCCACACTTATTACAGTAGCCATCTTAGCCGGGTTTTCATCGGTTATATTGGTAATGTTAATGGGACAGTCGAGGGTTTTCTTCTCCATGAGCAACGATGGTCTATTACCAAAAGTATTTTCCGACCTTCACCCCACCTTCAAAACACCGTATAAATCTAACATGATTCTATTTGCCTTTGTGGGAATTTTCGGAGGATTTATTCCCGGCAGTGTGGCCGGAGATTTAACCAGTATCGGTACGCTTTTCGCTTTCGTATTGGTTAGCCTCGGAGTGTGGATTCTTCGCCGAAATAGTCCTAACCTCGAACGTCCGTTTAAAACCCCATTAGTGCCTTTAGTGCCAATTCTTGGAGCAATTGTTTGCGGAGGAATGATAATTTCATTACCAGTGAACACCTTGCTAAGTGCTTTGGTTTGGATGATTGTTGGGGTAGCCATTTACTTCAGCTACTCCATCAAAAACAGTAAATTGAAAGCATAATTTACATCTGTCTTGTTCATTTTACTGTTATATTTTCCCCATTTTCTTGACCACTCACGACACTTTTCAGCTTAAAGAATTACTTACTCCCGGCACCAAAGCCGTTATTCTTACCCACAAAAACCCCGATGGTGATGCTTTGGGCTCTTCTTTAGGGATGAAAAATTATCTGGATAAACTGGGGGTGGCAGCTATTTCCATCGTACCTAATTCCTTTCCAAAGTATTTCAATTGGATGCAAGGTAGCGATACCATTATCAATTTCGAACAACAGAAAGAGAAGGCAATAGAAGCCCTGAACGCAGCCGAGGTTATTTTTTATTTGGATTTCAATAACCTGTCCCGAATGGATGAAGGCTTAAAGACCGCTGCAGAAAATTCAGTTGCCTACAAAGTGCTTATCGACCATCATCTACAACCCGATGATATTGCTGATTTTGTGCATCACCGTGTTGAAGCAAGTTCTACTTGCGAACTGGTGTATGAGTTCATTACCCTAATGGGCGATGAATCCAAAATTGATAAGAACATCGGTGGCTGCCTATACACCGGCATAATGACCGACACGGGTTCGTTCCGATTTTCAAGCACTTCTGCTCAAACACACCTTATCGCTTCCAAATTGATTGAATTAGGAGTAGAGCATACCCGAATTCACGATGAGGTGATGAGCACCTATACCGTGGACAGGATGCGGTTTTTAGGTTACTGCATTTCGGACAAGTTAGTGGTTCTTCCCGTATTTAAAACGGCCTACATTGCCGTTACCGATGAAGAGTTGAAACGCTTTAACAACAAACCCGGCGATTCGGAAGGAATAGTGAATTATGCCCTTTCTATTGCCGATGTAAAGTTTGCGGCCTTCTTTAGCGAAAGGGAAAAAGAAATTCGAATCTCGTTTAGAAGCAGCGGCGGTTTTGACGTAAATCAGTTTGCTCGCAAACACTTCACTGGTGGTGGCCATGCAATGGCTGCGGGGGGTAAATCAGACCTTTCTATTGCCGAAACCATAAAAAAGTTTGTTGAAATTCTTCCTCTTTATCAAGCAGAACTAGCGAAATAGCAGGGTTTTCAACTCCTGAAAAGTTGTTTTTGCTCAAATCAATATCTTTTTACATTTGCACCCCCAAAATAGAGGGGTAGGTTTACATTTTGGCGGGGTAGCTCAGCTGGTTAGAGCACAGGATTCATAACCCTGAGGTCACGGGTTCAAGTCCCGTCCCCGCTACATAGGACAGATAAGGCTTTCAGCCGAATCTGTCCTTTTTTATTTCTATACTTGGGTACATGTAGGGGTACATGTTTTACTCCATTAAATTTAATCTGTTATTTCTATTCCCAATTAGGTACCACAGTTTTGCTGTAGCCTTCGCTTGGAGCACCATCATAGCAAGGTGAAACAATATATATTTTATCCTTAACCTTTCTCAGCGTAACCGGGCAAGCGGGTAGTGCATACTGAAAAGTAACCGTATCGATGCCAGTATTAGTAACACCTATAAAGCAGGGATCGTCGTCAATCTTTTTAACAAGTATTCTATCGGGGGCAGCCAGCCAATTCACAACATTCTCGAAAAAACAGCAATCGGGAGTCATTATCCCTAGTTCATAATAGTCACCTTTTATTCGCAAAGAAATAGGCATACGCAGTGGTGCTTCATATACTACCTTCGTTTCGGGTCCCGAAATTAGTGTTACAAGAATAGAGGAGTTTTTAGGGAAGGTGATTTCGTGGCTAGTTACCAGAAACTTTTCGAATGCTTGAAATTTGTAAGGATCCATTTGATAAATTTTAATTGATTAGGTGGCAAAGATGAAGCACTCTATTTGAAAAAAAAGACAGATTTTACGATTTCTGCCTTCAAATTCGGGAAATTTTTTCTTTACCACGGTATATGCTAATAAATTACAATGAATTTTCTTCCGTAAAAAACTTTTAAAAATTGTTGCATTTAGTGCAATAAGGGGCATAAATACTCATTTCTGAATATGTTACGCCCCATATGAAATATTAATTATATGATACTTCTCTAAAAGAATTAGCTGCCGCCTGCTAAGGAGGCTAAATCCTATTTATCCGCAGCATTTGTTGGAACAAACAACAATGAAATAGAATTCACGCAATGGCGAGTATCTTTATTAGTTAAGCCTTCCCCTTCAAAAACGTGGCCTAAATGTCCACTGCAGTTAGCACAAAGTATCTCCACCCGTTGGCCATCGGCATCGGGCTTATGCTTCACAGCACCTTTTATTTCATCATCAAAACTGGGCCATCCGCAGTGCGAATCGAATTTATCGCCCGAATTATATAGCGGTGCATTGCACTGCCTGCAAACATACATTCCTTTGTCCTTTTTGTTGGTATACTCACCGGTGAAGGGCCGCTCGGTACCCTTGTTTAAAATTACATATTCTTCTTGGGCCGAAAGCTTATTGTATTGCTTAGGATTGGTGATGGTTACAGGTATAGTATTCATGGTTGATGGTGCTTTAGATGTTGGTTCAACTGGTTTTTGTCCACAAGCCGACGTGCTTAGGCACATTCCCAAAAGAGCTAAGGCAATTGATTTCATAGTGAAATTAAGAAACATAGTATTTCGTATTTTGTTCAGCAAAAGTAGCAATAGCTCAATGAGAGGTTTGTCGTATGGGCGACTAATGATTGAAGTTTATTTAAGCATAACAATTTAACTGCTATACTTGCCTGTGAAATTCAAAGCGGCATTTTATTGTGGATTGCAATATTTGATTGCCACCTTACTGCTGCTTTCGGTTTCAACTACCGCCCAAAGCAAAAACACTGACAGCCTTCGATTAGCAGCCTTAGTGGACTCAATGGGCCATCACAGCAATAGAGACACAAATTGCACATTTTGCGATTTGGCACTAAATAATTTCACAAAGCCTCATATAATAAAGAAATATCCGACGCTTGTCAGCACTGCGTTTCAGCGGGCAAACAACTGCCTTTTGGATAAATATGGTTTGGCCGCTACCCTCCCGCTGCTCGACAGGATGGGCAAATTAGCCAAGCAAAACAATAGCATAGAACTCCAAGCCTGGTATTTGAATTTGAAAGGAATTATGCTTTTCGAAGCCAATCAAAACGATTCGGTACTGCCCGTATTGCTGCAATCGCTGCAGTTATTCGAAAAAATAAAGACCTCTAAAGACGGACTTTCACGCACGTGTGAGTTTATTGGCGGAGTGTATTGGAAAATTGCCGACACCACGAAGGCCATTTATTACCGAAAAAAGGCATTGGAATACGCCGAAGGAATTTGGTGGTTAAAAGACATAATGCTTACCGACCTCGCCGTGCAATACACTCGGATAAAACAACACGATTCGGCTCGATACTATATTTTGGAATCGATGGAGCAAAGCCGAAAATATAACCGGGGGCTGGGAATTGCTTATATAACGCTACTCAAAAACGATTACGCTCT
The DNA here is from genome assembly GCA_947475205.1 of Bacteroidota bacterium. Lineage (GTDB taxonomy): Bacteria > Bacteroidota > Bacteroidia > JAIBAJ01 > JAIBAJ01 > JAIBAJ01. The sequence goes on from CANJNG010000180.1 coordinate 5,056, forward strand.
CCACGCCGATGATGCCACACTTGAACTGGATTTTCAGAACGGAGTGAACGAAAGCAAGAAGGTAAACGGGGTCAGACTTATTTTCTGGGGAGCAAATGATTTATGCGAACAATTTTTCAAGTCTAAAGAGGAAGAATTTGACATCTGTTACACCTCTTAGATTCGCTCTAAAATGTTTTATTTTGGAGTTAAAGGACTCGGCGTTTGCGTTAGTGGTTCTGTTATCGAAGAAATTGAGGATGTTTTCTAAGTGATGTTCAATTGAGTTTAGCACGGTGTTGAACTCTTCTATTTTGAGAGTTAATACATTTTCTTTCCATTGGTTAAATTGTGTCTGTGCTTGTGATTTGGAGTAAGTTTTATAAATATTTCTAAAGCAAAGGGTTAGTTCATATACCGATTTTAGTTCTGGGTATTTTTCAAAGAGTATAGCTGCACGCTTGCTTTGGTTGAGTGTCCAATCATTTTCAAATTTATAGAGCAGATACCGACTTCGTGCCAGTAATTCTTTCAGGGTATCGCCATTGGCTAGGGTTTGTTGGGTGTAGGTTTCCCTTTTTTCTTTGGCAATTTTTATTGCTGTATTCTCTTCTTCTATGGCTTTCCACCGCAGCTTTACCCTGATGTGTTGCATGGCATCCATTACTAATCTTACAACGTGGAAACGGTCAATAACCCGAGTACTGTTGGGGAAGCTATTTTTTACGGCCAGCCCCATGTTCCGAGCCATATCCATGCTCACTTCTTTTACCTGCTTGCGTTTCTCCAACGATATTTTTTCCAAAACGGTTTGTATCACCTTGGCCTCGGTTCCGTTTATCACGGCCACTATGGATTTCTTGTTCCTTACACCTGTGTTTTTGTTGGTTACAAAGGTGTATAGTTCGCCTTTAGAGAGGCTTACCTCATCGATGCTCAAGCTATCGGTAATGTTTTCGGGGTATATCAGGTATTCTTCGGCGTGCAATATCTGGTCCCATTGCTTGAACCCGCTGACTTTTTGTTTGTAATGCTTTTGTAGCTTTTGGCTATTCACCCCAAAGTAGCTCGCTATGTTGCTCATGGTATCGGGACGGGTATCCACTTGTATCTTTTAAAAAATCCGATAGTTCTTGAGTGAATTTAGAACCAGCAGCTATGAAGGAAAAGTCCCGATGTATTATTTCTCCTGTCTGTTTGTGTCGCCATCTTCGCTTACCAATGCGTAAATAGACTCCCTTGCCTCGAATAGGAAAATCCTGTACTAGGCAAGGCTGTGTAAATCCTTTCGATTCGTAGTCCGTTGATGCATAGCCTGTGGGTAGCTCGTTCTTCTCATCAAAGTCTATCAACCAATATTCCTGCTTATCGGCAACTGAACACAAAACTTGATGGTGGGTTATATCGAAGTAGGCGATTATCTCGCTTGGAAATACTTCATTGAAAAATGTAGGTAGAATGGGGATTATATTTAAACCATAAATGTAGACTTTTATCTTTTACTCCCCAACTTTTGACGCTGACCC
>CANJNG010000181.1 GCA_947475205.1 Bacteroidota bacterium
AAATGGATAAAATCTACCTTAAGTATTTTTCTTGTTATTTCCTTTCAAGAAAATAGCTAACAAGCTAAATCCACCTAAAAATAAAAGGAAAATTGTTTGGGTAAGATGATTTAATGTAGCTGCGGCTAAACCATTGGCTCTGCTTATTCCAAAAAGAACTAGGGCTTCTGTAACTAATATATGATAGGAGCCCAATCCGCCGGGTGTAGGGGCAGCCATTCCAAAGCCGCCCGCTACTATTACAGCTAAGCCTTCGGTAAAACCTAAGTCTGCTGTGGGTGCTAAACATTTGAATGCTGAAAGTGTAACGAACAGATACATAAGCCATATAAAACCGGAATAGAATGTAAATAGAATTGGGTGTTTGAGTTTCATAATGGTTTGTAACCCTTTGAAAATTCCTTCTATAAACTGTACAATTCTTCCTAAACCCGGAATTGCTTTGATTCTTTCTATCCATGATTTAATAAAATAGAAGAATAGTGCAATTCCAAGCATTGAAACCCCAAGAATATAGGGCCAATAGCTAATTAGAAAACCGAATTTTTCGCCTAAAAGCCCAATAAAGAATGCTCCAAAAATATCGTAGCGAACTAATATTAAGCCGCTCAGTACAAGCAAAACTGTAATAACATCAATCACTCGTTCAACCACAACTGTACCAATTAGAGAATCCATTGGTACTTTATCGGTTCGGTTTAGAATAGTGCAACGGGTAATTTCGCCTAAGCGAGGAACTGCTGCATTGGCTAAATAACCTATACATACGGCATAAAATGAATTAATGGACGTAGGGCTATAGCCCAAACTTTCGATAAGCATATTCCACCGAAGCCCACGACTATAATGTGCTATAACAGAAAAAATGAATGCTGGAATAAGCCAAACTAAATTCGCCTTTTGCATGGTAGCAATAAGCTCATCGGTATTGATTCCCCGAAAAGCTAACCAAATTAAGCCTCCTCCTAATAAAAGAAAGAAGATGTACTTTGCTACTGAAGCGATCTTGGAGTTCAAAATGGTTTTATACTAAGCTGTTTGTAGCCGTATTGGGGAAAATAACGCTTGGTTTCCAGGTTTTGGCTTCTTCAAAATTCATATCTGCGTAAGATACAATGATTATATTGTCGTCGATACTTACTTTTAAGGCTGCAGGTCCATTTAGGCAAATTACTCCCGAGCCACGTTCACCTTTAATGGTATAGGTAATGAAGCGTTCGCCGTTTCGGTAGTTGAAAACGTGCACCTGCTCATTTTCTATCAGGTTGGCGGCATCCATCAAGTTTTCGTCAATGGTAACGCTACCGATATAATCTATGTTAGCTTCGGTAACCCGCACCCGATGTATTTTTGATTTCAGAACTTGTATTCTCATTTGGTGGCAAATGTAGAAATGTTTTATTCAGTCCTTAGTTTATGATTTGATTGGGTACCGGATAAAATGCAATTTTAAGAGAAAAGGCTATTTCTTTTGTGGGTATTTTGATTTCTCCCTAAAAATCGAAATTTCCACTACAACTGAAAAGTGATGCAAAATCATAATTTTATTTACCGTTCACAATTGACTATATCTATCTTCGCCGCCAATATGCCCGACCAAATATTAATAGAAAAGTTTTTGCGGTTTTGTATAATCGGATTTATTGGCTTTGCCATTGATTTCGGTACTACTTATTCATTTAAAGAAAAGCTTAAACTCAATAAATATCTGTCTAATTCAGCAGGCTTTGTTTTTGCTGCCAGCACTAATTTCTTTCTTAACCGCTACTTTACCTTTCGAAACGAAGACCCCGAAATGTTACTGCAATTCTTTAAGTTTGCTATGGTTGCCGTGGTGGGTTTAGGATTAAATAATCTGTTTGTGTTTTTGTTTACCGATAAAGTTAAGCTCAATTTCTACAAGGCTAAAGTGGCAGCAGTGGCTATTGTGCTGTTTTGGAATTTCGGGGCAAATAACTTCTTTACCTTTGGATAGATTTAAGAAAGGTTTTGGAAATATACAAACTTTCAGATTAAACTATTCCTCCTTGATTTTATCAGACCCCAATTAAATGTGGCAGGCAATAGGTAAGTTTTTATTGAATCAGCGTAAAGCTATTCTTATTGTTACCACGCTGCTAACTGTATGGTTTGGCTGGCTGGCTTCTAAAAACGAAATTCGCTACGATTTTGCCAAGTTATTGCCCGATGATGACTCCACCTTTTTGGAGTATCAGCGGTTTAAAAAACAATTTGGTGAAGATGGCAACGTATTTGTTATCGGTGTTACCGATCCCGACTTCTTTAAGCTCAGTCATTTTCAGAAATGGTATGCACTAAGCCAAAAGCTAAAGACTGTTCCAGGTGTAGAAGGCGTAGTGAGTATTTCAGGCATTTTTGATTTAACTAGAAACGATTCCCTAAAGAAATTTGAACTTGTTCCCATAGTTTCCTCGGTACCCAAAACGCAGGCCGAATTGGATTCGCTGCAGGACAAGTTGCTGAACCTGCCTTTTTATCGGCAAATAATTTATAATCCCAAAACAAACAGCTACCTGCTTGCTGTTACCATGAACAATAAATTGCTCGACAGCAAAGGGCGGAACGATTTTATTGAGATTGTGAAGGGTATGGGCGACGATTTTGCGAAAGAAACCGGATTGCAGGTGCATTATTCGGGTTTACCTTATATCCGCACTATAATGTCGTTGTTGGTGCAGAAGGAATTGCGAGTATTTATGGTCTTAGCTATCCTTGTTTCGGCGGTGATTATGTATTTGTTTTTTCGTTCGGTTCCCACCGTGTTTTTCTCGATGCTAACGGTTGGTATTGGGGTGGTATGGTGCATGGGTTTAAACGTTTTGTTTGGATATAAAATTTCGGTGCTAACTGCCATAGTGCCCACTTTACTTATTGTGTTGGGGATCCCGAATTGTGTGTTTATTCTCAACAAATATCACTTTGAGTTTAAAAGCCACTGTGACAAACTTAAAGCCCTGATGGAAGTGGTACATAAGGTGGGAAATTCGGCTTTTCTTACCAATGCCACCACTGCAACGGGCTTCGTAACCTTTGCTTTCACCCAAAGTCAGATTATTCAGGAATTCGGGGTGCTGAGTACCATAGCTGTAATGATTTTGTATGTGCACAGCATTACGCTGATGCCTATTATTCTCAGTTATATGCCTGCTCCGTCTAAAAAAGATACCGGGCATTTAGATAACAAATATGTGAACTTGATTGTGAAGCAGATTGATTACATAATTCATCATCATCGTCCACTTATCTATATTGCTTCCTTTGTGTTGGTGGGCATTGGTGGATATTACATTTCCAAGATAGTTACCACAGGAAACATAGTGGACGATTTACCCCATAACCATGCAGTGGTGGAAGATTTGCACTATTTTGAAGAGAATTACAACGGGGTTATGCCCTTTGAAATAAGCATCGACACCAAAAAGAAACGGGGGGTGATGAATGCCAAAGTGCTGAAAAAGATTGAAACCTTACAGGAAGAATTGGCCAAATATCCCGAGTTTGCCCGTCCGCTATCGGTGAACGAGGTGCTGAAGTTTTCGCGGCAGGGATTTTATTATGGCGATAGTTCCAAATACGGTTTGCCATCGAGCCAGGAACAATTGTTTATTCTCAATTATGTGCAGGTGGGGAAAGAAAAGCAAAACCTGCTCAGGAGTTTTATCGACAGCAACCGGCAGATAACCCGTGTAAGTGCTCATATTAAAGATATAGGCACGGTTCAGCTTCACCGCATAAAGAATGCCTTGAAACCTGTGGTAGATAGCATTTTCGACCCAAAGAAATATGAAGTGATAATGACCGGAACGAGTATCGTGTTTCTGAAAGGGACTGATTATTTGGTAAATGACCTTTATTCGAGCCTGTTTTGGGCCTTAGTGCTTACGGCTTTGCTCATGGCCGGTATGTTTTCGAATGTTCAAATGGTATTTGTGTGTTTGATTCCAAACCTAATACCACTTGTGCTAACGGCTGCCATAATGGGGCTTACGGGTATCCCGATAAAATCATCTACAATATTGGTGTTCAGCATTGCATTTGGGATAGCGGTGGATAACACCATTCACTTTTTGGCCAAGTACCGACAGGAACTAAAAAAACACAATTGGAATATTCACGCTGCCGTAAATGCCGCCCTGAAAGAGGCCAGCATAGGTATTATATATACCTCGGTGGTGCTGTTTTTTGGGTTTGGAATCTTTAGCTTCTCCACATTTGGCGGAACAAAAGCTATGGGAATACTCACTTCGTTTACGCTTTTGGTGGCCATGTTCTCTAACCTGTTAATACTACCGGCTATGCTACTTAGCATTGATAAAGCCGCCACCCGCAAAACCTTTGAAGACCCCTGGCTTCAATATTATGATGAGGAAGAGGATGTAGATTTGGATAAACTCGAAATTGCATCGGAGAAGAAATAGGCTTTTACTGTTGTTAGTATTGATTATTCTGGGCATTGATTCCAAACTGCATATATTTTGATTTTTATGGATATGTCTTGAGTTACTGCTATAAAATAGTTGCTAAAGAGCGTATTTAGATCCTAAAGTAAATACCTAATTTTGTTTAGGGTGTTTAAGTCATAGTTTTATTGAAAAGTAACAAAAACTTTTTTTTGTAATCTAAAAACTTCTACTATTGCACAGTTATTTCTAAGCAAACGCCATAGACTAAACTTCGACGAATCTATTTTCTTTCCCTATTAGACGCTTCTCTAACCGAGTATGTGAGGGTAGATTATTAAAATGATTCGTTATCTCCATAACTCTGAAATTGACAAATCCCGCTGGGATGCGTGCATTGACCAATCTGTGTATTCCATTATATATGGCTACAGTTGGTATCTTGATATTATATCGCCTGGCTGGGATGCCTTGGTGGATGATGACTATGGGGCAGTATTTCCCTTAACCTGGAAACAGAAATTTGGAATAAGTTATTTAACCCAGCCCTGTTATGCTCAACAATTGGGTATTTTCTCTAAAGAAACCCTTAGTTGCGGGCAAATCATTAGCTTTATTAAGGCCATTCCCGAAAAATACTGGCATTTCGATTTATACCTAAATCCTCAAAACGGCATTCCTTATCCATCCAACATGGGATTCAGGGAGCGAAAAACATATCATGTACCGCTTCATTTGTCTTACCCCGAAATAGCCGAACGATACACTACCGACACCAAGAAGAATTTAAAAGCAATTGCTAAACGGAATTTGAGCTTAAAGCCCATTGATCCGCAGCAGGTAATTGAACTCTATAAGCAGAATGTTTGGCATAAAACCCCTGGATTAAAACAGTGCGATTTTTCTGTTTTGCCCAAATTAGTGAAGGAAGTAAGTAGCCGAAAAGAGTGTATTATCTTGGGGGTGTATGAAAATGATGTCCTAAGTGCCGGAACTATCTTCTTTAAAAGTCAGGATAAAATCATCTACATCTTCGGTGCTTCAAATGCTGCCGGACGAAAAAATGGAGCTATGCGATTTGTGTTTGACCAAATAATTCGCAACTATTGCAATAACAAATTGGTATTGGATTTCGAAGGCTCATCGGTTGATTCGGTAGAGCATTTCTATAAGAGTTTAGGTTCCGATAAAGTTACCTTTCTCAATATATTGCACAGTAAGTTTGATATTTTGGGTACTGTGATTAAGGCTAATTTGAAAATATCAAACCAGATTGCCAAATGGCAAATTATCCATCAAAATGCAGATTGATTAATTTAACTCTTCAGCACCACAAATACTCCAAACCCGCCCAATATCAAGGCTAAGAATATTTGAAACAGATGAAGATTGTAAAACGATACTGCACCAAAAGCTACGATAGCAATAAAAAGGGCAATTGCCGGAAACCAGGGATAGAAAGGTGTTTTGAAGGGGCGTTCCATTTCGGGTTCGTTTTTTCGCAAAGCAAAAAAGGAGAATAGTGATAGGATATACATAGCCAAAGCTCCAAACGTAGCAACGGTGATTATATCGCCCGTTTTTCCGGTGAAAAGAGCAAGGATGCCAATCACCATATTCAACACCAAAGCATTTACAGGTGATTTGAATTTGGGATGAATTTCGCCAATCCATTTGGGAGCATTTCCTGCCCGGCCAAATTCAAACGTGGCTCGCCCCGCCGCCAAAAGCAATCCATTGAATGAAGCTACAAAGCCAAACAATCCAATCAAAACCAAGAGATGGTAAAACAAACTTCCATCGCCGGAAACAAATTTTAAGGCCATTGGCAGGGGACTATCGCTGGTTTGGGTATGAGAAGCATCTGTAAATACCACCGATTCCCAACCACCGATTCCCACTGCTGAAACAAAGGTGAGGCTTGCTAAAATTATGAGGGTAATTATGGCCGATGAAAAACCTTTCAGGATGTTTTTCTGGGGATTAATGGTTTCTTCAGCCACATTGGCAATACCTTCTAATCCTAAAAAGAACCATATAGCAAAAGGTACAGCAGCAAAAATGCCTTGCCACCCGTGT
>CANJNG010000182.1 GCA_947475205.1 Bacteroidota bacterium
AGTTTGATTGGCGTATGGAAAACATCACAAAACACTATTCAAACGGCGAGATAACAATAGTGTGGAAACCCACGGTTTGTATTCATTCCACCAAGTGCTGGAAAGGGGCAGATGGATTGCGTGAGGTATTTAATCCCGGCGAACGCCCCTGGATAAAACCTTTAGGAGCAACTACGGAACGCATAAAAGAACAGATAGGCCGCTGTCCGTCGGGGGCATTGAGCTATACTGTAAATAATGCGGAAGCTCAGGAATCGGAAGTGGTGAGCGAAAACATTGTGGAAATTTCTCCCAATGGTCCTTTGCTGGTGTATGGGAATCTTAGCATAAAGGATAAGGATGGAAATGTGAGCAAGAAATCCAAAGTAACAGCATTTTGCCGATGCGGACAATCGGCCAATAAGCCTTTTTGCGATGGCACGCACCGCAAGGTGGGGTTTGAAGGTTAAAAGCAAATCTTCTGAAGCTTCTTTAATGATTGCAAAGCGAAAATTAAAGCCTGCGTTCACTGCTTTTTCAGGATAAATGTATTGGCTCGAAAGCAACATTTCTGCCCGGCCACCCATTCATCATTCCCATTACTTTTGTTAATTCATTTCTATTGTGAAACTATACCTCATTTGCGGCGAACCAAGCGGCGATTTGCATTCATCGAACCTGATAAAGGCAATTAAAACCTTAAAGCCCGAAACGCAATTCAGATGTTGGGCGGGCGATGAAACCCTGAAAACAGGGGCAGAGGTGGTAAAGCACATTCGCGATTTGGCTTTTATGGGTTTTGTGGAAGTAATTGCCAACCTGCCCACTATTCTTAAAAACATTAGCTTTTGCAAAGCCGATATTCTGGCCTATAAGCCCGACGCCCTTGTGCTAGTCGATTATCCCGGATTCAATTTGCGGATTGCCAAATGGGCTAAGGAACAAGGCATAAAAGTGATTTATTATATTTCGCCACAGGTATGGGCTTGGAAGGAAAGCCGGGTGAAAAGCATCAAGCAGGTGGTAGATAAAATGCTGGTGATTCTGCCTTTTGAAAAGGAATTTTATGCCAAATGGGACTATCACGTGAGTTTTGTGGGGCATCCCCTTTTGGATGTGGTAAAAGATTTCCATCCCAAAGAAGTAATCCGAAAAACCGAAAAGCCATTGGTGGCACTATTGCCCGGCAGCAGACAAATGGAAATTACCAAGATGCTTGGCATTATGCTCGAAACGACTAAGATGAATCCTCAATTTGATTATGTGCTGGCGGCCTCTTCCACCTTACCCGATGAGGTTTTCAACGAAGCCCGAAACCTTCCCAACATCCAAATTGTGAAAGGACAAACCTATTCCGTGTTGGCTCAGGCCGATGCCGCTCTGGTTACTTCGGGAACAGCTACACTCGAAACGGCCTTATTTCAGGTGCCTGAAGTAGTTTGCTACAAAGGCAACGTTATCAGCTACTTTATTGCCCGAAGCCTGATTAAGATAAAATATATTTCACTGGTGAATTTAATTCTTGACCGGCCTTTGGTTACGGAATTAATTCAGCATCACCTCACCCCCCAAAAGCTTTCCAAGGAATTAAATCTGCTTTTTGATGAAACTACCCGAAGCAAGATGAAACAAGGATATGTTGAACTAAAAGCAATGTTGGGCAATGAGGGGGCATCGGCACGGGCGGCAAAGGAGATTATTGAATTTCTATAAGAAATATGCCTGCTTTTGATTTCGTAATTATCGGTTCCGGCTTGGGAGGCTTGGAGTGCGGATATATTCTGGCCAAGGAAGGAAAGAGCGTTTGTGTGTTGGAAAAAAATCGCCAGTTTGGCGGGACGCTGCAAATCTTTTCACGCGATAAAGCCATTTTTGATGCGGGAGTACATTACATCGGTGGGCTAATGCCCGGTCAGGTGCTGCATCGGTTTTTCGAGTATTTTAATTTGAATGAAAAACTTAATCTAAAACGATTGGATGAGGATTGTTTCGATCAGATTTCCTTTGGCCACAGCGGCGAGCGGTTTTCATTGGCTCAGGATAAAGCAAATTTCAAAGAACAACTTTTAAAGCATTTTCCGAAAGAAGAAAAGGCTTTAGAGCATTATCTAAAGGACATTACTGAGGTGGGGAAACAGGCGGCATTTCATAATCTGGACATCAACCCCGGCGACTTTGAACTTTCATCGGCACATCAACTTTCTATTGGGGATTATCTGGATGGATTAACTTCCAACTCCAAACTCAAAAGTGTGCTGGCCGGAAACAATCTTCTCTACGCCGGAAACCCGAACAAAACGCCATTTTATGTTCATAGCATTATTGAGGATTCGTATATAGAAAGTGCATGGAAATGTGTGGACGGCAGCGGACAAATAGCCAAGCATTTGGTGGAAGGAATCAGGAACTTTGGCGGCGAGGTGCGAAATTATTCAGAGGTAAAATCTATTGAAACCACAAATGGCAAAGCCTGTGCAGTGGTACTTTCATGCGGCGAGCGTTTAGCCTGTATGAATATTGTGGCCAATATTCATCCAATCGAGCTTTTCAAAATGTTGAACCCCGGCACACTTCGCCCGGCCTACACCAATCGTGTTTCGGGATTAGATAATTCGATAGGGGCATTTTTGCTAAATATCGTTTTAAAGCCTGCTAGTTTTCCATACCTTAATTACAATATTTACCACCACGAAAACGAAAACGTTTTCACCACCGATTACCAACCCGAAACATGGCCGCAAACAATGGCTATATTTTGTCCGGCAGGAAAATCTACCGGTGAGTTTGCCGAATCGCTAACTGTTATGTGCTATTTGAAAATGGAAGAGGTTAAAGATTGGGAAGGCAGCTTTCGAACTATTCCCAAACACGAGCAGAGTAGGGGAGAGGGCTACGAAGAGTTCAAGGAAAGGAAGTCGCAACAAATTATTGCTAAACTAGAAACAGTTTTCCCGCAAATCAGGGGCTTGATTAAATCATATTCGGCACAAACGCCATTAACATATCGCGACTATTTGGCAACTCCCAATGGAAGTATGTATGGGATTACAATGGATAGCCAAAGCCCTATGAAGTATGTGTTGAGCAGCAGGCAAAGGATTGAAAATATTTTTCTATCCGGACAAAATCTCAATCTTCACGGAGTACTTGGCGTTACGGTTTCGGCAGTGGTAACGTGCAGTGATATTTTAGGCAAGGATTATCTTTTGCCGAAATTTAGAAAGGGGAATTAGATGAAAGGAGTGGCGAACAGAACCTTTGTAGAATTGTTACTGATTATATTAGTGTCGATGTAGTTTCGGCATAAACCAAAACCCATACTTTTGTCTGTGTCTCAATCCACCGGAAATGCCTTTGATTTCGCTGTACTTTCAAGGGTTTTTTCTTACGCAAAACCTTACCGAAGCAAACTAATTGCCACTGTTATTCTCACGGTGGTGCTTGCCATTATGGGGCCTTTGCGTCCATGGATGATTCAATACACGGTTGATAATTACATGGCAGCTCTTGATTTCAAGGGCCTTCGCAATATGATTATCCTCATGATAATATTGTTATTGGGCGAAGGCTATTTGCAGTTTCTGTACACCTGGCTGACCAACTTTTTAGGTCAGGCAGTGATTTTTGATTTACGCACTAAACTTTTTGCTCATGTTACCCATATGCGACTAAAATATTTCGACAACACGCCCATTGGTATGCTCGTAACCCGTGTAGTGAGTGATATGGAAACCTTGGCCGATGTGTTTTCGGAGGGCTTTCTGGTTATTTTGGGTGATATTTTGAAATTGGTAGTGGTTATTGTGTGGATGATTGCCGTGGACTGGCGGTTAACGTTGGTGGCATTGGCTCCCGTGCCGCTGCTGTGGGCCTCAACCTATTGGTTTAAGAATGCCATTAAATCTTCCTTTCAGGATGTACGAAATGCAGTGGCAAGCCTCAACGCCTTTCTGCAAGAACATATAACGGGTATGAGCATCATTCAGATTTTTAATCGGGAGAAGGAAGAAATGGATGCTTTCCAGAAAATAAATGCAAAGCACCGCGATGCAAATAACCGTGGAGTTTGGGCCTACTCTGTCTTTTTACCTGTAGTGGAAGTATTGTCTGCCGTGAGTATTGGTTTAGTGGTATGGTATGGGGCAGGTCGGGCTTTAGAAGGTGTTGCATCTCCGGGAAAAATCATCGCCTTCATAATGTACATAAATATGCTGTATCGCCCCATGCGGGAACTGGCCGATAAATTCAACACCCTTCAAATGGGAGTGGTTAGCTCCGAACGGGTTTTTAAAGTGCTCGATACCGATGAAGTAATTGTGAACAACGGAACAATTGAGGCTACAAAAATCAAGGGTAATATTGATTTTAAGAATGTTTGGTTTGCTTATAACAACGAAGACTGGGTTTTGAAAGGAGTGAATATCTCAGTGAAGGAAGGCGAGAAACTGGCCATTGTGGGGGCCACAGGTGCAGGAAAATCTTCCATTATTAATTTACTTACCCGCTATTACGAATACACACGTGGTGAAATATTTGTAGATGTTGAAAATATCCGCAACTATAATTTAGGCAGTTTGAGACAAAATATAGTAGCCATTCCGCAAGATGTTTTTTTGTTTTCGGGGTCTATAGCTGATAACATTTCCTTGCTCAATCCCGATATTTCTCTTGAACGGATGCAGGAGGCTGCAAAAGCAATTGGTGCCGACACGTTTATTGAAAAGCTACCCGATGGGTATAATTTTGATGTGAAAGAACGGGGTAATATGCTTTCGGTGGGTCAAAGGCAACTTATAGCCTTTGTAAGGGCCTACCTATGTAATCCTAAGATTTTGATTTTAGATGAGGCCACTTCGTCAGTAGATACCGAAAGCGAATGGCTGATTCAGCAGGCCTTAGAAACACTTACGAAAGGACGCACAAGTATTATCATTGCCCACCGTTTAACTACCGTTCAATTTGCTGACCGAATATTGGTGCTCGATAAAGGCGAAGTGTTGGAACAAGGCAGCCATGCTCAATTAATGCAAAAAGAAAACGGTCAGTATCGGAAACTGTTTGAATTGCAGTTTAAGAAGGAAGGTGTACAAATTGAAATGGACTAATATTCAGAAAATTCGAAAATGAAAAATAACAGAGCATTCCACCTCATCGCATTATTTGCTTTTGCATCAATATATCTCGCTTCCTGCAACTCCGATAAACCTACAACAACTCCGGAATCAGAAGTAAAAAAGGAAGTAATTGAAAATATTGCTATTCCCGATTTTAGTAGCGAAAAGGCGTTGGATTTGGTTAAGAAGCAAGTTGCATTTGGGCCTCGAGTTCCAAATTCAACGGGACATCAGCAGTGTGGTGATTTCCTGATAAAAAGCTTGAGTGAAACTGCTGACACCGTTATCGTGCAAAAGGCAACAGTGCTTTCTTTCGATGATAAGCAACTCAAGATTCGCAATATAATTGCCAGTTTCAATACCGAAAACCCTTCGCGTGTGATGCTTTGTGCTCATTGGGACACTCGTCCTTTTTCGGATCAAGACGCTACTGTAAAAACCAAACCTATTCCCGGAGCCAATGACGGAGGAAGCGGAGTAGCCGTTTTATTGGAAATAGCACGCCTATTAAAGGAGAATAAAACAAAGATTGGTGTGGATATTATTTTGTTTGATGCCGAAGATTATGGGCAACCCGATGCCGTTATGCAACGTGAAAAAGCTGATAGCTATTGTTTGGGGTCGCAGTATTGGGCTAAAAACCTGCACCAATTTGGATATATGCCACGTTATGGAATTCTGCTCGATATGGTGGGTGGAGCGGGTGCAACTTTCAGGCAGGAAGAAGGCTCTATGGAGTTTGCTCCTTCGGTAGTTCAAAAGGTATGGAATGCCGCCGGAAGAATTGGGTATGGGAACTATTTCCTAAATGAACCTACCCGGGCCATTACGGATGATCATTATTACATAAACCAAATTGCCAATATTCCTACAATTGATATAATTCACAACGACCGCTCAACGGCTTCTAACTTTTATAAGCATTGGCACACCTTGCAAGATTCGCCCGAGAACATTGACCCCGCAACGCTGAAAGCTGTTGGTCAAACGTTATTGGAAGTAGTTTATAGAGAAAAATAGGGACAGCATAAATTTCAAAACATTTCCATCTGTCCGTGCTTTGGTGGGCGGCGGAATAGCGTTAAATCAAGCGGTTTCGATTTTCGGCCTTTGAAATGCTTTTTGTAGGAAACAGCAAATAGCTGTTTTATTGATTCAGCTATTTTTCCTTCACCCCGCATTCTGTCACCAAACCGACTATCGTTTAGCGTGCCTCCGTGGCATTCGGCTATTTGATGGGTCAGACTTATTTTCTGGGGAGCAAATGATTTATGCGAACAATTTTTCAAGTCTAAAGAGGAAGAATTTGACATCTGTTACACCTCTTAGATTCGCTCTAAAATGTTTTATTTTGGAGTTAAAGGACTCGGCGTTTGCGTTAGTGG
>CANJNG010000183.1 GCA_947475205.1 Bacteroidota bacterium
ACATTATGAAAGGCTACTGAAAGAGAACGAAAGGCTAATTGAAGAGCTTGCAAAATTAAAAAATGGGGAGGGGGGGACAGCCTATATATCTACAGCAAAAACTGAAAGTAAAACAATGAAAAAAGCGGAATAGGTGTGGATAGCATCCACGCTACAATATACAAATTCATATACAAGGTTTTCAAAACCACTTTAAAAGCCTGTAAATAGGGGTGTTTCGTGAAGGGTTTATATTCCCGTACGGACTACTCTACAGGAAGGCACACTATTTTTAGTGTGCCTTTTTATTTTACCCTCTCCGAAACCCTTGTCTTTCCTACAAAGTAGCTCAACCGCCGAATTGATGTTATACGAACACTTAGTTTAATTTAGTCAAATGGACAAATTAAACTTTAGTGTGGTTAATGCAGTAGCTACTTATGTTTTGTACAATGAAGCAAAGCCAATATTGGACTAATACACAAGTGCAAACTGTATTAGGTGTTCGATATTTATTTCCTGGAAAAACTAAATTTCAGGAAATATAGAACACACTAACATCTGCTTTGCTAAAGCAGCCAAAAATATTAGGATTTACGCCACTAACTTCTTGTACCTCGTTTTCCTAGTAGCTGAATCCCCTAGACGTTTCTTAACATTTTCTTCGTATTCGGAGTAGCCTCCTTCAAAGAAATATACCTCGCCATCGCCTTCAAATGCTAAAATATGGGTACAAACTCTATCTAGAAACCAACGATCGTGGCTAATGATTACAGCACATCCGGCAAAATTGTCAATAGCTTCTTCAAGTGCACGAAGTGTATTTACATCTATATCGTTGGTAGGCTCGTCGAGGAGTAACACATTTGCACCACTTTTTAAGGTAATAGCCAAATGTAACCGGCCTCTTTCTCCACCCGATAATACTCCGCACTTTTTCCCTTGGTCGGGACCTATGAAGTTGAACTTCCCAACATAAGCACGGCTATTCATGGTTTTTCCACCAATTTCAAGCACCTCATTCCCGCCAGAAATTACTTCGTACACCGATTTGTTGTTGTCGATGTCTTTGTGGCTTTGATCCACATAACCAATCTTTACGGTATCACCTACTACAAACGTTCCAGCATCGGGTTTTTCCATTCCCATAATCATTTTAAAAATGGTGGTTTTCCCAACGCCGTTTGGCCCGATGATTCCCACAATTCCAGCCGGTGGCAGGCTAAAGTTCAGATTGCTGTACAATTGTTTGCTTCCATACGATTTGGCAACGCCTTTTGCATCGATAACATTTCCGCCCAAACGTGGCCCTGGTGGAATGTAAATCTCCAGTTTATCTTCCTTCTGCTTGGTGTCTTCATTCAGCATTTTGTCATACGCCGCAAGCCTTGCTTTTGATTTCGACTGGCGACCTTTTGGCCCCATCCGAACCCATTCCAACTCGCGTTCGAGGGCTTTGCTGCGTTTGGTTTCCTGCTTATCTTCTAATTGCAAACGCTTGGTTTTTTGTTCGAGCCAAGAGCTGTAGTTGCCTTGGTATGGAATGCCTTCGCCACGGTCTAACTCCAATATCCATCCGGCTACGTTATCTAAGAAGTATCTATCGTGGGTAACGGCAATTACGGTTCCTTTATACTGTTGAAGATGCTGTTCGAGCCAATCCACCGATTCGGCATCGAGGTGGTTGGTAGGCTCATCGAGCAATAAAATATCCGGTTCTTGCAATAATAGACGGCAAAGTGCTATCCGGCGGCGTTCGCCTCCCGAAAGATTCACTACCGGCGAATCACCATCAGGACAAAGCAAGGCATCCATTGCACGTTGCAATTTAGAATCTAATTCCCAAGCATTGTGATGCTCGATTAAGTCCATCAATTCACCTTGACGGGTGATGAGTTTGTTCATCTCGTCATCGGTCATGGGTTCTGCAAATTTGTTGTTCACCTCTTCATATTCTTTGAGAATATCAACCACTTTTTGCACGCCTTCCATCACCACTTCTTTCACTGTTTTGGTTTCGTCGAGATGTGGTTCTTGTTCCAAATATCCAACAGTATAGCCTGGAGAAAAAGCGACTTCACCTAAAAAAGACTTATCTAATCCAGCTATGATTTTCAACAATGTTGATTTTCCTGAACCGTTAAGTCCAAGAACACCAATTTTAGCTCCATAATAAAAGGAGAGGTAAATGTCTTTAAGAACTTGCTTTGCAGGTGGGTGAATTTTGCTCACCTTCACCATTGAGAAGATTATTTTTTTATCGTCGGCCATTGGGGAAATTACGAATTACGATTTTTGAATTATAACTGGGAGTATCATTAAACAGGAAAACTCAACGATTGCTAGGTTACTAACAAATCGTTGAGTTTGCTTGTTTGAAATGGGAACTATTTTGCAGGTGCTGGAGCTGGAGCAGGTTGCCCTTGTTGAGGAGCGGCTTGCCCGGCTGGGGGTGCTTGTTGCTGAGACTGTGCTGCTGCCGGAGCATTTTCGATTTGCTCGCGAAGTTCGGTGTCGCGGGCTTCGTCGCTGCTGCCACCTGAAATAATCAGATTAGCCGAAATACTTAAAACGATTACGGCAAGGGCTAAGCCCCAGGTAAGTTTTTCGAGAAAATCGGTGGTTTGGCGTGCACCTAAAATTTGATTGCTCGGGCCAAAGTTGGAAGCAAGGCCGCCGCCTTTTGAGTTTTGAACCAGTACAACCAAAATTAATAAAATGGCTGCAAGCAAGATGAGGCTAAGGATGAAGTAAAACATGAGTTAATCTTTTATACGTTCTTTTAGTGTTAAAATTCGGGCTGCGAAGTAACTACTTTTTTCGGGATGTTTTACACTTAAATTTTCAAAAGCTAAAATTGCCTTTTCAATGTGACCTTGTTGCTCATAAATATTGGCTAAAGTCTCAGTTACGAAGGGAATTGGAGAGGCTAAACTTCGCTTGGCAGCATCTTGCGGTTTGAAAAATTCGTTTTGCTTCGGGCGAGGCATTCTTGGATTTCCTTCAATAAACTTATCAATTATGGCTTCGGAGGGTGGCTCTTCGGCATGGTGCTTGGTATGTTTCAACCAATCGGCAAAGCTCATTTTATCTTTTGAAAAATTTAGCACAGGCTTTGGCTGAGGTTTCTCCTTAACTATCTCGGGAAGTTTGAGCAATTCGGAAGTGAAATCAAATTGGGAATAAGGCTCAAAGGGGATGAGGGGAAGGGTAATTTGTTGTACTTGATTAGTAAAAGGTATTGCTTCGGGTTCAATTGTTTCACTTGCAGAGGCAATTATTTCACTTGCAGAGGCAATTGTTTCACTTGCAGAGGCAATTGTTTCACTTGCAGAGGCAATTGTTTTACTTGCAGGGGCAATTGTTTCGCTTGAAGGAGCAATTGTTTCACTTGCAGAGGCAATTGTTTCAGGTTTTAGAACGCTTACTAAATTAGGCTTCTCCTTCAAAACCAACACAAAATCACGAAGCAAAGCCCGGTCGATTGTAGCTGCCGAAGCCATTTTAAGTCTTGCCGGATAGCGAAGATGATTCAAGTTGTGAAGATTCCGGGCCAACAACATTTGCCCACCTGCATACCAAGGATAAGTGGCTACCAATTCGTCCACACCCGCCAATGACTTTTCATCGAGCAAGGCGGGATAGGTAAGGAATTGGGTTATGTTTTGGGTGGTCAAATTAATAGAGAATATAATTTCAGGCCTTTTCTGCTTTAGCATAAAACACTTTTCCTATTCGGCTAATGTGCTCGGCTAAATCGGGTGAATTTAGCCTATCGAATATTGAAATATCAAAAAGGTAAGGTGTATTTAAGTCATCTAAGGCACTGCTAATGTCGGAAATGGATTGTGTCGGAATGCTCTTACCCTTTAGCGTTAAATCTATATCTGAACCTTCCCGAAAATTACCTTTTGCACGCGAACCGTATATAATCACTGATTCCACCTCGGGATACTTTTGAAATACCCCCTTGATTCTATCAGTGGTTTCTATACTAAGGCCAAAATTCATAACAGAGTATTCATTTTTACCGAAAATGCACTAATCAGAGGAAAATACAGGTTTACAATTTTTGCGTATTCATTTTCGAGAATATTCTGCTGGTAGGTGTGAACGGTTCTGTTTCGGCTTTCTATCATATCCATCCAAACTTGGCCTTGGACAATAATTTCATTTTGAAACGCAAGCCGGGTGGCATCTTTCGACCCAATAATGCCCTGAATACCTTTATCACTCAAAAAATCTTTCATCACCTTCCAAGCAAGTTCGTGGGTAAATTCAAACCGCTGAATGGTTCCTTCTTTAATAATATCAATTGGATTTGCTCCATTGTTTTCAATGGCATCGGCCAATTGAAATAATGCTTTTTCGTAATTAGCAAAGCGTTGATTCCAGCGAATATCTTGTTGCATTTAAATGGTTTTTACAATTCCGAATAATCCTTTTCATTACTCACCAATTTGCTATACTGGCATTGAATATATCCTGAATCAATTGTTGTTTGATTTCGTCAATCAACGAAGGCTCCACAGCGGTGAGGCTCGAACTACTTGGAAAATCGGCGAAGCGGGTGAAGGATTTTTCAAAATTCTGGCGTTCGTCTTTAGCGTTAATAAACTTGATACTTACTGTTAAAGTTAGTCTGTTTGATGCCGCAACTTCATTACCTTGAATGGCTATAGGGTTGGTAACATAATTAGTGATTTGTCCTTCGTAAGTTAAATCGCCACCACTGCGGACCAAGGAAAGTGAGGTTTGCGAGTTTAGTTTGTCTTTAAGTGCTTCGGTAAGGGTTTGTGTAAGCGTTGGTGGAGCAAGTGGGCTAATATTGGTAAAGAATTTTACATTGGCCGTTTTTATATCGGGTGAAATACTGGCTCCGGTGAAGGAATACACCTTGCAGCTTTGAATGGAAGGAAGGAGGAGAATAAAGAAACAAATTAGTCCCGTCTTAAACGAGTTTAAAACCGAAACACTCATTTTTCCCTATGTATTAAAGTGTTGAAAAACGATAGCAACTCTTCCTTTCGTTCGCTTGGTAAATCTATGGCCTTTATTTGAGTAAGGCCCAAGTTGAAATACTCATTCATTTTGCGTTCGGCTAGGTCTTTAATGCTAAGTTTGTTGTAAATATCTTTCACGGCTTTCACCTTTTCTTCGGGTTCGAAGTGAGCTGCGTTAATATGATACATCAAATCATCTAACAAATCGCCCTGAGCAAGTTCGAAAGTTTTAATTAACAAGAAGGTTTTTTTGTTGGCAATTATATCACCACCTATTTGCTTGCCGAATTTCTGGGGGTCGCCAAACACATCTAAAATATCGTCGTGAAGCTGGAAACCAATGCCGAGGTTTAGTCCGGCAGTGTATAGTTTTTGCTGAAGTTCGGTGCTTGCACCTGCAGTTATAGCACCTAATTGCAAACAAGCGGCTAATAAAACCGATGTTTTCAGCTCTATCATCTTCATGTATTCGTCAATGCTTACATCGTCACGATTTTCAAAATTCATGTCCAATTGCTGGCCTTCGCACACCTCTACGGCAGCTTTACTAAAAACCACAGCCAGTTCGGCAAACTTGGAACTTTTGGATAAAATAGAATATCCCAATACCAGCATTACATCTCCACTTAAAATAGCTGGATTGCTGCCGAACTTTTCCCACACCGTAGCCAAGTTTCGGCGTAGCGGGGCTTTGTCCATTATATCATCGTGCAGCAGGGTGAAGTTGTGAAACATTTCCACAGCAGCAGCCGGTGCAAGGGCTTCATTGGGGTTTCCTCCACAAACAGCATTTCCCAACATAACCAAAGTAGGCCGCATCCGCTTACCTTTTACCCCGAATGTATAACTTACCGGAGCATATAATTCCAAGGGTTCTCTTCCAGCAAAACTGTTTGCTATCAGGGTTTCAACCTCTACTAAAAACGTACTCAATTCCATCGGTCAAAAGTAATGGGATATAATACATGATACACGAGATTTTAGACGTGAGATGGGAGAATTCTTATTCCTTCCCAGCCCCTCCTTTATATTCCGAAGGTGAAAATCCGGCAATGCGTTTAAATACTAGATTAAAGTTGCTTCTCGACCCAAAACCTGCCATTTGTGCAATGGCGTAGAAAGCTGGACGTTTAAGTTTGTGAAGGAATAGGAAGGTTGGATTATAAACTGGAAAAGGTCAAATTGTGGGAAAGCAGTTTGACCTTTTTTTATGCAGAAAATCTTCAATGAGGTAAATGTAGTTGGAACGTAAGTCACTTTTAATTAATTGTGAGGTCTTTTCTTATTTGGTGTGAGGTCACTTTTAATTAATTGTTAGGTCACTTCTTATTTGGTGTGAGGTCGCTTTTAACCCAAATTAAGTGATAGGATTATTTCTAACGCTTAACATTAGATATTTTTGCAGTATGAATTTCAAGATAACCTATACCAATCAAGAGATTACGCCGTGGTCAGGTTTGATATTTTTGAAGAAGA
>CANJNG010000184.1 GCA_947475205.1 Bacteroidota bacterium
AATGGGAAAAACCAATCTTAAATTGGAATCAAATTTCAATTCAATTAAACATCATTTTTACTGAAAGATTTAATCTAAACGAAATCTAACAAAAAATAAAAATGACACAGTTTATGTAACAAACCCTCTTGAGAGATGCAATTACGAACTTGAGAGATGCAATTGCGAAGTTGAGAGATGCAATTGCGAACTTGGGAGATGCAATTGCGAACTAGGTATAATGCAACACAATTGCATTTACAGTTCTTTTCATCACCAGAACAGCTCTTCTCAACTGAAGAACGGTTCTTCTCATCAACAGAACAGTTCTATTTACAAAATCCTCAGTAAAAGTAAAGATTATTGGCTATGGAGGGGTCTGGATTTGGAATTAGGTTGCTTTCGGCTGTAACTAGGGTTCTAATTAGTCCCAAACTGCTTGGCAGCTATAAACCCACAAGTCCAGGCGTTTTGAAAGTTGAAACCGCCCGTAATTCCATCAATATTTAATATTTCACCACCAAAGTATAATCCCTCCACGAGTTTACTCTGCATGGTTTCGGCATCTATTTCTTCGAGATTAATACCGCCGCTGGTTACAAATTCTTCCTTAAAGGTGGTTTTTCCTTTCACAGTAAACTCATGAGTGGTGAGCAATGTAATGAGTTTGTTTTGCTGTTTGGAAGGCAACTCGGCCCAGCGGATTTCGGGATTTATTTCGGAAACCAAGAGCAGGAAATCCCACAACCGATTGGGCAACCCAAACGGATTTCGGCTTTTCATTTGCAAATGTCCCTGTTTGTTTCGGAGGGCGTTCCATTGGGTTCGCAAATCGTTTTCGTTTGTGGAAAGCCAATTTACTAAAATGGCAAACTCATAATTCTTCGCAGCTAATTCCATAGCACCCCAAGCCGATAGCCGCAACACCGCCGGGCCGCTTAGTCCCCAGTGCGTAATAAGCACCGGCCCTTGTTCGCTTAATTTGGAGCCAACAATTTTTAGGGTAGCATTTTCTACCACCACCCCCATTAGTTCGGTAATGGGGTGTTTGGGCATATTGAAGGTGAAAAGTGAGGGAACGGGAATGGCCACCGTGTGCCCCAATTTCTTTAGCCAATTGTATTGTTCTATTTTCGGGAAACCACCGCAGGCCACGAATAAATAATCGGATTTCAGGATATGAGCAGATTTGGTTTGCAGCACAAATTCGCCTTTATGCTTTTCCACCATCACAATTTCGGTTTGCAGCATCACTTCAATGCTATGTTTAGACACTTCATTCACCAGGCAATCAATAATGGTTTGCGATGAATTTGAAACCGGAAATACTCTGCCGTCGGGTTCTGCTTTTAGCCTCACGCCCCGCTTTTCGAACCAGTCCATAGTGTCTGTGGTGGAAAACTGCTGAAATGCTTTCTTTAGAAATGCTTTCCCTCGTGGATATTTCTGAATTAAAACGGCATTGTCGGTGCAGGCATTGGTAACGTTGCATCGCCCGCCGCCACTCACTTTTATCTTTTGGAGAACCTTTGATTGCTTCTCTACAATGGTAATTTTTAGGCCGGGATTGCGGGCTGCTGCATTCACCGCACAAAAAAAGCCGGAAGCCCCACCGCCAATTATAATTAACCGTTTTTGCACCAAGGCGAAGGTAGCATTTAGATTTGAGTAGAGAGATTTGAGTAGAGAGTAATGAGAGACTTCCGCCTGATGGAAGTAAGTGCAGAAAATAATTTTCTACCTCTGCAACCGCCGGCTGCCTCTCAATACACTCTACTAAATTTCTCATTACTAATTTGTGTATTTTTGCCTTCCAACAATGAAATTCACATTTTCCTTTATTCTTTTAGCCATTAGCTTAGTAGGCTCTTCACAAAATCTGCTCACTTTCTCTAATGATAGTTTGTTTTACGAAAATGCCCCGGTGGCAAGAATCGAAAAGAGTGGTTTTGGATTTAAAGTTAGCAGTTTCGATGGGCAGAATTTGATTTCAGTTTCCGAAGGCGGTTATCATTTCAACAATGGAAAAACTGCCTGGCCGCAAAAGGCTGTGCTATCGAAGGAAGCTACAGTTGCTGTTTTCAATACGCATAAACTTTTCACAAAAGGTGGATTAAATTCGGCTTCGGTAGAACGATTTGTTCGCAAATATCCGGTAAAGCAAAGCGTATTGCCACCGCTTCGCACTTCGCCCATTAGTAAGGAAGAGGAATAGGTCTATATAACCTCTTATAGGAGCTGTCTATCCCCAAACCCTTCCCATCAAAATATGAAGGGGCCACACCACGTTTACTTTATTTCCTTCACCAAACGCCTTTCTCAAATCAGCTTCAATAAGCGTTAGAGGATTGTGCCCGTTTGCTTTTTGGTATTCATTAACGCCGCTCCAAGTATTCAAATAGTTGATTAATTGGTCGGCATCCCAGTCCAATTTCATTTCAAAGCTAGGCGTTTCTAATTTCTGAAACGGAAAAGGAATTGTGCTGTATTCTTCATCCACATAATTGCGTTCGGGTTTCCAATAAGGAGCAGTGAGGTCGTAATACAACTGATCCACCACGGCATCAATTTCGGGAGTGATACGTGTTAGGCTGTAGCACCAGCAGATAATGTAGGCATTTGGCTTGGCAACACGTTTCACTTCTTTGTAAAAATCATCAAACGAAAACCAGTGCAGTGCCTGAGCCACCGTAATCAAATCAATGCTGGAATCGGGAATACCGGTTTGTTCGGCAGGTTCGTTGAGATAATCTATGTTGGCAACTTTAGTAGCATTCTCGATTTGATTTTGGCTGGCATCGGTAGCTATTACCTTTGCAAAAATGGATGACAGTGGCACGGCAGCCTGGCCACTACCTGTGGCTACATCCCAGCAAGCTTGCTTTTCAATAGGCAACTTAGCAATGAAATCATACAAAGTCTGAGGATAAACGGGTCGGCTATCCGCATAGCTTTTTGAGTTGTGTGAAAAATAATCTTTGAATTCCATCCAACAAAAATAGTACAGCTATGTTTGAATGTTATAATTTTACAATCAAATAATTGATGTTTAGAAAGTCGCCAATACTTCTATTTTCAATTTGCATGACACTATTTATTGCTTCGTGCAAAAAGCCTGTTGAACCTCCACCTATATCTGAATGCGGCGGTGAGGCAACAACTCCATATACTGTTACACGGCCCGCATATTTTCCCTCTATTCCAGATATGAGCGATAATCCATTGACTGAGGAAGGAATTGCTTTGGGTAAGAAACTTTTCTATGAAAAATTGCTATCGAAAGACAATTCGATGAGCTGTTCGAGTTGCCACAATCCGGCTTTTTCGTTTACTGATAATGGCAAGAAAGTGAGCAAAGGAGTAAATAATATTGAGGGAACCCGAAATTCGATGTCGCTACTAAATTTGCTTTGGGCTAAGAACTTTTTCTGGGATGGGCGAGAAGCTACCTTGGAAAAGCAGGCACACGACCCGGTTACAAATCCCATTGAAATGCACGAAACCTGGCCAAGTGTGGTGGAGAAATTACAAAATAGCTCTATATATCCCGACCTGTTTTGCAAAGCATTCGGAACAAATACCATTGATAGCAATTTGGTTACAAAAGCTATTGCTCAGTTTGAGCGGACAATTATTTCTACTAATACGAGGTATGATAAATTTATTCGTCATGAAATTAGTTTAACCGAATCTGAAACAAATGGCTTCGTAATATACAGCACCGAAAAAGGTGATTGCTTTCACTGTCATAATCAGGTGGACATGACCTTTGCCGATAATTCTTTTCACAACAATGGCCTCGATGCCACCTTTGCCGATAAGGGTTTGGGAGCAATAAGCGGGAACAGTTACGATGACGGAAAATTCAAAACCCCGACGCTTCGGAATATTGTTTTCACCGCCCCCTACATGCACGATGGCCGATTTGCCACGCTAGAAGATGTTATAGAACATTATAATCAGGGTGGCACCCCATCGGCTACAGTTGACCCAATGATGAAACATGTTGGCACGGGCTTAAACCTTACTGAGCAGGATAAAACAGACTTATTGAACTTCTTGAAATGCTTAACGGATAGTTCTGTGACAACAAATCCGGCATTCTTGGAGTAATATCTCAATTGGCTCTTAGCTAATTCCCAGTGTCCGCTTCAAAAAAATCTATCACCATAATTGGTAGCGGCCCGTCAGCATTGATGTTGGCGGCACAATTGGATTCCACTCTGTTTGATGTAACTATTTATGAAAAGAACTTCGCCCCGGGACGGAAATTCTTAGTAGCCGGCGATGGCGGATTTAACCTCACACATTCCGAAGATTTAACTGATTTCATTGGGCGATATTCCCCCGATGGATTTATTGAGCCCTATCTTCAATCCTTCACCAATGCCGATTTCAGGGAATGGCTTCTCAAAATAGGAATCTCAACTTTTGTAGGCAGTAGCAAGCGGGTTTTTCCAGAAAAAGGCATAAAACCTGTGCAAGTGTTGAATGCTATTCTCGATGTGTTGAAAAAGAAAAAGGTTATTCTAAAAACGCTACATCATTGGCAGGGCTGGAATAGTGATGGAGAATTGCTGTTCGTTCATAAGGAAAATGAAATAAAAGTTAACCCCGATTTGGTTGTCTTTGCTTTGGGTGGAGGCAGTTGGGCTAAAACCGGATCAGATGGGCAATGGTTAAACCTGTTTGCTGAAAAGGAAATTAACATACTGCCTTTTCAACCCTCTAATTGTGCGGTGAAAGTGGATTGGAATTCCAAGTTTATTGAAGTAGCAGAAGGAAAAGCCTTGAAGAATATTGAGGTAAAATGTGGCACAAAATCAAAAGCTGGAGAAATAGTTATTACACGTTTTGGGTTGGAAGGCGGTGCAGTGTATGCGTTAAGTCCTGAAATTAGAAAGCAATTAAGGGAAAACGGAACTGCTACGCTGTACTTTGATTTGAAGCCATCACTATCAATGGAAAAGATTCATGCTCATTTATCCGAAAAAGGTATCAAATCATTGAGCAAAGTGCTTAAAGATAAACTGAAATTTGGTGATGTTCAATTGGCCTTGCTTAATTCTATTTTGACTAAGGAAGAATTCATCTCCCCTCCTACCCTTTCGGAAAGAATCAAAAATCTTCCTATTTTAATTTCAGGATTAGCTCCTTTAGATGAAGCTATTTCAAGCGTTGGAGGTATTCCACTTGATGAAGTGGATGAAAACTTCGAGCTAAAAAAACTTCCCAATCACTTTGCTATTGGCGAAATGCTCAATTGGGATGCTCCAACTGGTGGTTACTTATTGCAAGGTTGCTTTAGCATGGGATATTTCTTGGGGAAACGATTGAATAAAGCACTGTAGTTTGATACCATTTCTAAAATTTTAATATTCCAAAAATAAAAAATATATTTCCTACCATTAAGAAATTAAGGAAATTAAGTTGGACTATCTAACAATAAAGAAGCTAGAAATCAACCTTCTAATCCCTTAAAACTTCACAGCCCGAATCGCCTTCACCGGGTTTAGGCTCTTCAGGTTAAGCGTAAAACGGATACGTTCATACCATTTTACATTATTGATGTCGAGGTAATTTTTGATGTCGCTTGAATACATGATGGGGAAATATATTTCACACACATTGTTCAAGATTGGCAGACTTACACCCCAGTTATACACTAAAGATTTACTGGTTGGAAATGCATTTCTGGCGTT
Source organism: Bacteroidota bacterium (assembly GCA_947475205.1). Classification (GTDB taxonomy): domain Bacteria; phylum Bacteroidota; class Bacteroidia; order JAIBAJ01; family JAIBAJ01; genus JAIBAJ01. Next base: position 5,682 of record CANJNG010000184.1, read on the forward strand.
GTAATACGTTCCGAAATCGGCATAGAGCTTGAAGGGAAAAAGGCGGTGAAGGCTGGTTTTGAAGTTAGCCGTCATCACCCAGTTTTGGCTTTGTCCCAAAGGTGAATACACTTTAAACGCACCATCGGTTTCGGTAAACTGGTTGCCGAGGAAGCTGTTGTTTGGCGATTCATATCTGCCCAGAAATGTTTGATTATACATATAATCCTGCCCGCCGGTTTGTCCACTGAGGCGGAAACGGTAATCGCCCTGAATACCTACATCGTAAATAAATGCTTTGCCATAGAACAACCGAACATCAAAGCCTTTGTTCTTGCCTTTGAAGGTGAGTTGGTATTTCCCTTCTACCGAAGCCTTGGCAAAGCCCTTGCCTTGCTGTACATTGAAGATTAAGCTGAAAGGATTGATTTTGCGAGCGTTTCGGATGGTGTGGGTGTAATCGTTTATGTAATAATTAAAACTCTTGAGGCTGTAAGTTTGAAAAGTTTCATTGTTGGCGGCCACTTCCTTGTTTACGATAACGGTGCGGAAGGTGAACGATTGTTCGAGGCTGCTGCGTTTGTTGGCTTTCTTGATAACCCAGGTGAGAGAAGGTGTAATAACGTTGTAATTCAATCCTCCGAATTCAGTCTTCCAACCGTAACGAGAGGCTTCAACTCCCACTCTCAGTTTTTGGAAAAAAGATAGGCGGGGATACATATTATAA